>DAET01000044.1 GCA_002497765.1 Euryarchaeota archaeon UBA486
CACCCGCTCAAGCCGGAGGTCCGTATGGTGAAGCGAGTGCTGAGGATCGAAGCAAACGGTGATTTGTTTCTCGTGGGGGACAATCCCGACCCGCTGGCCAGTGAGGACTCCCACAATTTCGGGCCGGTCCCGTGCAGGTTGGTGGAGGCACGCTGGTTGGGTGATTCGTGGCGGGCCTGACGGGGTTCGAACCCGCGACCGACGGATTAAGAGTCCGTCGCTCTACCTGACTAAGCTACAGGCCCAACTTCGCCTTCTGCCTCGTCTATTTAACGCTTGATGCACGCCGGTGCTGAAAACAGGTTCAATCCTGCTTCGTGAGCACCGTGATACCGTCGCCGGAAGCCATCACAACGACGTCACACATGTTGCTGAACAAGCCAACTTGGACCACACCGGCCAGCGCCAGCAGGGATGCTTCCACCTTGACTGGGTTGGCGATGGTCGCACCGGTGTGGGCGTCGGCGATGTAATTCCCGTTGTCGGTTGTGAGCAACGCCTCTCCTGATTGTCGCATCACGACTTCACATCCCAACACCTTGGCGATGGCCCGCCGGGTCGTGTTGTAGGAAAAGGGCGTCACCTCGATGGGGAGTGGAAATGCCCCGAGCGTGCTGACTTGCTTTCGATCGTCCGCCACCACCACCATGCGTTTGGAAGATTGTGCGACCACTTTTTCTCGCAGAAGCGCCGCTCCACCGCCTTTGATGAGTTGAAACGACGGGTCGAACTCATCGGTGCCGTCAATGACCACGTCAAGCCCGTCCAGGTCGTCGAGTTCGGCAAGCGGGATACCCACTTCCAAGGCCAAGTCACGCGTGGCAATGGAGGTCGGCACGCCAACGATGCTCAGACCTTCCTCGGCGACGCGTCGGCCGAGTTCGAGAATGGTGTACTTGACGGTTGAGCCCGTGCCGAGGCCGACGTTCATGCCTTCAGTGACATAATCACAGGCAGCTTTGCCAGCTTCGGCCTTCAACGCCTCAACATCCATGGCCCGTGGTTTGGTCCGCCATCTATTGACTTTCGCACCGGACTGAGGAAGACTCGTGGGCCCAACCCTTTAGACCTTGAAGGGGCCGTAGGGCAGGTATGAGAACAGGCCGTGGCGCTGGGGCACTGGCCGTCGGTTTGGTTCTCATCTTCCTGCTCTCGTTGGTCCCAGCGACCCACCACGATGGAAGCCCGACCCTTGATGCACCTTCCGTGGTTGAGTCAACCCCGCTTGGTCAACTGCAAACCCTCACCATCGGTTCATGGCCTGACGGCGCCAATCAACGGGTCGAAGTCAGTGTGCCGGACGGCCACGCCATCAAATCGCTCGATGTCGATCTTGAGGCGGGAACCCTCAACAATCCCATGGGCACCGTCCTCACAGATGTTGGGGACTTTGACCAAAACGCTGTGTACGACGGCATGGATGTAAACAAGTCCTCACTTCAGATTCTTCCACAGGATTGGTCCTATGATTTCGAGTCCGGGAGTTTCGCCCCAGAATGGACTCGCTCTGGGAGTTCAAACTGGGCCATCGTTTCCGACACCCGACTCGGGGGAGCCAAACTGGCAAAAGCAGGCACCATCAGCCACAATCAAGAATCCCGATTGACGCTGGACGTGTCTCAACTCCCCGCCTCCACGGGGACCTTCCGCTACAGCGTGTCCTCAGAGGGCAGTTTCGACTACTTGTTGTTCTGCATCGACAACACGGGATGTTCTCGCTACAGCGGCTACAATTACCGCTGGTCAGGGACCGTCAACAACGGTAACCAAGCCTTCACCATTCCAGCCACTGCACAAACCCTCACCTGGAAGTACGTGAAGGACGGGAGCGTGAATTCCGGTTCGGACACGGCGTGGGTGGACGACATCGTGATCACACCCAGTGGGGGCTCCGGAAACGGCGAAGGGAATTGGACCTCAGATGTCTTTGGACCCTCCCTCCTCGGACGAGGTGAACACCTTGCCCACGGGCTTTTGCACATGGATGCTCGAATCTACCCCGGCTCCGTGTTTGAATGGCAAGTGCTCGATGCTTCGACGTCCAGTCCAGTTCCCGGTTTTGAGCGGCTGACCAGCACGTGGGCCGATTTGGGCATGATCGATGCCCAGGCGCACCCCCTGCTCCGATTCAAGGTGCACATGAAAGAGGCGCCCGACGGTGAGACCTCCGAGATCCGAAGTTGGTCACTCAACGGTCACCTGCACAAATCGTTTGACAGCGATCCAACCGACGAAGGCTGGACCCTCCAAGGAGGAAGTTGGTCCAACGGGGCGATTACCAGTTCCACCTCGGTGTTGTCCGATACCTACCATGTCAGAAGCGGGTTCTCGGCCATCGACACCAACAGCACCCACACGGGAGCAGGGATGTTGCAGTACAGCCTCGATGCGGGTCAGTCTTGGCAGAGCATCAACGCCGTGGGCAGAGAACAATTACAGCAACCAGCGTACATGATTCAATTCCGTATGGTGAATGCCACGGGCGGTGGGACGTTCACATGGAGCGATTTCCAAGCCGAGTTGATTCGAACCTCCATCCCGGACGGTGTCCGACTCGATGTTGGACTCGACGGAGCAAACGAATGGTCGCTTGACGGTGCAGGCCACGGGGTCTTCGGGCTTCAAAACACCTTGATCACGGATGACATGTGGACCACCTACGCCATTGAGCCGGCCAACGCTGCCTCCCTTGAAGTGGCCGTGCCCACCCGCGGCGTGCATGCCTTCTCGTTTGCCGTAGCCTCGCCCTCGGGCACCCTTGCCAGCCCCTTCCTCGCCATGGCGGTGAACGGCCAAGACATTTTGAGCCGCAACTTGGACAACATCAACGATTTGTCCATCGTCTCGCTCACTGCGAGTGAACTGACGACGCTGAACAACGCCCTCGCCCAAGCTTCCGGTCAGCACGGCCCTGCAGGTCTCCCCATGGCGACCGTCGAAGTCCGCATTGGGTCCTCGTTGTCTTCAGAGGACTTGTTGGTTGGCGGTGTGTTTGCTCCGTACGATGCAGATGTGAGCATGTCGCTCAACGCAGGACATCCACTCGTACTGGGGCTGAACCATGCCCTTTCTTCGGCCATCCCTGCCCTTGGCCAACGCACCGTCACCCTCCCGCTTCGCCTCGACGGAACCGGGTCGGTAGCCCTGGGCGTCATGGACATGGAATCACAAGCTTCCGTCAAGGCGCTCGAATTAACGGTCCACAACGTGACCGACACGCTGGTCCCCGGTTTGGATTGGGTTGAGTCGGTGGCCAGTTTTGACTTCACCCCGCTGGGCATCACGGATGCACTGACGCACGCCAAGCAGTCGTCATGGTTGGTGGAACTCCACCTTTCTGGTGCTCAACAGCAATCCAAACTTCAGTGCCCCATCGCTTCCCTTCCCATCACCTCGACCTCATTGGCCGCTTGCACGGCAACGGGAACGGCGTTGATTTGGTTTGACGAAGGGACCTCGGGTTCAATTTCCGTCGTCGGCTCTGGGCAGTTCCTCGAAGTCATGCATCATTTCCGATTCCCCGATGGATGGGATGATGAAGCAGCAGCCACCATGTCGGTGAGCCTCATCTCGTCGTCCGGGCCGCTCCTCCCGGTGTCCAAGGTCTTCGGTCTTGGTCTTGATAACGGTGTGGAGAACGATGTTGAGATCAAATCCTGGTCGGTTCTCTCCAACAACGGCATTCGCTCCTCTGCAGCCTTCCCGTACCTTAGAGCGGGTGAGGTGGTTCACATGGAAGTTCAATTGGGCTTCGAAAACACCACCGAAGGGAAGCCTCGTTCGGGCCAAACCCTCGTTCGATTCCTTGTCGATGGAAACGAGTACGCCACCACAACCCTGCTTCAGGACGGTGTTGCTCTCTTCCCCTACACGGTTCCAATGGGACGTTCATCCATGACCTTGGGCGTCGAGGTCGTGCCACTCCGAGGACAGAGCGTCGTGAGTTCCCTCCCCGACACGCTGACCTTCCTGTTCGATAATGTCCCTCCGACCCTTATGAGCAGTTCCGTTGAGCCGTTTGACAGTCGGGATGTCGCACCTCGAACGCCGCTCAGTTTCACCGTTGCTGACCGCCCGCATCTGCCAACGCATGCCAACCTTCATCTCTGGCAATCTTGGATCAACGATGGGAATCAAAACGGCGTCATGGATGCCGATGAGGTGGTGGTGCGTCCACTCACATTACCAGAAAATTTGACCTTGCTCATGGGTGAATATTCCACGACCGTCGACACCTCAAAAGCCTCACAGGCCGATTATTTCCTTGGATGGTTGGAAATTGCTGACAGCGCCGGTCACATCATGGCCGACGGGGGAAGTATCAGCCAACCCATGTTCAATGTTCAACTGAACACCAACGGTGCACCTTCGCTCGGTGCGACATCGCTTGGCTGGAATGACGGCCAAGTTTCGCCCTGGCTCCATCCCCAAGAGACCTACGAACTCCGTGTTCCTGTTTGGGAACAAAACGGCATCAATGACCTCTCCGAAATCGTTCTGGAGTTGGCTGCGAACACGGCGCAGCCTGCAGCGATTCACTGGAACCAAACAACGGGAGTTTGCGAGTCCATGAACGCCTATGTTGAGGTTGAATCGTGCGATTTGGTACCGGCGGATGCCGAGGATTTGTTCTCCAGAAACGGCGAATTTGTGGTTCACTTCATGGTCGAATGGGGCTACGATCCCGACCTTTCGGTGGTTCGTGTGCCGCAGATTAGTCTGCTCGATCAGTCGGGTCAATCCAACCGTTTCATGCTTGAACCGTTGAGCTGGCGCCTCTCTGGAGAACTGGCCATTGACCCCGATTCCATTCGGATTGCGCTGCCCAACGAAGCCAACGATTCCCTCGGGTACTGGGTGCAACCCCGGACGACCTTCGACGTCATGGGTGATTTGGTGTGGTACAGAACAGGAACTTCACCAAGCCAGCCGCTCGATGTGGAATTAACGCTGGGCGAGAACAATCTCGAAGCAGACGTCATCAACGGTACCTTCCAAGGCTCCATGCTCGCACCGCTGGTCGATGGAACCTATGGGCTGTACGGCGACCTTCGCGATGCTCCCAACGGCGCCGTCTATAGAGGGAATGATGCGGCTTTTGTTTGGTTCATCGTCGACAACCAAGCTCCCCGTGTGGCGGCCGTTGACCGGCCAGGTTTCAACACGATGCTGGCTGAAGAGGACTGGAAGGACCTTCAGTTTGAACTGAGGCTGGACGAAAATGCTCAACTGGATGAAAGCAGTCTTCGTTTGCACTGGTCGTTGAATGAAGCAGGATTGGGTTTGAACTCCTATGTGTTTGACAACGGGAGCCTCCCACTCGAAATTCTAGGAGAGCGACGCAACGGTGAATCCATCCCTGTTCGATGCACGTTGGATGTTGATGCCCTGATGATTCCTGCGTTCCGCACCAAGGCTGTTGAACTCCGAATCTGGGTAACGGGCGATGACGAAGCAGGCTTGTCCATCGACGCTGTGTACAACGACATCAACGCCCCGCTTCGAGTTTGGAATTTGGAACAACGCGTCCCTGTTTACAGCATTTCCAACATTGAAATAAAACCGAATTCGGATATCCATCAGGGGGATCTCATCGAAGTCTCTGCCCTCATCACCAACAGTGGCCTTGCCGACGGTGAGGCCAACCTGGTGCTCGAGCAGGTGGAATCCAGTGGCGCCCGGACCCGGCTTGAAGCACGTGTAGTTGACGTCCAAGCCGGTGAACAGAT
>DAET01000076.1:0-45045 GCA_002497765.1 Euryarchaeota archaeon UBA486
TGATGTGGAAATCACTGATTCAGCAAGAGCCGAGTGAACCAAACCACTGGACTGGCCTTGCTCGATCGCTTGAGCAAGCCGGTGATTTGGAGACGGCTGCGAAATGCCACGCCAAAGCATCTGCTATGGGTGGCACCTCCACCGAAGCATCATCAACAACCGTTCTCCAAACGCCCCTGATTGAGGAGCACGTGCAAGCCGAGCCAACTGCGGTGACCAACGACGAACCCGCCACGGCCGCTCCCGACCTCCTCGCCGCACCACAACCTGTCGTCATTCAAGACGCCACGCCTCAATCTGAACCCGTCGCTGCTGCAGCTGATGCTGCCCTTCTCCTCACGCCGATGGAGCCACAGCCGAAGACCGTAGCAGAACCATCACCTCAAGTTGATTTGGCCAAGGCAGCCCTCGACGCATCTCAAACAGTCTCCGTCAACACTCCACAATCCACATCATCGAACGCAATATCGAACCAAGACGTGGCGTGGTTTAACCAAGGGGTGCAACTCATTGATGACAAGAAGTACAAGGAAGCCCTCTCGTGTTTTGACCGAGCACTACCCGCCTTTG
Organism: Euryarchaeota archaeon UBA486; assembly: GCA_002497765.1. Classification (GTDB taxonomy): domain Archaea; phylum Thermoplasmatota; class Poseidoniia; order Poseidoniales; family Poseidoniaceae; genus Poseidonia. The sequence continues at coordinate 571 of DAET01000076.1, forward strand.
CGGGCGATGATGCCATGATCATCCGCATCCTCAACAACCGCGGCAATGCATACTACTTCCTTGAGGACTATCCTAAATGTGTAGAATCCTACCACCAAGCCATGCTTATTCGCCCAACCGAAGTCAGAGGCGAGACCTTGTACAACATGGGCACTGCTTATGCAGAAATGGAGCGATACAACGACGCCATCAAGTGCTTTGAACAAGCGATGCCTAGGGGCTTAAGCGATGAAGCAAAGCGACGTGCAAAGGACCAAATCCGGCGGTGCAATATTCTCCAGAAGGCCCTCGACAAGAAGCGGAAGAAGCGATGAATGCGTTCGAAAAAGTGGTCACATTGAAAAACGGTGGCGAGGTGGAGCAAACATGGACTGCGGCACCTGCGACTCAGCCCCAACTTTGCAAGTTCACGCCCCCGAGGTTGTTGATGTCTCGTTGACCATGACGGACAAGGCAACGTCGATGCTTGAAGACGCCTTCGGCGATGACCGCAGCCACGCCCTGTTGGTGGGTGTTCTCAGCGGTGGTTGCTCCGGCTACATGTACGACTTGCAAATCGTTGAATCAACCGAAACACCCTGCCAAGAACTGAACATCAATGGGTTCCGCGTCCTCGTTCCATCTGCTTCGAGCCATCTTCTCAACGGCATTGAAATCGACTATGTCGACCGATTGATGGGTGGCGGGTTCAAAATCAACAACCCGAATGCAAGCTCATCGTGTGGCTGTGGCGAATCCTTCTCTTGAGGACCCACCATGGGCATGGCACGGCATGAAGCCTACACGCTGCTTTTGCAGGGTGAACACATTCTTGAATTCATCAACGGACTCTCAACCAACCTCGTCACCGGCCCCTGTACCACAGTGTTCACCAGCCGAGCGGCACAGATTGTCGATGTGTGTGAAGTGATTCCAGTCGGCGAAAATGTAGCGCTGGTGGGTTTTCACCCGCAAAAGAACCAACTCATCAAGCACCTAAGCGATCGGATTCTCGGTCAACCCATCTCCATTAGTGACATCTCAGATCTCAACGATGTCTTCATCGGGCTCCCCGATGAACCGCATCCGTCGGGAACCACCGTCCATCAAAGTCACTTTGGCACGATGTACATCATCCCCAAAAAATTGGAGCAAGAACCAACGTGGACGGAAGACGAGTGGACGGAGCACAGAATTGCCAACATGGTACCGTTTTACGGACACGAGATCACTTCCAAAGTGCATCCACTCGCTTGTGGATTGGGCGATTTGGTTCATCCACAGAAAGGATGCTATGTCGGCCAGGAAGTCCTGACAAGAATGCGAAGCAGAGGGAAGTTGGGCCGTCGGTTATCCAGAGTTGAGAATCATGCGGAAAACGCCACCACGGTGGGAACGAGCCACAGTTTGGTGCTTGAGCGTATTCAGTAGCCCAAGACATCCTTGAGTTGACCCTTGTAGAATTCACCCGAACCCTGGAGCGAGGAGAGTTCATCATCGGTAAGGTCGAGCTCAAAGATTTGTTCAACACCGTTCGCACCGATAATGCAAGGAACGCCGATGTACACTTCGCTCAAACCGTACTGTCCAGTCAGAAGGCATGAGGCCGGAATCAGGCGTCGTCGGTCGTTCAAGACGGATTCTGCCATCACCGCAGCGGCAGAACCAGGGGCATAGAAAGCAGAGCCTCGCTCCAGCAATTTGACGATTTCTCCACCGCCACCGGCTGTGCGGGCACTGATGGCTTCAATGCGTTCCTCAGACATGAGTTGAGTGATGGGAATGCCACCTACCGTGGTGTACCGAGGAAGCGGCACCATCGTGTCGCCGTGACCCCCAAGCACCATGGGCGATACATCCTCCTCTGCACAGTTGAGTTCAAGCGCGATAAAATGAGCCATTCGGGCACTATCGAGGACGCCGGCCTGGCCGATGACTCGCTCGGGAGGGAATCCTGTGACTTGCTGCATGTGGTAGGTCATCAAGTCGAGCGGGTTGGTGACCACGATGACCACGGCATCGGGTGCGTGTTCCTTGATGCCTGCTCCAACCTGTGAGACGATGTCGGCGTTCTTGCCGATGAGATCCTCTCGGGTCATGCCGGGTTGACGTGGGAATCCTGATGTGACAACGACGACTTCGGCACCTGCAATGTCGTTGTAATCAGCCGTGCCCGTGATGGTTCCGTCGTAGTTCAGGACGTTGGCGTTTTGAGACATGTCGAGAGCCTTCCCTTTTGCGAAGCCTTCGTAAATGTCGAGGAGAACGATGTCGGCCACCTTCATCTGCGCAAGCACAAATGCACAGGTAGCGCCTACATTTCCTGCCCCAATCACTGCAATTTTCCGCCGTCCGCTCGCCATGGTCTTCACCTATCACCTACGACCTAAGGCGCTCAGTCCATAAGTCAAATGGTAAGGGGCGCTGGTCTTGTTTCACTGTGGTCGAAACACAGGGTGCAACATTGGCAGGCGTGGCATCTAAAAACCTCCTTCAAGTGGCCGATTTGCACCTACCCTTTCGGAGGTGCCGTTCGTAGGTGAAAGCATGAAACTTGGTGTCCCAAAAGAGCCCGAAGGCGAAACCCGTGTTGGTATCGTTCCATCAAGCATGAAGAAACTCGCCAAGGCAGGATTCGAGGTCTTCATCGAAGCCGGTGCAGGACACGCCGCCAACTACCATGATGCGGAATACGAGGCAGCTGGTGCCTCCGTTGTCTCTCGAGCCGAAGCATTGGCTTGTGAGAACATTGTTTGCATCCGTTTCCCTGGTGTTGATGGCATCGCAGCAGGGACCAACCTGGCGTGTGTCTCCGACCCGTTCCGCCACCCAGAATACGTCAAGGCCTGCATGGACGCCAGCATCACCCTCCTCTCGATGGACATGATTCCACGGCGCCTTTCCCGTGCACAATCCATGGACGTGAACTCCAGCCAAGACAACTTGGCAGGCTACAAAGCCGTGCTCCTTGGAGCCGCTCAAGTGCCAAAGGGTATCCCGATGATGACCACCTCGGCAGGTACCATTCGTCCGGCAAAGGTCGTGATCATGGGCAGCGGTGTCGCAGGCCTCCAAGCCATCGCCACCGCCAAGCGACTTGGCGCCGTCGTGTTCGCCTCCGATGTTCGTAAGTCTGCTGCAGAGCAGATTGAGTCCGTCGGAGGACGCTTCATTGAAGTTGACGGGATGGACGACTTTGAGGATGAATCCGGCTACGCCAAGCCGCTGACTCCAGAGTTTATCCAGAAAGTCAACGATACGGTCTGTGGTGTCGCCGCTGACGCTGACATCATCGTCACCACGGCCCGAATTTTTGGTCGCCCCGCTCCCATCACCGTCCCCTCTTCGGCTGTTGCCAACTTCAAATCTGGTGCCGTTGTGGTCGACATGAACGCCGATGTTGGAGGAAACTGCGAGGACACCGTCCAAGGCGAAGTCATCACCACCGAGAACGGTGTCATCATCGTTGGAACATCCAATCTCCCTGGCACCCTTGCCAACACAGCCTCCATGCTCTACTCAAACAACTTGACGACCTTCTTCACTTCACTGGTCGACAAGGAAACGGGAGCAGTGGTGATTTCTGACGAGGACGACATCCTTGTCGGTGCGCCTGAGGGCTCCGATTTCTACGTGAACGGCATGGGTGGCGTGCTGATCTGCAAAGACGGCGCCATTCATCCAAAGCAAACTCGCCTTGCGGGGGTGGTTGAATGATTACGGAAGCCTCACTGATCGCTAACTTGACCTTGTTTATGCTCGCTATTTTCCTTGGATTTGAACTCATCACCAAGGTTCCGGCCACGCTCCATACACCGTTGATGAGCGGTGCCAACGCCATTTCCGGGATCAGTGTCGTGGGTGCCCTGCTCGGTGCCAACGTGGCGTATGCTGGTGGCGACACCTTGGTTTCGGGGCTGTTAGCCTTCGTAGCCTTGGTCCTTGCAATGATCAACGTCGTCGGTGGGTTCGCTGTGACCAACCGGATGCTGAACATGATTGCCGGCAAGAACAGGAGGGCTTGAGATGGAAGCATGGATTCCCCTCGGCTATTTGCTCTCTGCGGCCCTGTTCATCTTCGGTTTGAAAAAACTGGGTCACCCCCGAACGGCTCCTCGCGGAAACCAATACGGCGCCATGGGCATGCTCGTGGCAGTGTTGACGACCATCGTTGACATGCAACTCGCATCCGGCGGTATGAACTGGGAACTCATCATCGCAGGCCTGGTGGTCGGTTCCGTTATCGGCATCATCATGGCCATCAAAGTCGAAATGACCGGGATGCCAGAACTCGTGGCCCTGTTCAACGGATTTGGTGGCGCAGCTTCAGCCTTGGTGGCCCTCTCCGAGACTTGGAAGTACATCGAAGGCTCTGCCGTCGTTCCTGAAGGATTGACGCTTCAAGTCATCATGCTCGCTGCAGGCCTCTCCGCCCTTGTCGGATGGATGACCCTGACCGGCTCCATCTTGGCCATGTTCAAACTCAAAGGTGGCATTGAAATCTTCGGGAAGTGGTTCAGCACACCCACGTGGGGTCCTTCGTGGCTCAACCCTGTCAAAGTCCTCCTTACATTGAGCGTTCTCGCCCTTATCGTAATGGCCATTGGCGAACCAACGAACACGAATTACCTCTGGGCCATTATCGGCATCTCGTGCCTGCTCGGGATTGTCCTCGTGCTTCCCATCGGTGGTGCCGACATGCCCGTGGTTGTCTCGCTGCTCAACTCGCTTTCGGGTATTGCAGCCGCCTTCACTGGATTCATCATCAGCAATCCTGTCCTTATCGTCGCAGGTTCACTGGTCGGTGCTTCGGGATTGATCTTGACCTTCATCATGTGCAAGGCCATGAACAGAACGCTGCCAGATGTGTTGTTCAAGTCCTTTGGAGGAACCACAAAGGAAACGGTGACCCGAACCAAGGTTGGTTCAGATCCCGATGAAGTCGCCATGATGGTGGATGGCGCTCAAAAGGTCATCATCGTCCCAGGCTACGGTATGGCCGTGTCTCAATGCCAACATCAGGTGAAAGAATTCGGTGATTTGCTGGAAGAGAAGTTCGATACCGAGGTCAAGTACGCCATTCACCCAGTTGCTGGCCGAATGCCCGGGCACATGAATGTCCTCTTGGCTGAGGCCAACGTTCCCTACGAGCAACTCATCGAGATGGATGAAATCAACCCTGAATTCCCAGAGTGCGATGTCGCCGTCATCATTGGTGCCAACGACACGTGCAACCCTGCCGCACGTACGGGCGAAGGCCCACTTGCGGGCATGCCCATCATCGACGCCGATCAGGCACGAACGGTGGTCATCATCAAGCGCTCCCTCTCGGTAGGCTACGCCGGTGTTGACAACGACCTCTTCTACATGGACAAGACCATGATGCTCTTTGGCGATGGCAAGGCCATGATGACCGGTTTGAACAACGCCATCAAAGAAATTTGAACACGGTGTTGAACCCGCATCATGAAGCAACATTGAAAGAGCGGGGACCGGTGGAAAAAAACAGGTGAGACGATGCGTCGCAACTTCCGTAACATTTCGTTGATGGTTGTTCTCTCTTTGATGCTCGTCGCCCCGGTCTTGGGCAATCCAAACGGCCCCCCTTGGGACGCCGGTGGTGGCAACCTTGTCATCGAAACTGGCTGCACATGCCACGGTGGCGGCGCTCCATCGACGGAAGTCGTGGTGTCGGTGTCGGGCGTCCCTCGCGCATACAACGTCAGCGAAACATACGAGTTTACGATCAGCCTTCAACACGCCTCGAACGACGGTGGTGGCTTCCTCTTCTGGGATGGAGGAATCGGCACACTCACCGCAGGCGAGGGTAGCCAATCGGTACCCGATGAACCGGGTGCTCTTTCCCAATCCGAGCCAGGCAACGATTGGGTTGTCCAATGGACGGCTCCCAGCGAAGACGCGGGACCCGCAAACTTCCAACTGGTCGGCAACGCTGTCAACGGCGACGGTGCACCCAACGAAGACGACAAGTGGAACATCCTGACCTTCACCGTTTCCGCACCGGGTGCAACCGAAATCGCAACCGATGAGGACATTTCGCTCCGCACGATCAGCGTGGGTGATTACGATTCACTGTTCGTTGCTGAAGAAGACCCGGAGGCCGTTGAGGCGGAGCGTCAAGAAGGCATTGCACACGACTTCTTCGCAAACGGCAACCTCTACTATTGGACGACGCTGTCCATGATCATCATCGCCGCAGTCATCCAAGGTGAATTCTACGAGCGCAAGTTCGGTGGAGGTCCAACCCATCTGGACAAGAGCCTCGCCGTCCCACAAGGCCTTCGCCGAGGTGCACTGGCCGCCGCCCTTGCGGTGTTGTTTGCTTACCTCGTCGACAGCGGCCAACCATGGGGCTACGGCCTTGTGGCTGGTATGTTGACCCTGTGGGCCATCTACGGTGTGTACAGAACCATCGTTCAAGCACGAGCTCCCAAGCAATACACCGACCTTGTTTGAGTGAAGCACCATGGCGGTCCTTCTCGAACAGGACCTGCAACGACCCGTACAGGTTCACCTGAACGAGTTGACGTGGAGGACAACGGTTGTCTTTGCCACCGTCTCGTTGTTCACGCTTGCATGGTCCGTCATGGTCGACGATGTGCTCGACATTGTTCTGCAAAACCTCAAACCGTGCCCGGGCGAATGCCTGAACGTCTACGACCCTGCACAATGGAGTGCTGTTCGATGGCTGACTTCGCTGCTGTTGGCTGTACTCTCCTCCTTACCGCTTATCGCCTTTCACGTCCTTCAGTTCTCAAAACCCGGATTGTTGCCGGGTGAATACCGTGCGTTGCGGACGTGGATGCTTGCCCTTGCTGTTGGACTGGTGGGCATCGTATACATGCTGGTCAATTACTGGCTTCCAGCCCTTTATGCTGCAGGGTTCACCCAACACAACAACGCAGGGTTGGCCGCTCAATACAGCGCCATTGACATGTTACTCGTCGCAGCGTTTTGTGTTTGGGCCATCATGGTCGTGATGTCCACGTGGACTGCTCTGGTCGTGATGGGGCGCCTCGGTGTTGTAAATCGGACAACGGCCGATGTATGGCGACTTCGTTTGTACGGCGTTGGTAGCCTGTTGTTGGCCCTTTCCACACCTGACCATGCACAACCGCTGCTTCTCCCGTTACTCGCCACCTACTGGACCTCATCTGAGTTGATTGGGCAACGGTGGCTGAAGGCTCAACCATTGGCTCAGGGGTATGCCGTGGAGCGGTTGGACAGGGAGGGGCGACGGCAACGCATCGCTTTGGTGGACTGTTCATGTGAAGGAGCCAATGCACATCACGGTAACGCCAATGTTGAGGGCTGCTCAACCGTGTTGGTCGATGGCATCTGCACTTCATCATCTGCACGAACCTCAGTTTTGGAGCACCTTATTCAAGCCAGTATCACCGATGCCGTCATCACAGGTTGCGATGGCAAGCCTTGTCCGAAGCCCTTCACCGAAAACATCGATCGCCTCGGCATACGCCTCCACGGCCTCAATCTCATGGCCATCCAAAACCATCGGGTTACTAATCCAACACCAAACCTCGACGTGCGTGTTGGATTGAACACGCTTCCATCGCTGTTTACCGAAAGCGCACGGCAGCAAAACCTGGCCAAGTTGATCGAGGAAAACCAGTACATCAAGGCAGTTGAGGTCAAAGGCCAAGAACTCAACCATTGGTCATCCAACTACTTGGACATCGACCATGTGCTCTACCCAAGCACTCAGTAGAACTTGAGTGTAAACATACAAACGCAACGAAGGTTCAAACACTCATCCGTTGAGAACCTTCCATGAGGAGGGTCGCTGCAACGCTCATGGCCTTCCTGTTCATCGGTGCGTCCATCTGGATGTTTCTCAATGAGGAGACCGTCGAATCATGGTTGACACAGCAAGTTGTGAACCAGAGCGAAGAAAGCACTCCGCAACTCCCCCTCCAAGACAACGAATCATGGTTGGTGGTGGTGGTTGACTTTGAGCAAAACCCGGCTGGGGAAGGCTGGGGTCCTGAGGAAGCCCAAACGATGCTAGACCAGGCCGTAGTCCCCTACATGGAGCAACTCTCAGGTGGCGTCACCCAACTGGAGATTGACGTGCACCAAACGGTCGTACGAGCGACCGGAGCGATGAGTGATTACGGCCGCGATGAAAGCGGGAAAGACACGGGGTCGGACGGTCGCTTCCTGCCCAGTGCACTGGCAGAAGAGGCCGTTCTCGACACCAAACAAATCGTTGATTGGGCGAGGTATGACCTCGATGGCGACGGCAACATTGACCGTTTCATGGTCCTCCATACCACAAAAGGACAAGAAGAAAACCCCGGAGTCTCGAACCGAATTTGGAGCCATTACACCGAATTTGAATCGCCCATTGAGCTAGGGGACGGCCTCTCGATTGGCCACTACACCATGGCGAGTCTCCAAACAGGAACCAGTGGAATTGGCACCATTATTCACGAAATGTTGCACCAGATGGGTGCCATCGATCTTTACCCCGTCCACGATGAAGTCAATGCTCAATCATGGAAAGGTCCCGGGGATTGGGACATCATGGCCAGTGGAAATTGGAACGGTGGAGGCCGATGGCCCGCCATGCCCACGGGTGCCAATGTTGAACTGGTTCGCCCACAGCGAGTTGAGACACTCAATCTCGAGTGGCCTGATGCAGCCGCGAATCCATGCCTTGGGCCAACGGTGCCACTCGTTGGTGTCAGTGAGGGAGGTTCCATCCTGAAAATCCCGATTGCTCAGGATGAAGCTGTGTTCATTGAACGTCGGTCCGATTCCGGCTATGACTCACGCTTACCGGGCAACGGTGTGTTGGTGTCGTACCAGGATCTCAGTGTCGGCGATATGGAACGAAACGAAGTCAACACCAACCCCAACACGCCGTGGTTGAAGGTCATCGAAGCCGATGAGGGCGATGATTTGGTTCGGGGATCCAACCAGGGTGAAGCCTCCGACCTCTTTCTCAACAACACCACCTTTGGTGCCGAGGGCGTAACCATCCGGACCCATGACGGCGTGTTGGTGCCTTGGGTGGCCACCATCAACGGGGAAGACAACGTGACCGTGTCCTTCGACGCTCCATCCTGTTCATCCGGATTCGAGGTCAACATGGACGACCATGGAAGCACCGTTTTGCCGGAGCAATCGCCCAACATCGACCTCATTGGTGATGTTGCTGAGTGTACGGCGAGCCTCACCTCCTCCGACGGACGTGGCGTCAGCCTCGTTCGGACAAACACCGGCTACGAATTGGCCTATTCCTCCCCAGGTGTTGCCCCGTCCACGGCAATGTTGCGCGGGACCATCACGTGCGATGGCGACAGCGTGAACATTGAGCATACCGTGCAGGTGTTTGAACGCATACCGGTCCCCTCGTTGTTTGAAGCAACCGTGCATCCATCTCAACCAACCATCCTGAGCATCCCCCTCGAATCCATGGGAGAAGGTCAGCAGCGCTACAGCGTGGTCGTGGACGGTCCACTGAGCCGAGTCGCCTCAGGCGAGACGTCCATTGTCCTCAACGGCGATGATACGTACATGCTGACGGTCGAACCTGGCGGGTTGTTATCGGAAAACATGCTGATCTTTGGTACGGTCCACCTCATGACGCAAGAAGGCGTGGAATGGACGGTTGAGATTGAATTGGAGGCCACGACGCAGGCTGACGAATGGTGGATGATTTGGACAGAACCCGGCCGGGTGATTGGGGTGATGTTTCTGGTGTTGGCCCTTTCGTCCTTGGCCGGGGCTGTCAGCACCCGAGCACCGACCCATCACGAGGACGAGCAGAAGACGACGGGACAGTCGGTTCCCATAGCCCAGGAAACCACGGAAGACGCGTGGGGGCGTATACTGGACGATGCGTCATCAGCCGACGCGTTTGATGTTGAGAAACGATGAAGCGTCGCCGTGTTGATCTGCGCACAGCCATCGTTTGTTGACACCCTCTGCCAATCGAACAGCAAGGCAAACCTCCTCCCAATTATCAGGTGCTTCCGAACGGGGTTGAATCAACCAGGGTGCATGTGCGACCTCGATGTCATCCTCGTAAGCTCGCCACCTGCACCCGTACTTGAAACCCGGGCGTAGTAAGAGGCCAGCCTCAACCAGGGCAGCGAAGAGCCCGTCCGACCGTGAGGAGGGATTTTGGAGGTAATGCCACTCTTCGGTTCTGAGGTAGCGTCCCGAAAAATGGGGCAGGCCAATGGACGGCAGCGGCCAATCCTGTCCTACAGGAAGGAAGACCCCCCCGTCGACGGTGGTGCCATCCTTGCACCATGCTGCCACTTGCGTTTGTTGCTGAGCATTGAGATCACCGAGATGCTGGTGGTGACCGGCCGGCTGCATGAACGACAAATGGTACACCGTGGTGTCAAATTCGTCGTCGATCACCACCAACTCAGCAAGGTGGTCAAAGCCGTGAACATCAGCAACCCACTGACCCAATTCGTCCCAGTCGAGCGGATCGTGTGTTCGTTGAATACGAACCTGCGTATGGCCGGGATGCGAAGACCACGACTCATGCCGCTCCCAACGAATCGCCCACGTTGCTTGGGGCAATGAGGCAAATCGTGAACCGAGGTGGTCCACAGGCACCACACGCTCGCCACCGTTTCTCAACACATCAAGCGCGATGGTCCGCCGGAGCAGCGAGTTGTCTTGCTTCAGCGAGAACTCAAACCATGGGTCACCACCTGGCAGTGGTAAGTGTCGGTACCAATGACAGAACAACACCTCTTCCGGCGTCAGCACAAGACCACCCTCAACACGGCGCCCAAGTGCACTTTTCTGATGCAGTCGGTGGGCAAGTGGTTCGCTCACAAACCAGCCATCCTTGCGCTTGACTGGCGGGTCGAGCGGTGTTGATGGTGGTGCATTCGCAGACCGGCCCTCGCCGAGTGGACGGGTGGTTCTCGCCCGCGGGCGATACGTCCGCTCCCGTCCACTCATGCAATCTCCATCGCCGGGCTGTTTTTGATTCCGTCGCTTGCTACCGATTGTCCTATGTGCTATCGGTTCAACCCTCGCCTGAGGCGCTCCCATGGTGGTAGGTTATCTTGGGACCTTGACAACCGAAGAGCGCACAATGCTCCATTTGTTGAACCAACAATTACCTGCCGGTGGCTGGGAAGCACCACCGTCCTTGACCCAAGCGGGTATTTCCGCCGCCGTCCACGTACAGCGGAAACACATCCCACGCACGTTGAAGCGCATGGAAAAGAACGGGTTGCTCTCCGTCGCTCAACGGCACATCCCAGGTGGAAAGCAACGCAAACGTGTCTATACCTTGACCGAATCTGGACGAGAGATGGCCAACTCGCTGGCCGAGCGAGTTCTCAGCGAACAGGTAAAACAAGGCGACTCAACTACGGCGTTATCCGAGGTCTGGAACCGCAATGAACCCATCCTTGAACTGCTTTCGCGCGTTGATGAAGCCCTCATTCTCCAAGACGCACCCTTGGTCTCACCCGTTTCCAACCCACACGGCATGGCCTCAATGGATGCACAAAACGGCGAAGATTTGGTCCGGAGAATGTACGCACGGGCTTGGGAAGACGGTAAAATCACTCGCGACGAACAATCGCTTCTCAACGAAGTCGTGGAGTTCCTCGGAATGCACCCTGAGCGTGTGCGAAGGCTGTCAAATGAAGCCAGAAAATCACTGAAAATTCCACCACCTGAGGAGGTGTACTTCGAGATGATTTTGCAGGCGCTGGACGATGGCGAGATTCTCCAGGATGAAATCGACCTGCTCGATACCTTTCGAGTTCATTTTGGCATAGATCAGGTCACCCATCACGCACTCCTAAATCGAGCACGCAACACCACACCCGTCTCTGAGCACTATCAAACGTATGCTGCCGCTGTGAAAACTGCGATGAAAGACAAAGTCATCACGGCTGACGAACACGCCATCCTCAAAACGCTCCGAGGTACCCTTGACATCACGGACCAAGAACACGAGCGCATCATGAATGAGTTAACAGAGGAACACTGAGGTGATACCATGGGAATGACGGACGAAGAAGCCAATTTGCACGATACCTTGTCGGCCTTGAAACGCCATTTGCGTTCGGATGAGTCGGGTAAGATTGTCCTTATCGGTGACGTGATGATGGACTGCTACATTCACGGTTACGCCAACAATCTCAACTCGAGAGCGCCCGTTCCCGTTTTGCGTGAAACATCAAGAGAAGAGGACGTTGGTGCTGCCGCTCACGTAGCACGAGGGTTGCGTTCAATGGGGCTGGACAGTCATCTCTTCGGCGTTGTCGGCGATGACAGCGCTGGGCTTGGCATCATTGAATCGCTTGAAGCCGAAGGCGTGACAACCCACGGCATTGCCATTGTTGAGGACAGAACCACCACGGTCAAAACACGGATGTTGGCCTCGCGGGAAAGCCTGATTCGCGATGAACAACTCTTGCTCCGATGGGACATAGAAGAAGACGCACCGGTACCAGAAGAGGCTTCGAACGCCCTCTATGAGCAAGCCATCGAAGATTTGGACGGCGCATCCGCTCTCATCGCTTCTGATTACGGTCAAGGTGTGATCACCGACCAAGGTGCCGAACGATTGTTTGCGGCTGCGAGGGACAACAACATCCCCGTCATCGCCGACCCAAAACTCACCGGTCTTCACCGCACTGAAGGCGTTGATTGGATTCTGTTTCAATCGCAGGGTCTCGAATTGATGCGACGGCGCCTTGGTGCCTCAACAGGTGCAGAGGCGGCTGAGAAATTGCTGGCACAATACCACTGGAAGCATTTGGTGGTGTTGGCAGGCGAAGCGGGGGTGACCATCTACTCAGCACAGGAAGACACGGTCCATGCGCCCTGTGGCCTGGTCGACCTTCGACAAATGATCGGGCTGATCGACGCCGCAGCCGTAGCCATCGCCTTCTCACTCTCGTGTGGCCTCGATGTCCATTCCACTGCCCTCTTGGCGAACGCTGCATGTGAATGCATCCTTGCCGCAGAACGAACCGATTCCTTCGTGTTGAGCAAAGACGACCTGATTCACCGGGTCGGGGAACACGTGTGGAATCTGCAAGTCTCGAAGCGATAAGGTGGATCCATGAGTGCTTGGTTGTGGCCCACCACCGCCGATGTCGGCATGCGAGTGTTTGGGAAAAATTACGCTTCGCTGTTGGCCGAAGCAGCCAACGGTATGCAGACCTACTTGTTGAGTGAAGCAAGTGCGAAAAACCTGAACGGTTGTGTACGGAAAACAGGCGAATGGCGGGTTCGCTCAGAACACCGGCCTGAGGATCAGGAATTCCTCTTCCTCGCTTGGCTCGACGAGCTTCTCTACCGGGCCGAAGTGCTGGGACAATGGTACGTGGACGGCCAAGTCCATGTCTTGCAACAACCGGATGGTTTGACCGCTGTGGCCCAAGTTTCCTTCGTTGACGCAGCCCTCGTTGAGCGCGAAATTGAGATCAAGGCTGTCACGACGCATCAATTGACCGTAGCAGAAGTACAACCAGGGGAGGTCGTGCCAAGTCCGTGGGAGGATGTTCCGTCCTTTGATGGCCCGGGGTGGTACGCCGATGTGGTGTTCGACATTTGAGGTGGGAGAGCCAAGGGTGGACGTGCGCTTCGCAAGGCCAAATCCGCAAGCTTCCTCCATCCCGGATCCCCACAGCACCCATGGCCCCAGGTAGGGCTGCTCCGTTCCCGGCCTGACCTAGTCCCCCGGTTATTCACTCCCCGTTTCCTTCCGGAGACGGTTCATGACACCCGAGTCATGTGGGGGCGAGACATCAACGTCCGCCTACGGGAACCCCACGGCCGCTTCCGCCGCCCCAAGGCGTTCGGTCCACCATAACGACGATTTGTGATTCAGGGTACGCCGAGCTCCCCACCTATCCCACCTACCGCCCGTCTGCCAGCCTATATCAAGGCAGCGCAGGTCGTTATTCCTCGTCGCTCGCTGCTTCTTCATACTTTGATGGGCATGAAGTTTTGATGATGGTTGCATCAAAAACATAGGCCTCATCTTCGTAACGCAAGATGCCTTCAGCGTAAACCGTACGGTTGTCATCAAGGCCGTTGGATACCATCGCATCAGTGAACCGAACGGTCAGTGAGGAGCTTCCACCTTCCAAGATGAAGGTCATGGTGTTGTTGTCGATGGTCCCATCACGAACCTCACCTCGGACGGCGACTTCTCGGCCGACATGGTCGTCGGGAGACGCCATCAATTCGTCCACGGTCTGAGTTGGAGCCGGTGATTGAAGCAGAACGGTCGCCAACAACCCCAAGGTCAACACGGCGCCAATGACGAGGACCCTCGTGCGCCTTGCCCACATGATGTTTCCAACTCGTGCACCCTTAACAATGCTCTTTCAAGCAAGACCGGTCCCGACGGCCTCTTCAACGGTGGAGAACCCAGACTCAGCCAGCCGTTTTGCAAGTCCGTGAACAACCACCTTGGTGAGCGCTGGCCCTTCAAAGACAAATCCTGAGTACGCTTGGACCAGCGTTGCACCTGCTCGAATTTTCTCCCAAGCATCATCCGCACCGGAGATGCCCCCTACCCCAATGATGGGCCAATCGGGTGCCGTTGCACGGCGTACGGTAGCGATCATCTCGGTAGAGCGCTTGCGAAGAGGGCGACCGCTCATGCCCCCGGTTTCTTGAAACACACTGAGGTCCTTCCCGATGGCCGAAGTTGGACGTTCGACGGTGGTGTTGGACACCACCATGCCGTCAGCGCCGTTGGCCCGGGCTGTTTGTGCGATGTGAATCAGTTGCTCATCGGTCATGTCTGGAGCGACTTTGACCAACACAGGCTTGGGCGAGGAACCGTGCGTCTCTGAACATTGAAGGTTCACCGCTTTGCAATGGGAGAGAATTCGCACCAGGCCTTCATCGTCCTGCAATTCCCGAAGATTCGGCGTGTTTGGCGAGGACACGTTCACCACGAAAACATCGCCAAAGGCCCATAGTCGTTCGAAGGTGGTTCCGTAATCGAGGTGCGCTTCAGCAAGTGGGGTCACCTTCGATTTGCCGAGATTCACCCATACAGGAATGCCAGGTTGTCCGTATCTGCTGACATGGTCTTGGAGCGCCCTTTGGATTTTCTCGCTCCCGTCGTTGTTGAAACCCATCCGATTGACCAAGGCTTGTGATTGTGGTGCCCGAAACATCCGGGGTTTGGGATTCCCTGATTGTTCAAGCATCGTCACGCCTCCAATTTCGACGAACGAGAGCCCCGTTGCCTCCCATCCACGAAGGGCTTTGGCGTTCTTGTCCATCCCGGCTGCTAATCCGAAGGGATGGGCGTATTCCGTGCCAAAGAGCGTCACGGGCATGGAGACCTTCGGTCGGTACAGCACCTTCAACAGTCCACGAGTAAAGGGGTTGTTCGAGGCAAATCGCAACATCGAAAGCGAACGCCCATGCGCTTTTTCGGAGTCTTGGAACCGAAGCAATGGGCGTCCAAACCAACGATAGCCCAGGCCCATGGGGTTAAGGTTCCAAAGGACATCCTTCAAGACTTGCCCCTCCTGCGACAGAATGATGAGAATATCGGACCCGCGGTGGCCTGCCGTTCGAGAATTGGCCCGCACGCTGCTGCGCACCGACGATATGGTCGTCGAGGGTCCAGCTTGGCTGCAAGCATCCGTCCACGATCTCTGTCTTCGATTAGCCGATGTTCAACCTGCTCGGACCATGTTTCCGAGATTTGTTCTTGGAAATCAGGATGCCATTTCGATGATTGTACCCGAGACCGGTGCCGTGCTTGGACGATGCTCCCTTGACGAACCGGGGTCCGAAACGGTCTGGCTGTTCATGGAGCCAACAGAAGCCTGGGCGGCGATTTCAACCATCAGCGATGATTTGCTTCGAGCAGGTTATCCAGGTTGTTTGGGTTGCGGTGGACCGCACACCGAGGGGACGTGGGATGAGCGTTCAAGCCGCCAAGCCATGATAAATCACCGACAAGATGCTTCATGAAATGATACATTTCATGCACGTGTGAGACTGTCTTTGATTCACGAAGGAGGGTTCAAGTATGGTCGTCGGTGCGCTTTCTCCATATGTCCATCGTCATCATTGCTGAGAAACCCAGCGTTGCCGAGGACCTTGCCAACGTCCTTGGCGTCGGAAAAAAAACCGATACACACTGGCACAGCGATGACATCATCATCACGTGGGCCATCGGCCACTTGCTTGAACTCAAGTACATGGATGATTACGACGAGGCGTTCAAAAATTGGCGCGGAACAGTCGATCGATTGCCCTACATTCCGGATGCTTTTCAGTACAAACCCAAGAGCGGGCGAGCAAAGAAACAACTCTCTGCCATCATGAAACTTGTCAAGGACAAATCGGTCACAGAAATCGTAAATGCTTGTGACGCCGCAAGGGAGGGCGAACTGATCTTCCGAACCATCGTTCAGCACTCGAAAGTCAAAACCCCGACATCCCGCATGTGGATGCAATCGATGACCTATGACGCCATGTTACAGGCCTTTGAAAACCGGGAAACAGGGGAAGCCTACCAAGCGCTCAGTGATGCAGCGTATTCCCGCTCTCAAGCCGACTGGATCATCGGCATGAACGGCTCCAGAATTGCGACACGCCTTCCACAGAACCGTGACCGTTCTGCCAACTCGCTCGGCAGGGTCCAAACCGCCACCCTCGCCATGGTTGTCGACCATGAACTTGAGGTGTTGTCCCATGTTCCTGTTCCGTACTGGCAACTCAATGCGAGCTTTGCCGCAGGGGATGCCCGCTGGGTCGGTCGATGGGAACGCAAGGGCCACAAAGATGACCCCGAGCGTCCAGAGTACAAAGCACACCGAATCATGGACGCGACCGAAAAGGAATCCATTGAATCCATGCTCGCTTCCGAGGGAGACTTCACGGTAGAAGAGCACCGTCGAACCAAAAAGGAACAGCCTCCACTCAATTTTGACCTCACGACCTTGCAGAAGCGTGCAAACAGCATGTGGTCGTGGTCTGCCAAACGGACCCTGGGTGTTGCGCAAGACCTCTACGACAAATTCAAGTTGACCACGTATCCGAGAACCGATTCGAAGCATCTGCCCGAGGACATGCACGAAACCGTGGCCAAAACACTCGACCAACTCAGCGGCCAACCCGATTACGCTGAACACGTCAACCGTCTTCAATCCGAGGGGCTTTCCAACGCCAAGCGGAATTTCAACAACGCCAAGGTCTCCGACCACTACGCCATCGTACCAACCGGTCAAACACCGCCCAAAAACTTCGGAGGCGACCATGCGAAACTGTACGACCTCATTACACGAAATTTCCTCGCATCCTGGCATCCGCCTGCCGAATGGACGGTCACCAAGCGGACGGCGACCAAAGGTGAACATCAATTCCTCAAGGATGCTGAAGCCTTGGCCACACCAGGCTGGCGAGCCGTCGTGCCCAAGAAGGACAAAGTCCCCGAAGGATGGGGCGCGCTCCCAGGCAATCCTTGTCCCGCCGCCCTTGAATCGCACGAATTTTCTGAAGAACTCAGCAAGCCCAAAAATCGGCTCAAGGAAGCTAGTCTGCTTCAGTTGATGGAACACGCAGGGAAGCACATTGAAGACGATGAGCTCGCCGATGCCATGAAGGAAAAAGGGCTTGGAACACCCGCCACCCGAGCCGACACCATCGAAAAACTGCTCAATCGGAACTACATCCGGCGCTCAAGAAACGGCACA
Organism: Euryarchaeota archaeon UBA486; assembly: GCA_002497765.1. Taxonomy (GTDB): domain Archaea; phylum Thermoplasmatota; class Poseidoniia; order Poseidoniales; family Poseidoniaceae; genus Poseidonia. Next base: position 18,267 of record DAET01000076.1, read on the forward strand.
ATCAGTGCGGCCCCCCACGGCATCCGCATGATCGATGTGTTGCGGAGAATTCCCGTGGAGTGGATCACGTCCGCTGAACTAACCGGTGACATGGAAGCCTCGCTCCTCTCTGTTCAACACGGTGAGACGCCCATGCAGGACTACATGGAGAAGATCATTCAACAAACGAAAACCATGGTTGACCGAATTCGCGACCACGACCGCAACACGCTCTACCTCAACGAGACGTCCCTCGGTGCATGTCCTTCATGCAGCGGGAGCATCATGGAAAACACCCTCGCCTACCAGTGTGAACACAACGAAGGCCGAGACAAAGGGTGTTCGTTCGTGTTTTGGAAAGACACCTCCGGTCGTTGGTTTGACCGTACCACGGCAGCCCGGCTCATCGAAACAGGGAGCCTCGAGAACCTCCACGGGTTCTTTTCCCAAGCAGGTGAAGGCTACGAAGCATCGGTTGAACTCAAAAAAGACGGGAAAGTCATGAGCAAAGGCTCTGGTTCGGGCGAGGCGAGCGAGGACGATGAAATCCTCTGCCCGTGTCCAGTGTGCGACCACGGTTCCATTCGAATCACGAAAACAGCCTACTTGTGCGACAACCCTGAGTGCACATTCAGAGGCATGCAGAACATCATGTGCAAGCGGGTTGTCACGCCAGAAGAAGCCAAACCCATCTTTACTGAGGGGAAGTCTACGTTGCTTGAGGATTTCACCTCTCGACGAAACAAGCCGTTCAACGCCTACCTGAAACTTGACAAAAACCGAGTCAAGTACGATTTCCCGCCTCGAGCAGCGGCTGCCGACGCCAAACGCTTTCCCGTTGTGCCTGGCGTGGTGGCTGTTTGCCCCAAAACCAAAGCGAACATCATCGAAACCGAGACCCATTACACGGTTGAGGACAGTTCATCTGACTGCAAGATTCACATTGAACGTTGCATCTCAAAGCGCGACCTGACACGTGATGAAGCCAAGACACTGATCGAAACCGGTTCTGTCGGACCGTTTGACGACTTCGTGTCAAAGAAAACGAGCAATCCCTTCAGTGCATCGTTGTACCTGAAAAAGAACCAGTCGGTTGGCTACAAATTTGCAAAACGTTCGTGAACACGACTGTCAGCGAAGGAAGGTTGAAACACATCCCTCTCAAGGGATTTTCATGGACCGTTGGGACTACGATGTTGTCATCGTTGGTGCCGGGCCTGTTGGCGGGAGAGCGGCAACGCTCCTCAGCCACGATGGATTGAAGGTCTTGATGCTCGAAGAACACGAGGAAGTCGGTCGACCTTTCCAATGTGCAGGGCTCGTCACCCCAAGCGCCATGGACGTCGTTGAAGGCTACCACACGGTGCTCGAGGAGGTGGACGGCGCCTTGATTCATGGACCAAGCGGCACGCTGGTACCGGTTGGAACAGAGGGCACCCTGCGGACCTATGTCGTGTGCAGGAAGCGATTCGACCAATTCGTGGTTCAACAAGGGATGGAAGCAGGTGCTGAATTGTGGTTGAACACCGTTCCGACCGCCGCAGACCGAGAGGATGGAGGTGTCCGCTTGACCGTTCTTCGTGATGGGGAACCCGTTCAACTCACGACCAAACTCCTCATTGGAGCCGATGGTGCTCACAGTTGGACCCGTCGAACGTTCAAGATGGGACGGCCAAAGGAGCTCATGATTGGATTTCAAACCGAAGTGGTCGGGTATGAGGGGCGTGATCGCTGGCTTGAAATGTACAGCGGAAGCGCGATTGCGCCCGGTTTCTTTGCTTGGGTCATCCCATCAGGATTTGGAACGCACCGCATCGGTCTGTGGTCGACCGCCGATCGTCTTAACGGGCGAAGCATTGAATCATGCTATCAGGATTTGATGGACCATCCGCTCTGGAAAGACCGATTTGAGCACACCCAGGAAATTGCAAGATATTGTGGCCCTGTTCCCTCTGGCATGGTCAAACACACGGTCAAAGACCGAGTCATGCTTCTCGGTGATGCCGCCGGCATGGCAAAACCCACCACAGGTGGTGGCATCGGCCCGGGGTTCCATCAAATTCAATGCATTCACGAAGAACTTGCATCGGCCGTCAGATCAAATCAACTCACGGAAAAAGACCTCAAGGCCATCACCAAACAACCTTGGAGCGTTATGAAAAAGGAACAAGACCGAGCCCGAACCCTTCGAAACCTGTTGGTGAGTGATTGCACCGATGAAGTCCTCGACAAGCATTTCATCAATTTCGCACACCCCGACACCCTCAGTCTCATCAACGCCATTGGAGATATCGAAAAACCCGTCCCGTTGGGCATGGCCCTCCTGAAACAGGTCCCAGCCTTCCGACCACTCGCCCTCAAAGCTGGCGTACGGCTGCTCCTGTCGTGAGGTGAGACCATGAAGCGGCTCATCGAACAGCACCGCATTCGTTACCCGCCTTTTGAGGCTGCCCGATGGCAACCTGACGCCCTTCCAATTGCGGAACAAGACATTGATCTCGGCGAATACGAGTCGAAGGACGAAGCCAAAAAATCACTTGAAAATCGACCCCCTGCCTTTCGTTTAGGAGATGAAGAGGGTTGGTTGATGGAACGACGCTATCTCTTGGACGGGGAACCCTTGACCCATGAGATGAACGGGCATCACCAGGAAGAGGATCCTTATGTGCGCCTTGTCAAACGCCAACGGAGAGGTTGGTACCTGATTCCCAATCCGATTCACAACATCTTGCGTCAGTTCATCAACGGCGTTGTCATCGTTTTGCTTGCAAGTCTGTTTTACCTGTTCATCTCACCGGTCTTGGAACTTCTGAGCATCCCCGTTTATGGGCTGGACACAGTCAGGTGGGGCTTGCTTGATTATCCAGCCTTGGCCGTGTTTGTTGTGCCACTCATTTTTGCACCCCTGGTCATTCGGGTGCTGGCCAATTTGTCGGAACTTCGACGGCAAAACCTCTTCCTCAAACGAAACCCGAAAACCCCTAAGATTGATTTCCTCCAACCAAGTAAAGCCGACGAAAACCTCGTCCTGAACGTTGAATTTCCCGAGTGGGATCCAACATGGAACCACGTTGACGCCATTTTGCGAGTGGGTGTCTTACCGCCGGGAAGAGAATCCCTCCTCCGCACGCTTGACATCGACCCCACACGTCAACCCCCTCCAGGACTCTCCACCGAACTCCCTCACCACTGGGAAGAGGGTTTGGATGATGGTACGGCTGGCGGCGAGGATGCGCCCATGGAAATTAAGGAAGTCAAGGGAGGCCTGTTTCTCAGGCCCATGCGATTGATGGTTCAAGGTAAGCCACAGCGGTGGAAAGATGGGGAACCGCTGACACTTCAGCCCCCCTCACCAACATGGCCGGGTTCGGTGAACACCGACCTCTTGCGCGTGCACTGGGAATGCATCTTCCGAATCGACCGTCAACGCGGAGGTGCGTTGCTGTGGGTGCAACCATTGAAAGTCGCACATTCAACAGCATTCAGTGAATTGAGTGACCTCCCGCTTCACGACGGGCGAAGCGAACTCGACATGACATGAACAACACATTGAAGGACAGCGAAGCGGTCCTATTGTCATGCAAGCCCGTCAGTGTTCTGCACTCTTTTTGGTCGCCGTCATGGCACTTGCCGGCTGTCTAGGAGCCACAGAACCGGCTCCAGAGATTGAAGAGCCAGTAACTGATACCTACGAGCTCAAGACCACGTGGATAGCAGCACCTGGAGAAATTCAATTGGGCGAAGTGGCCTCCTTTACCCTCGGCGTGCAGCAAACGGGTATCGGCGAATGGCGAATGGACTACGATGTCCTGCAACCCGACTTCACGCCCGTCGATGCAGTGCAATGGACAGAAAATGACGTCGGATTTGTTCTGGTGTTTACGCCAAGTGTGGTAGGTGAGCACATCGTTTCCATCTCCATCGTGAACACCGGTGCTTCTTCGATGGACCCACAACTCCAGCCGTTCGTCCTGCCGTTGATGGTGTCTGCACCCGAGGAAGCCGCCCCCATCATCACGGTGCCTGCTCGTTTGGTCCTCGAGGAGCCAAACGTGGTGTGGTTTGAGGGCCGTGTTGACCACCGCTACCTTGAATCATGCACCGTGTCCTACACCATCTCCGACGGCAACGATGGCTCCATCGCCCTCAACACCGAAGGTGCATGGAAGGTGTTGGTCGACTTCACTGAAGCCACGGAATCTCACACCATCACGACACAGGCCAACTGTGGACGATACACAGCGGCCAGTGACACATCGACAACGCAAATTCTGATCGAAGGCGCAGGAGATGACGAGGACGGTGACGGCATTCAAGACGTCAATGACCGATGTCCCTCGGGCATTGGCGCCAACGAAGGATGGCAGTCAACCCTTGCCACGGACGGCGATCAGGACGGGTGCAGGGACAACGATGAGGATGAGGATGATGACAACGACGGCATTGTCGACACCTACGATCTGTGTCCTGAATCGTACGGATGGGTGAGCACGCCTTCAGCAGATTACGACTACGACGGTTGCCACGATGCCAATGAGGACGACGACGATGATAACGACGGCGTCGAGGACGTGAATGACCTATGCCCTGTCGGCCGAAAGGGGTGGTACTCCAACCGGTACAGCGATTGGGACAACGACGGCTGTTCTGATTTGGACGAGGACGACAACGATGACAACGACGACCACCTCGATGAATTCGATGCGTGCGCCAAGGGTGTGGCCAATTGGGTGTCCGACAGCGCCACGGATTGGGACGATGACGGGTGCCAGGACGCCACGGAGGATGAGGACGATGACAACGATGGGGTCAACGACGTCAATGCCACCGGGGATATCTTGGACCTGTGCCCTCGAACACCACGAAACGCTACGGACGTGGACGAATTCGGGTGCGCTGCCGTGGAACGTGACACGGACAACGACGGTGTGAACGACCTTGAAGATCAATGCGAAGGCACTCCCTCAGGTCTTGCCGTCAACGCCGTGGGGTGCGCAGACATCGATGGCGACGGTGTGTTTGCCAATGTGGACCTGTGTGCGAATTCTCCGGACCGTTGGAGCGTTGATTCCACCGGTTGTGCCGTGGTTCAAAACCCGGTGCCTTGGACGTCCGCCAGCAGCTTGAACGGACCCATGCAAGCAGTACCACAATTTACCTTCCCGACCTTGAACGGAACCTTCAATTTCAACAACCGTTGGACGGGCCACGACGTTTACTTTTTCATGTTCAAGTACACGGACAGCAGCGGTAACAACAACGGTGCGACGTGGGGGCAAAACCCTGGGAAATTCATACGGAACCTACCAGCCAACACGCACCTGTTCTACGGTTCATTCGACAACAGCTACCACAACGACGTCATCCAACAACGAAACGCCGTGTTGGCGGGCCTGACCACCTCAGAGGAGGCCTATTGGGACGACCGTATTCACTACATCGACATTGACGCAAGCAACCTCGGCGGCGGCATCGGTGCCATGATCGGTTCATTCAACAACCCGTTCTTCATGGGGATTGACCGCTTCCAACTGGCTCGTGAAACCGGATCCCTTTACGCTTGGACAACCCAGTCCAACGACCCCTACCATCTGTCCTTCGAACCCAACCAATGGGTCGCTGAATTCCCGACCAAAGTCCGTGAACAAGACCCGGCGGTTCACGCCGTATCCGTGATGGATTTCCAACGGCACACCGGCGGATGGGGTGGTGGATATTCCTCCTTCACCAATGCAACGTTTGACCTCCCGGATGATCTCACATCCTACGATACGCTCGAAGTGTACCACGAGCATGCGTGCTATGAACGAACCAATCGGTATCAGAAATCGGACGGTACGTACGGCGGATGCCACGAATGGGACTACCTTGCCTACATGTTTGTCTGCGATGAGGACAACGATTCCATCTGCGACACAGAAATGGTACGGTGGATCACAACCTACGGACGAGAGGGGATGTGGTTGACCGACATCTCACCCTACTTGTTCATGCTGAACGACGGCGAAGAGCGGCGTTTCAAGTATGCCGGCGCCAACAAGGGCGACTTGACCGTGACCTTCCTGTTCAGCAATTGGGGAAGTGGAACCAGAGCCGTTGATGGCACGTACGCCTTCAGTGGGGGACAATTTGACGGTACATACAACAACGAATCTCGGTACCAACGCCAACTGAACTTCACTGTGCCTTCGTACGCCACCAGCGTTGAAATTGTGGCGACCATCACCGGGCACGGGTTCAACAAAGACACGGCCAATTGTGCAGAATTCTGCGACCATCAGCACTACTACACCATGGGTCAACACCAGACCTACGAATGGCATCCCATCGTCTACAGCAGTGAAGGCTGTGAAAACGAGGTCAACAACGGTGTGGTCGCCAACCAATTCGGTTCGTGGCCGTTTGGAAGGGCCGGTTGGTGTGCAGGGCAAGATGTCAAGCAGTGGACGTTTGACATCACGGATTGGGTTGACAATTCCACCAACAACACGAATCATCTGGAGTACCGAGGCTACTACAACGGCCAAGAATACGTGCCATCCGATGGTATCGGAAACGGTGGACGAAACATTCGTGCCGTGGTGTGGATTGTCTTCTACGGACCTACGACGTGATGGCTGGTGGAGGAGCGGCGAGGTCGACTCGGTTCGGCACGACCTGCTCTGTTTCCAAGTGGTCGTAATCGCTGTTGCGCCGAACGGGTGTGAAGCCCGCCCGTACGATAGCGGATTGGAGTTCAATCTCTGATGCGTCCAGTTTGCTGGTTCCTGAGGCCGAAACCACGTTTTCTTCCATCATGGTTGAACCCGCATCATCCGCTCCGCCCAAGAGCGCCATTTGTGCGATGGCGAGCCCCATGGTTGGCCATGAGGCCTGGATGTGTTCGACGTTGTCCAGGAACAAACGGGAAATGGCGACGTGGCGAAGGTATTCGGTGGAACCTGCGCCGAGAACGTGCTTGTTTTGGCCTCGATTTCGCCGGCCGAACGAATTTACTTCCAACTGAACGGGCCAAGCAATGAACGACGTGAAGCCGGTACTGTGATGTTCCAGCGAATCATCCTGAAGTGCACGAATACGACGCATGTGCTCAATTCGGGCTGAGTTGTCTTCACCAAAACCAATGACGTTCGTAGCGCTGGTGGTTAGGCCAAGGGATTGGGCTTCACCCATCACGCGAAGCCAGTTGGCTGGAGCGCCTTTCTTTGGTGAGACATCCTTGCGCACGTCGTCCACCAACATCTCCGCCCCACCACCAGGCAACCCGTGCATGCCAGCCTCTTTGAGGGCCGTGAGGACGTCAAGGGTGCTCATACCACAAACCTCCGCTAGTCCCTCAATCTCAATTGGACTGAAGCAGTCCAAGTCGATGGAGGGGTGATGGGTTCGGAGATGGCGCAAGAGGTCAGTGTACCACGACATTGGTAATTCGGGGTTGACGCCCCCTTGCATCAGAATCCTCGAACCTCCGATGGCCTCCAGTTCAACGATACGCTCGGAGATTTGTTCGTAGGTTTGGGTGTAGGTCTCATCGTGACCAGGGGGACGATAAAACGAACAGAATTGACAGTTGATGGTGCAGACATTCGTGTAGTTGATGTTCCGGTCGACAAGGTAGGTGACTTGTCCACTTGGGTGCATGACAAGCCTGCGATGATGTGCAGCCGCCATCAATGAGTGAAGGGGCGCGTCATTGTACAGTGTCACAGCTTCATCGGACGTCAATCGAAGCGTCGCAGCGTTATTACGGGTCCACTGCGACTGCCGTTGAAGGATGCTTTGCCAGTCCACGTGATCACTTCACTCGAGGTCGTGGCCAACGATTCGCTCAATGTCTTCGATGGTTTTCGGACAATCAGCGGTCAGCACCACCGGTCCATCGGCCGTAATCAACACATCGTCTTCGATCCGAATACCAATGTTGGCATACCGTTCGGGGCAGTCGACATCGGGCCGCCATGCACCGAAGTAAAGACCGGGCTCAACCGTCAAACACATGCCAGGCTCAAGGACACGTGGTGTTCCACCCGGTTTGTAGACACCGGCATCATGAACGTCCAGACCGATCCAATGGCTGGTGTTGTGCATGTACCACTTTTTGAGGTCACCATGTTCCATGTCAAGGGCCTCTTCAACCGACTGTGAGATGACGCCCAGACGAATGAGGCCCTCGGCTAGAACGATGCGAGCTGCATCGTGTGGGGCCGTGTAGAGGTTGCCGACTTGACAGGCTTCAATGGCAGCGATTTGTGCATCGAGGACAATTTGGTAAATTTCACGTTGTGCATCCGTAAATTTACCGGAAATCGGCCATGACCGGGTGATATCACTCGCATAGCCACGGAATTCGGCACCTGCATCGATGAGAATGACCTCGTCATCTCCGCAGACATCTTGATTGGTGGTGTAGTGCAGAATGGTTGCGTTCTCGCCACAACCGACGATGGAGGGGTAGGACCATCCAGAGGCGCCTGCATAGGAGAAGAAGCCCTCGATGACGGATTGCAATTGGTATTCAGTGATGCCCGAGCGACTGTGGCGCATGGCCAATTCGTGAGCGATGCTGGCCACCTTGCTGGAGAACACCATTTGTTCAATTTCAGAAGACGACTTGCGAAGACGAAGTTCAGCGAGGATTCCAGAAGGGTCTTCAACGGCCACTGGTCCTGTTCCAAAGTGTTGTCGAGCACGATCTCGGCGCCTTACAGCCGATTCCACCAAACGGTCAAGTCCGGCGTGGACGCCACCGCGATGGAACACACGGCGTGCATCGGTCAGCCATTTGCTGAGCTGATCTTCCAATTCGTCGTTGTTGTAAGCCTCGCCAACAGCGAACTCGGAGGTAGCCCCCTCAACGCCCGGGCGCCGCCCTTCCCAGATTTCCTTCAGGGTGTCTTTTGGTTGAACAAAGAGGGTGGAGACCCAAGCCTCTCCAACGTACCGCATCACGAACACGCTCTCGGGTTCGGTCCAGCCTGTCAGGTAGATGAGGTCGCTTGACGTTCGGTAAGGATATTCCACATCGTTTGAATGAACGGCGTGTGGAGGCGAGGCGAGGATGAACACGTCATCTTGCCGGAACTGATTGGTCAGACGGGTCTGACGCTCGATGTATTCCTCGACGGTCGTGGGGTCGGGTCGTTGAGGTAAGCGGGTCAACGCTTCAGCGAACATGATTCATCCTCGCGCTTCGTCTTCTTCAACCGTTGCATCTTCGTCAATCGAACGAGCAGCTTCTTCTCCGAAAGAGGTCTTGCCTGTCGTATTCCATTTGGGCAACGCATCAACCGAGCCAGACCTTCGGCTCAAGCCAACACCAATCCCGACCAAGAATACGAGAACAAGCAACCCCAGCCAACCGTTTGATGAGGATGGTTCATCGTTGCTTTCAGCAAGGATTTCCAATTCCAAGAACGTAGAATGCGTCGCACCATCGTCATCAAAAACGATCAATTCAACGGTGTAGATGCCCGGTTTCTCAAAGTGCTCTTGATTGAGGGAGGTCAACCCACGCCAGGAGCGGTCATCGTTCACGACCCACAAATACTCAACCGGCTCGTCGTCGTAGCTCAGGTTCCCGGTGATTGACCAGCCATCATTCTCTCCCACGGTTAATCGTCCATCCTCGGCGAAAATCATGCCGTCATTGCTGATCAGGGCGGTTGGTCGCTGATTCATGACGGTGAAATTGCTCGAAGCCTCCCCGTTTCGACCGGCAAGGTCCCGAACCGACACCTCAATGGTGTACTGGCCCTGAGACGTGAGATTGAACAGAAGATGGTTTGGTGCAAGCTGTTCTGAATCGGTTGGCGCTCGCCTCATACCTTGGTCATCAATCAAGGTCCACGTGTAGGAAAATTCTGCACCCGTGTATCCATCATCGGCGGTGGCGTAAACGTTGATCGGCTCGCGTTCAAACGTCGTCTGTTCAGCACTGAGGATTACTTCAGGCGGCGAAATGTCGTAAACGAAGAGCAGATGGTGCTGTCCTGTTGTACGAAGAAGAGAATCGGTCGCTGTGAACACGACCTTCCAAACACCCTCTTCAGTGGTCAAGTTGGTTGGTTCCAACGAGACCACCAACTGTGAATCAACCAGTTGATGCGGCACGGTTTGAGTCATTGGGGCATCAAGACATACGCCATACGGTGCTTCACAGACGTTTGCTGAGACCATGGAGATCGAACCACTGTCAGGTGCGAGGACCAAGTCAATTTCATAGTCGGTCCGGTCATCAACAAGAAGCAGCGATTGTTGACTGTTTTCAGCTGTCATTTCGAGGCTAAACTGTTGCCGCCATTCACCAACCATGACCGGCCGATGCAGGGCATCACCAAGGTAGAGCAAAAGGTCCCAGTGGCGATGAATTCCGCCCTCGTCAATCATTTCAATGCTCACATAACACGTGCAATCAAGGCCGGGAACATCAACGGTGAGGTTCCATGCAAAGAGCCCTTCTGAGAGTGGCATGACGGTGGTCAGGTAGGGACCGGAGATGACGGTGGTCGGTGTTGACCCGGAGATGTTGACAACCGACCAGCTTGCGTTCCGAAGCGGCAGGTTCGAACTTCCGTTGAGGTGGATGATGTCCATCATGTGGGCGCCCTGTGACTGACTGAACACAATCTCAACCGGTACGGATGATGACGGGGGTTCCTCAGCCACGCTGCCAGGCATCGCCGATACCAGCATCAAGAGAACGACCAGAAGAACCCCGTTTGGAAAACGGTCGCTGTTCAAAGACACAGTGCACATCACCGGATTTCATCAGTCAGCGAACGGATCGCACAACTCACCTTGACCAGGGTAGGAAACTGGGTTTCGCGGGTTGGTGTCCCACTTGTATTCACAGAAGTTCACGTGTCCGTCACCGTCGGTGTCCACCATTCTGTCTGCGCCGTCGAACGGATCAAACTGGAAGTGATACTCCCATCCCGTCGCCATACCATCGTCGTCGTGGTCTTGGTAGTAAACTTCAGGCCCGTCGTTCCAATCGTCGCCGTCCGTGTCGTTGGTGATCGGGTTGGTACCGTTCTGCATCTCCTCAAAGTTGGTGTAATTTTCCAAATTGTCATAGAAGCGCTGGCCGTCAGGCGAGTCGGGATCGATGTTACATTCAGAGTTGGTCGAATCGTTGTAGCCGGGGCAATAGCGCTTGATGAGACCTGTTCGGTTCAACCCATCCATGTCAGGGTCCTCAAGACCGTCCTCGATGCCGTCCAAATCACTGTCGGGCATGGCGGGGTCCATGACACCACGGGCGCCGTACACACCAACAGTCTCGTTGTCTGCAAGGCCGTATTCAAAGGCCAGTTGCGAGTAGTATACTTCCCAACCATCGGGCAGCATGTCCCCGTCGGTATCGTCGTCAACGGGGTTCGTGTTCCAGCGGTCTGGCGCTTCCATGCCGTTGGCGAGGGTGTCGTTATCGACATCGAAGGTATCATCCTTCAATGAACTCAGTGAAGGGTCGAGAGCCCATCGTCCGTTACATCCATCACAAAGCGGGTTGGTTGGCATTTGGAAACCGGTGAGGTTCATTTCACTGACCTGGAATTTCGGTTCGAGGGCGAATCCACCCAACCAGTTTTGCCAAACATAGCCACCAGGTTGCATCGTACACGAATTGGTTTGCGTGGATTCGCAACCAGGGCGTTCCCAGGTGGACGTCGCCACCCAGAGGCTGTGAGAGTTGGTGTTGTCTTCAGCAGACTTCACTTGCATTTCCCATCCGTCGAGCATGTCATCCCCGTCCGTGTCGTTCAGGAGCGGGTTGGTGGGGTTTTGGAACGGACGAGGCACAAAGAGGACCTCTTGCCCGTCGATAAGACCGTCATCGTCGGTGTCCGAGTTGTTGGCGTGCGTCAAGAAGTTATCAGCGCCTGCAACGACTTCTTCACCGTCCTCAAGACCGTCGTTGTCGGTGTCAAACATGCACGGGCTGGTGGAATAGGTCTCCCCTTCCCACATGAAGTTGTCACCGGCTTCCTCGAGGTCCGTCAGACCGTCAGAGTCTGTGTCAGGGTTGGAGGCATTGGAGCCACCGAGGTTGCAGGTTGAGGAGTATTCTGCATAATCGGACAGGCCATCCGCATCCGTGTCGTAGAGACCTGGGTCGGAGGTGACCCAAGTGGGCTGAACACCTCGATTCACCACGAGGATTTCCCAACCCATGACTTCGATGCCGTCGATGAGTCCATCGTTGTCCGTGTCTGCATTGAGCGGATTGGTGCTTCGTCCATCGAGGATGCCGTCTTGGTCTCGGTCGTTGGCCTTGTACTCCATGACGTTGGTGAACCGCTCCTCTTCTTCAACGAGGTTCATCCAAGCAAACAGCCGAGAGTCAATGCTTTGTCCGACGACCACATTGAGTTCGTAAACGTAGCCGTCGACGGGCGCACGCATGGGGACGACCTGCTGGTTGCCACCGGCGAGGGTGATTCGAGCAGAGGCCACTTGCTGGTTCTCCGAAACTTGCTGTCCAAGGACGACATCGACCGTGTGGACGATGGCAGTGTTCTCGAGTTCGCTGTACATCACATGGCCGTCGCCATCAAGGTCGTACCCGTCCATGTCAGGGTCTTGGTCCCGGTTGGAAGCCGAGCGTGGGTGAAGTCCGTTGGAGGCCTCCCACTGATCTGGCATTTCGTCTTGGTCGGTGTCTTCCAACCAAGGAGACGTGAAGTTGCCCTCACCGAAAAGTTGTGCGACTTGATACTCCTCAAGGTTGTTCATGCCGTCCTCGTCCCAGTCGCCGTACCCGTCAGAAGCGTTGGCTGGGTTGAGCACGTATGCTGCATTTGGCGCCATGGTGGGGTCAGAATAACAGTACTCAAATCCGTCTGGCATACCGTCGCCGTCTGTGTCCCAATCAGAGGGACCGTTCAGCAATCCATCGCCGTCCATGTCCATCAAGAACCAACTGCGCTCGACGCCATTGAAGGGTCCGATACGCGGCACGGATTGGAGCAACGGTTCGTTGCAGGACTCGCCCATTCCGGTGAACAGGGCGATGGTCCCGTTGTTGGCAACCTCGACGATGTCGTCAATCAAATCCATGTCGGAGTCTCGTGCAGTGGGGTTTGTTCCGAAGGCTTCCTCTTCGAAGTTGGCGAGCCCGTCGTCGTCTGAATCAAGGACCATGTCGCAGGAGTGGCGGTCATTGGAAGCCAAGTCGTCCCAGTCGGCCATGCCGTTTTCACCGTTGAATCGGCTTTCAAGGGCGTCAACCATGGCTTGGTCGAGGAGCAGACAATCCCAGTTTCCGTCAAGGGGATTGAAGAGAATAACTTCGCCACCGGGTGTTTGCACGCTGGTGGTGTAGAGCGACTCCCAGCGGTCGTTCAGACCATCGTTGTCGGTGTCAGCGCGTTGGGGGTCTGTACCGAGTTCTTGCTCGGCTTGGTTGGTAAGGCCGTCCCTGTCGGGGTCGCCGTTTGGACCTTGGCTGGGGTCGGGCCAGGATTCGGTTTCGTTCTCGACTTGAGCGTCGCTGGAGTCTTGGTTCTGCGTTGGATCGACCTCGAGGTCCTCTGATTCGCCGTTATCGAGTGGATTCAATCCGTGTTGGACTTCCCAACCATCACTCATGCCGTCGTTATCTGTGTCCGGATCATTCACATCGGTGCCGTATTGGGTCTCCTCAAGTTTGTCTGAGAGGCCATCACCGTCAGAGTCGATGGCGGCGTCGATGGGGACCGTATCACCACGGATGTCCTCTTCGACGGCGCTCTCAAAGCCACCGATGTCTTCACTTGTTTGGAAAAACCCGGAGACACCCACGAACAGAGAGCCAAAAATGAGGGTTGAAACAATCGCCACGTACGCCATTTGGTTGTGATTTAGACTCATGGGTGACACCCGGCACTGTTGTGCGACTCAACCGAGGCGTTGTTTCGGTTATGAACCTTGACCAAAGATGAGCAGGAAATTGAATCCCCGTGACTCGTTTATGTAATTTTTAATCGTAATTCATTTGCGGTTGCCGAACGACCAATCTGAGGCAGCCATCCACCATCGTACAAGCAACGTTCCCGCGGAGACCGTGAGCTCTGCACCACATACCGAAAACCGTGCCCGCCACCACGGCTGGGAGCGTAGAATGAATCAAAAATTCAGTGCAATCGTCGCCGTCCAAAATACTCCGAATGACGTCGACATGCCCAAAACCACGATCGCTAATCTGGAGAGAGAGATGACCACTCCAGTCACTGCGTGATTGAAGGTACACCAACCGGTCGGTGTTGTTGTAAGCGATGTGGGCTGCGTGCGCGACCGCTTTGAACAGATCTCCGTCTTCGATGGCCTCATCAAGTTCCCAATGAGTCGTGGCTCCATCGACCTCAATCGGCCGACCTCGAAGGTCGCCGACAAGCCGCTGAACGACCGCAACGGGGAGGAAGAATGACTTCGCTTCGCCAGCGTAGAGCGTCGCACCTCGATGGTCGAGGTCGAGAAGACGAGGATTGGACGGTCGGTTCTCCTCTCCGTTTGAAGCCAGCCAGTCCAAAGCATGGACCGGCGGTGGAGCCGTCATCGCTCGTTGGTTTGGCCTCAAGGTCAACGAAATTTGATCGCTCGTGGGTTGATTCCATTCGAGGTTCAACCGCTCGTTGGCCAGATGTTCCCGATGGGCCAGCAAGAATCCGACCGTGAGTGCGTCATGAGCGGGTAAAGTGATACGATGATGTTGGAACACCCCCCAACCCATGCATGCAGCACGGCCGTTCAGGTAAGCCTCAGCACGCCGACGGCCAAACCATTTACCGAATTTAGCCCGTTGTGTCATGGCCAAGTGAGCTTCTTCTGCATCGGTGGCTGCGTAGATGAGTTTTCGACCCAACGGGGAGGAGAAACATGCATCAAACGCGTTCCAAAAATCGTTGAATTCAACCGTCCCGACCAACACACAGGCGGACCCATCCGTATCGAAAAAGAAGCCATCATCACGGAATTCAAATCCATCCAAGCACGTGTTGGACGGCATTCGAACCACCCTATTCAGGATAACCCGATCGGCCGTCGTCGTTGAAACAATAGCGCACCGTCTGGTGGTTGAGTTTCAGTGCATGAACGTCCTTACGGACATCGCTTGGGTCTTCACCGGCCAGCAAAACCCGAGCGTAAAACCGAGCTACTTCTTCCATGTCGCCGGGCGTGAAGCCAACCCGAGTCAGCTCTTGGACGCCCAAACGCAGACCGGAAGGCGACAGGGCTTTGGTGTCGCCCGGAAGCATGTTCATGTTCGTGATGATGCCTGCGTCCTCAAGTTGTTTTGCTGCTTTGGCGCCAGCTCCGGAATCAAGGTCGCCGTGGCGGGTCAAGACTTGGTGAGAGGCGGTGTAGCCCCTGCCCTCGGCCAAGACATCAAAGCCCTCGCTCGCCAGCGCTGCCGCAAAGGCTTGCGCGTTGGTGACCGTGTCCTTCGCGTAGGCTTCTCCGTATTCCATGAACTCAGCAAGCGCCATGACCTTGCCTGCGACGTGGTGAAGGTGGTAAGATGAACACACGCCGGGGAACATGGCATTGTTCAGGCGACGCTGGAAGGCAGGGTCTTCGGATGAGGAGAGCAAGAAACCTCCTTGAGGGCCCGGGAAGGTTTTGTGGCTTGACCCAGTCATCAAATCGGCACCCTCTCGAAGCGGATCTTGGAACTGACCGCCGGCGATCAACCCGAGGACGTGCGCACCGTCGTACATCACCGATGCACCGACCTCTTTCGCTGCGGCGGCCATTTCTTCCAACGGCGTAGGAAACAGAAACACGGATTGTCCAAACAACGCCACCTTGGGTTGGACCTCGCGGATGGTTTTGCATGCAGCATCAACATCGGGTTCCATTCGCTCTTCGTCCCATGGATAGGTGGTGAGGTTGAGGTCTCGAAGACCGACCGCCCCCATTCTCGCGTGAGAGATGTGCCCGCCGTCTGCAGTGGATACCGCCGTGATGGCATCGCCGGGCTTCGCCAACGCCTTGAGCGCCCCGATGTTGGAGACCGTCCCGGAAACGCTTTGGATGTTGGCAAAGGAAGCGCCAAAGACCTGCTGTGCGAGGTCAATTCCCAAGGCTTCAATCGTGTCAAAATCATCGCATCCTTGGTAGTAGCGTTTTCCAGGCAACCCTTCTGCGTATCTTCCGTGAAGATCGCTGGAAACGATGTCCCGAACGGCCGGGGAAACGATGTTTTCAGAAGCGATCATCCCCAACCCGAGGCGGTACAACTCCCCGCTTGATTTGACGGCATCACGGACCGTTGATGCCAATTGAAGATGCTCAGAAGTAGCTGGCCATCCACCTGCAGGGTGTGTCATAAGGCGACTAAAGCAGATGCAGTCTTTGAACCCTCGTCAACCCTGCTGAGCGACCTCAAGCCCGCTCACTTCGAATCGTGTTGCGCGGGATGAAACGCTTCTGAAGGGGGGTTTCTTTCCCTTGAGCAGCATCATTGAGCGCCTGGGGCTGTTTCTTCCGTGTGTAATTGGTTCGGCCTCGATAGGCGACTGGACCGATGGTACGTTCCAAGACCGGACCGCTTTCGTCGTGCTCTTTCGGTCGCTTGAGCCACCAAGCCTTCCCAAGGGGGGAGACCCGGGGCGTTTTGCCTTTCTCGAGCTTGACGGCGCGCTTTCTCAGGCGCTGACGCACCTTTTTGTCCGGTTCTTTTACCAGGCGTTCAGACATCCACGCAGGGTACCCGATGTCCAGAACAACCCCGTTCACCGTGACCAAAATACCCCCGAGGAGGAGGTGGTTCCCAATGGGAATGTTGCTCGCTTGAGGGACGGCTTTGAACCGCTTGAGTCGCCGTGCATATTTGATCATACCACGTTGGTCTCGGTGGCGAATTTGATGCTCCTGTTGGCGTGTGACGCGGCGGTAGGAATAGTGGATGAACAAGAGTCCGCCCAAGGTTGCGAGGCCCTGCGCATCACCCACCTCTTGATAGACAAAGATGCCCAAGACAAAATAGATGGGAATCAGCACCAGGTATTGAAAAATGCTTGACAGGATGCTTGGAGAATAACGTGGGGCAACGGCCCGCCGGGTGGCTTCATGGGCTGCGATCAAGACATTGGCGTTCATGGCTTCGTCCAATCCACCTTTCTGAAGAACAGCCGCATAGGAGTTCACAGGAGCAACATCCAACCACTTTTTGGTTTCTTTTGCGTCGTCGAGAATGAGCGAGACCTCGAGGTGCTCACGGCCCTTGGTGCCGTACCCAAAGATGACGGCAAGGGCTTGAACACGTGGGTCCTTGCTGTCGCTTTTGATGAGTTCATCCAAGACCGATTTCGCGTCGTGCCATTGCCCGGTATCGAGCAAACTCAACGCAGCTGCAATGCGAGGCCGGACGCCGATGGGATCGGCGCGAACCAACGACATGGCCAACTCCAAGGCCTCGTCGTACCGCCGTTGAGCACGAAGCAGCGCTACCATCGTAAGTTGCCCTGTCTGCGTCAATTTGTCATTGTGGAGGGCCATTTCCGACGGTTGCGGCTTCCACGATTTCATCATGCGTTGGAGTTGCTGAATGTAATCGATGGTTGAATTGTTCTCCCAATCCCACAAATCGTCTTCGGTGACGGCTCCTCGCCACGGGTCCAGCCATTCACAAACGAACGACAGAATCTCGGGCTCGTCGTACCCTTCAGGCTGTTGCAACCCGTGAAGGGCCTCCCGTGCTGCATCCAGTCTCCTCAACGCCATGTATCCAGTCGCAATCAGCATTCGTGCCTCGTCGTTGTCTCCACCTGACTGCGCCAGAAGTTTCCGACTTTCTTCGATGGCTTGGGGCCAGAGACCACGAAGCGCTTTTTCCCACATGGAAGCGCGGGACTGTTCTTGACGAATCAAGGCCTGATCACCAGGGAACTCATGGGATTGTATCCGAATCAGCATGTCTAAATCTTCGTTGTATGCAGCGTTTTCGACGAGGTTTTGAAGTCGGTCGCCACCTTCGAGGAGAACAGCACCTTCTCTTCGCTCATCAGGATTGAGGTCAAATCGGAGTTTGGTCAAATGACCAAATTTGCTGATCGACAGCAGCCAGGTCATCAAAAAGATCAGTTGGCCAACGGCAATGAACAGCCACACGGTTAACAGTCGCATTTCTTCGTCGAATTCATTGGCTTCCAAGGTTGCCGTGAACGGCATGAGATCGCCGAATTCTTTGTAGCATACCAAGATCAACAACAACACGGTGTAGCCAGAAAAGCCGGCAAATGCAAACGTCAATTGTCGCGCCTGTGCGGCTTTTTCTGCTCGTATTTCACGTGGTGTATCCAACACCACACCAAACATTCCACCAAACGATTGACCACCAAGAATCAAGTTCCGAGTCAGTTCAAAGATAAACGCCAATCCGACAATCGCGATGTTCAGCGTGAGGTACAGCGACAAGAACTGAGGAAGCGATTTGATGAACTCCCAGTGGAACAGGAATTCAGAAATCACATCAATTCGAACGTAGATAGAATAACCGATGATCCCGCCGAAATTTAACACCTCTTCTGCGTTGGGTGGGTTGTTGAGCATGACGTACAGCACCGTTAGGATGCCATTCAATGCCGTGATGGGCATGGTCAACAGGAACAGGACAAGAAGAAACGAAAAGATTCGTCCGATGAAGCCGTTTTTATCCGGATCAATGGGGTTCTTTCTGCCGCGGGTGGTCCGCCATTTGTTGATCAGCAGCATGTTCCAAGAAGCACCCATGATGCGCCCGTAGGCAAAAATGGTTGGCGCCATGAAGGTTAACATCGCGAAGGCGAGCCATGTTGGCGTCAGTGTCCCTTCAACTTGGATACCGTACGCCAACACCAACATGGTGATGACCACCAAGAAAGCGAGGGAGAACACTCGCCGAATCAACTCGGTTCCCACCGACGATCGAACGTCACGCTGACGTGATGAAAGCTGACTGTTCAGAGACTCCCATGGTGAAATGACCACTGGAATCAAAATCAATCCAGCAATGATGTAGAGGTTGAACTGAGCAAACACCTCAGCGTTGAACAGCAACTCAGCGATGAGAATCAACACACCCGTGAGGCCCATCATGTAGAGAAGGACGCCGTAACCCACCCGTTTGGCTCGTAGGAGACGACGAGAATCACGGAGCGTTCGGGTGATACGGTGCACTTCGTACAGGTCGTCCTCGATCTCAAACGCAACTTGCAAGTTCTTCAATTGCTGGGGAATAAACCACCGGCGAACGAAGTAGGCGATGACCAGCGCCAACAGCAGCGGACCCAAGGATTCCAACGAAACGGTCGTGGAGGTAGAGACCGTCGCAGCCGATGCGGTCGGGAGAAACATCAGGGCGCAGGCCAATGCGATAACGCACTGATTCAGTCGCCTCATGGCGCCTGCTTGGCCCGATGCTTCATGAAAATTCCTACGACATCCGGGCGCTGCGGTGCTTTTCCAGAAATCGCTCAATCCGGTCAAAGGCCACATCCAAGACATCGGTATCGGCCAAGTACACCAATCGGACATGACCTTTCCCGAGTTCAGGTGAAAAACCGCTTCCGTGAACCAGCAACACGTGCTCTTCATGAAGGAGTTCGAGAACGAAGGCTTTGTCATCAGCAGCCCAATGATCGTCGGTCAAACGAATGAACATGTAGAACGCACCACCCGGTCGTTCCACCTCAAGACCTTCAATGCCCTCGATGCGGTTGAGGCAATGGTTCCGCTGATTGAGGACCCGTTGAGCATAAACGTCCATCCATTGGCGGTCGCCCTCAAGACCTGCGAGGTATCCAAGTTGAGCCGGTGTTGACGCACAGAGTCTTGAACGCAGCAGGCGTTCAATCCCGTCACGAACCAGTGGCAGTCGGTTGGTCGGGTCGTGCAGGGCCATGTATCCAATGCGCCATCCAGGTGCGTAGTACACCTTTGAGACACCGTTCAGCGCAATAACGGGAACGTCCGAACTTCGGCTAGCGACCGAAACATGCTGTCCCGTGAAGTCAAGCCCGTCGTAAATCTCGTCCGCCACAACAATGCAGTTGGGATAGTCTCGTGCAATGGCCAGCAGGGCATCGACTTCTGCCGGCCCGCACACCGTGCCGCACGGATTGTTGGGGTTGATGAGCACCAATAGACGAACATCGTCGTCCATTTTTGCGCGAATGTCGCTGAAATCAGGTTTCCACTCATCGTTGCTGTGAAGTTGGTATTCCACGGTTTCTGCACCGTACATCTGAGGATAGGCCATGTAGGGTGGGTAATGGGGTCCAGGCGCAAGCACCTTACTGCCCTCTTCGAGGACGGCGGCAAAAATCAATTGCAAGGCCTCGGTTACACCGTGGCAAACGTAGACATCGTCGGCCGAAGCCGGCCATCCCTTCCGTTGCTCGTCACGGGCAATGGCCTCACGAAGCGCAGGTATCCCGTACGAGGGTGAATATCCATTCCGACCGTCCTTGAGTGCACTGGCATAGGCCTCGACCATGTGCGGGGGTGTTGGAAGACCAGGGTAGGCAATGGGATCCCCGATGTTGAGTTTGATGATCTCATGGCCTTGCGACTCCAATTCAACAGCAGGCACGACCACATCGCGAATGGCGTATTCGATATTGGCCGCACGGGATGAAACTGGAATAGGCCCGGACATCTGTTCCACCCTCAGTTCACATCATCACGAGACACACCGGCCATGGCCAGCACCTCGTCAAAGTGCGCAGCCTCGACGGGTTGGACGGACAGCCGTTGGCCCCGCTGCAGAAGCGGCATCCCCTCAAGCTTGGGGTTCTCCTTCATCTCGTGCAGAGAGACCATGTTCAATTCAAGAACGGGTTCAATGTCAACCATGAACCACCGGGGGTTTTCTGGCGTCGATTTTTCATCAAAATACTTGCATTCATTATCCCACGATGTGAAATCCGGGTAACCTTCCTTGGCAATCCTTGCCACGCCTGCCACGTGAGGGGGTTTGGTGTTGGAGTGATAGAACAACACAAGGTCACCCTCCTTCATCGCATCCCGCATCATATTACGGGCCTGGTAGTTTCGAACGCCATCCCAGTGAGTTTTGCCGTCGGCCACCAATTGTGAATATGGGTAGACGTCCAACTCCGACTTCATCAGCCAGTGGTTCATGGTATACCGGACAACGAAGGGGTCTATGGACTCCTCGCTTACCACGCATCGACGATATCGTCGTCGACCAAGGCCGCCTCCATGACGTCGTCACTGGTTTGAGCAGTCCGGATGAGGCCGAGTTTCTTCGCCATGTTGTTGCCACCGCTGACGGCACCAATGCCCATTTTCTCCAGCGTCACGAAAATGGCAGGAAGTAACACCAGCGCGCTGGCCGCAGCCACCCACAGCAGAATGAGAATGACCGTGATGAACGGCGTAATTTCGGGAATCGGAATATCGTAGGCCGTGTACATGCCCAGCGAGGTGACCACGGCCGCTTCAAACAGGGACATCCCCGTACCAACGGCAGCGGTTCGGATGGCCTGAATGCCGCCACCAAGCTCTCGAATGCGATTGGCGATGTGGATGGAGAAATCGACACCAACGCCGACCAAAATAGAACCAATCATGACGGTCACGAGCGAGAGCGGTACATCCATCTGCCACATCACGAGCCATTGGAGCGCAACGGTGGCGATCACCGGTGAAGTGGTCCAAATCGAATATCGGATGTCTCGGAACACCACGGCCAAGGTGATGAGGGTCAGGATAATGGCAAACCCGAGCGAGGTCCACTGCGACCCGACAATGAGTTCGTTGACCTCAATCGCCGTGGCTGCCACACCTGTCAAGTCTTCCGCGGTTTCGCCGTACGGCCCTTGGAAGGTGCCGGCCATCTCGTTGACCATATCAACGCTCTTCGCCGTATCGGCCACGGGAATAAAGGGCATATCGACGTAAATCAATGAGCGACTGAAATCCTCGCTCACGAAAATTTCTCGAGTCTCCTTGGTCAGTGAAGCATAGAACACGTCGAGCAGGAAAATTTGGCTTTGCTGAGAGGCCGGCAATCCGAATGCATCTGGGTCGTTCAACAAATCCCAAAACGAGGCGTCAAGGGATTGACTTCGATTCAAGAGGACATCGGCTGTGGTTTTGACATCCTCACACTGTTGGTTGCCTGCACATGGAACCAACTGCAGGAGTTCGTTGACGTCTTGGCCCGAAACCGTTACTTGAACACCGGATGATTTCATCAAGAACACCACGGACACCGCGGTTGTGTTTTCAACCGTGTTGAGTTTCCCCTCGAGATTGTCGATTTTCTGTAAAATCTCAACCGGATCATCGTTCGATTGCTCAGCGTCGTTGAAGTCACCGCTCACATTCGCATTGACCAGGATCATCCCCACTTGCCCAGCCTCAAACTCCGAGCTGTATTGCTTCATTTTCACAACCGGAGACTCCGTTTCAGGAGCCATCCCCAAGAGGTCAATGTTTTCCTCAACGTTCGCTTGACCGATGGTGGCCGAAAGGAGAATCATCAGCGCGAACACAGCGAGGACGCCGCGGTTGCGCTTGACAGGAACATCAACCAGCACATCAAAGGCCTTGAGGGGCGGATGTTTCGGTTTCTTCAAGTCCAATATCAGGGTCAGGTTGGGTACCATGAACATGGTGAGGAAGTAGACAATGACGATACCTGCTGAGAGGGCGATGCCCACGGTCTGGATGGGCGCCATGGGCGTGAAGACCAACGAGATGAAACCGATGACGGTCGTCACGGCGGAAAGAAACACCGCACGTCCGGTCGATGTCAAGGATGCTCGCATCTTCTCGTCCTTGCTCCCTTCCTCTTCCGCATACCGATTGGTAATGTGAAGGCCATAGGAAACCCCGAGGGCCAACAAAATCGGTCCAACAATGATGACGGTCATCGTCACCTCATAATTCGTAGCGCCGATCAGACCCAGGGTCCAAAACACGGCGCACAATGTCGGAAGACCTGCAATCACGACGACCTTGAAGCCTTGAAGCGGACGCATACCGGTGATGCCAGCCTGGAGCAGATCGGAGTGGAAGATGAACAACCCAATAGCAACCAACACCACAGCGTTGGGGAAGATGTCCCAGAACAACTTGAATGAAAATTCGGTGACGGCATTGGTAATCGGGACCGGACCGGTCAGAACCATGGACAGGCCCAGGTCCTCCCACGTGCACAGGCCCTCGGATTCATCGGGTTCGCCGTTGTCCTCAAATTCGCACGCTCGTTCAAGTTTTGAGATGGCATCGAGGATTTCCTGCGTGTCTGCAATGATTTCCTTTGCGGGACGGTCTTCCGTGACAGCGATGGCCATGATGGCACGATCAAGCACGCCGTCGGGACCACCGTCTTCTCCTCCTTCGATGTCTCGTGCTAGTTTGTTCATGCCGGCCGAGGGTTGGCCCTCGTCCGTGTACATCTCCCCGATGACCAGATCAATGGTGGTCTGGCTCGGGATTTCGTACGACCCACCGAATTGTTCGTCCGTCAGTGCAAAGGCTTCGTTCAGCTCTTTTGCAAATTCACGCGACGGGCAGTTGTCGTCTGGGTCGTTTGAACATCCAAGTTCGCCGACCTCCGTAACGACAGCCTCTCGAATACGAGGAGCACTGGAGTTAACCTCCTTGAGCACAGTCGAGAGGGAGAGGATGTAAATCACGTCGTCCGAATCGTCGGAGAGTTGTGGATTGAGCAATCGCTCGACATAACTGATTTCTTGTAAGATTCGCTGATTGGTGATGTTGTTTCCTTTTGTGGATTCAATGTAGACGACCATGACGTTGGTGGACCAATCTTCCTCAACCTTCCCAATGAGTTCTGCCACCTGACTCCCATCAGGCAGGTAGACCTCGAGGTCGCCGTTCACGTTCAAGGCTGGATTGTTCAAATCGTCATCGAAACGAGTGTTGTCAAGAAAGCCCGATTGCGAAACAAAGTACGCCGTGAGCAACAAAAAGACCAAGACGGTGGGAATGGGAAATTTTGTGATGGCTCCGGTCGCCCCGGTTTTTTGCCATTCACGCTTGAAACGCTTCGGAGCCTCGAGCACAGCATCCAAGGTCCGCTTTGAGTCAATGGTTTTCATCTGTCCAACCAATTGGTCTCGAACCGCACGGCTCTTCCCGGCGATGGCCTCGAGCCGTTGATTGCCCGTGGACGCCTTCGTTTCAGCAGCTTCTGAAGTGGGATTTGATGCGTCGTTTTCTGAACTCACGCGACCACCTCAACCTCCCCGAGGTGTGGGCCCTTCAAAGGCTTACCTTCGTGGCGACCCAAAACCGGTTGAGTTCCCATCCAAGCCGACGGGTTGAAATGATGTCCCACATCCGCAGAGTTGGACCCACCTCATTGACCGAGGCGGGGCCAGGTGAGGCACATGCCAGCCCCGAAACTTCCCGAAAAAAGATGGTCGATTGACCTTGAGAAATCCATCCAAGAAGCACACTATGCCGATGAAGAGGCGTACAGCGGACGCTACGCCTTCAACCCGAACAGCGGGAAGGAATTCTTCGTCATTGACACGCCTCCCCCCTACCCGTCTGGCACATGGCACATCGGCGCTGTTGCCCAGTACTCCATGATCGACGTCCTCGCCCGCAGTCAACGCCTCTTGGGCAAAGAAGTGTACTTCCCTTGGGGTGTTGATCGAAACGGCATCAACATTGAATTCACCGTGGAGAAAAACACCAAACGCAAGATGAAGACTTACGACCGTGAAGAATTTCTCAAACTTTGCGAGACCACCATCGAATCGTTCACGCAAGCCATGCGAAGCACGGCCAAGCGAGTCGGCCTTTCCTGTGATTTTTCGAGGGAATACCTGACAGATGCGCCTGACTATCGAAGCGTAACCCAGTCCATTTTCGTTGACTTGTTCAAGAAAGGCGACATCGTTGAGGACCTCCGCCCCAACATCTACGACCCTGTGGAGGGTACGACCATCGCCGATGCAGAGGTTGAACGACTCCCACGAAAGACGAAATTGGTTGACGTCCGATGGACCTGTGAAGACGGTACAGAACTGGTCATTTCCACAACACGACCCGAGTTGATTTGTGCTTGTGGCGTGGTTGTTGTTCACCCTGAAGACGATCGCTACCAACACCTCGTCGGGCAACAGATCAGTCTCCCGCTGGACACGCAAGGGAGGTCCACCACGGTCGAGATACAGCAGCACCCGTCGGTCAAATCCGATTTCGGCACCGGTGTGCTCATGGTGTGTTCCTTTGGCGACCAAAACGACGTCGCGGTGTTCCGAGAACTCGGCCTCACGCCCTTCCAAGCGATTGACCTTGACGGCGCCATGACCGAGGTGGCAGGACCGTTGCAGGGCATGCCGGTGCTGGATGCACGAGCCAAAGCCATCGAACTTCTTGAGGCGTCGGGCCGATTGGTGCAAGCCGTTGAACGAGACCAAGACATTCCGGTGTCAGAGCGAGGAAAAAATCCTGTTGAAATCATCTTGCTCAAAGAGTGGTACGTTCGTCAAACACACATCCAAGACCGCATGCGGGAGCACATTGAATCCATCACCTTTCACCCGGTTCGAAACCGTCAGTTCCTCTTGGACTGGATGGACAACATCAGCATCGACTGGCCCATCAGCCGCCGCCGATGGTACCACACTGAAATTCCCATTTGGTACAGCGAGGACCAGTCGAAGGTCGTCGTTCCACCTGCGGGAACGTATGTCCAACCCTGGAAAGATCAGCCACCAGCAGGCAGCCGTGTGCTCGACCGTGAATCCAGGGAAGACTTGGGTGCGTTTGAAGATGTGAAAGGAACCCTCGGGACCATCGTTGGTGAGGAAAAGGTGTTCGACACATGGATGGATTCCTCCAACTCCAACCTCTTCGTCAGCGGTTTCCTCAACCACCCTGAAGTGTTCAAGAAGGCCTTCCCAACGGCCCTTCGTCCACAGGGCAAGGAAATCGTGCGTACGTGGTTGTATTACACCCTCCTCAAGTCCACACTCGTGCTCGACCAACCCGGGTTCCAGCATGTCTGGATCGATGGACTCGGCATGGACCCATGGGGCCGAAAAATGAGCAAGTCCCTCGGCAACGGCATTGACGCCGACTCGGTCCTCGAATGCGGCGCTGGAGGACGAACCGGCTCTTGGCAGGTCAAAGGACCGGACGGCTCCGTCAAACTCCGAGCGAACAAAATCGGCAGCGAATGCTTCCGGCTATGGAAGGCGTGTGATGCTCAAGTCGGCGATGATTTTCACATCAACCCTGAAGAAATTGAGAAGAAGTATTTCGGCGTGCTGACCAAATTGTTCAACGTCGCTCGATTTGCCTCCCAGTTTGATGTGCCCGAAGATTTGGATACGGCACCCGAACACCTTGCACCAGAGGACCGGTGGGTTCTGGCTGAATTCCAGCAGACGATGAGCCAGGTGGAGGCTGCATGGACGAATCTGGACATTTACACCGCCACGCAAGCGCTCAAAACCTTCGGCACGGGTCTCCTTCCGAGCCACTATCTTGAGATGGTGAAGTCTCGACTCTACGACGAGGACAAGGCCGCTGCTTGGACACTGCACCGCATGGTTCGTGATTTCTTGGCCGCTTTCAGCCCAGTCTGTCCTTTCTTTGCCCACCACATCAGCAGCACCGTGTACGGTACTTCGGCGGTGGACGTTGATGCCTTCCCCGATTCACCGCTTCCAGAGGTGGCCTTTGGTACCGATGAAGGCAGCCGACTCTGCGGGCTGTCAACCAGCCTTCAGGAGTTTAACGGTCAGACGTGGGCGGCAAAAAAAGAGCAAGGCATCTCCCTGAACCAACCCATTGAGGGTGTTCAGGTCCCGGACGAATTGAG
>DAET01000076.1:45442-52800 GCA_002497765.1 Euryarchaeota archaeon UBA486
AGGGTGGTTTGGCGCGAAGGTGGCATTTCCAACTGACCCAGGCGAAAGCCGATCAGTCGGACCCGGCTCTCAGGACGGATGTTGGTCGCAAAGAGCTGCCGAGCCAACCGCTTGAACACGGACTCGTCGTCCATGGCTACGGGAATGCTTCGCCCGCTGGTGTGCGTTTCAAAGCCGGTGTAGCGAATTTTTACCTCACCCAATCGGCCGGATACCCCAAGAGTGCGAGCACGCTCCATGACGAGGTCCACGAGCGTCTCCAACCTTGAAAGGACGTCCTCATGGTCGTCAAGGTCCCGTTCGAACGTGTGCTCCTTGCCAATGGATTTCCTGCTGCGAAGCGGGCTGACCACAGCGCTGCTCTCGCCCTCCACCACTCGCATGAACCAATGGGCGAAACGGTCGCCTGCCAATCGTGCCAATGAGAGTTCCCCGAGTTCATGGAGTTCATCCGCCGTGGTGTAGCCCCACTCAGCCAGTTGGGTCGCACGCTTCGGCCCAATGCCGGGAATGTCCCTGAGCGAGCGACCCTGGAAAAACGACACGACCTCGTCGGGCATGACGCGATGAATTCCGTTGGGCTTGTTGACCTCACTGGACATCTTGGCGACGATTCGTGTCGGACCAATCCCAAAGGAGGCTGTCAGGTTCACCCGTTCTTTGATCGCCCGTTGCAACTGATTCGCGAGCGCCAACGCTGCGTCCCAATCCCCTCCAACGGTTTCGGTCACGTCCAGGTAGGCTTCATCGATGCTCGCCTTCTCAAACAGCACCGCTGGTTCCCGCAAGCACGCCATGACCATCCGACTCGCACGGCTGTACAGGCCACGCGTGCTCCGTATGTAGATGGCAGGTCCAAACGGGGCGGCTGGACAGCGCCTCCATGCTTCGGAGACGGGCATCGCCGAGCGTATGCCAAAAGTCCGAGCGGCGTAATTGCAGGTCGAAACAATTCCTCTCCCACGCCCTTGCTTTGGATCGGAACCGATGATGAGCGGCACATCGTCATCAAATTCATGATGCAGCGTTTCCACTGCCGCAAAGAACGCATCAAGGTCGCAGTGAATCAACACGCGAGGCCCTGTTGCCTCAACCGTCCTCGGCTCCTCAACCACAACCAATCATCCACGCCAGCGGTGTTTGAAGTTGATGATGGTTCAGTTCAAGTGGAGGGGTGTTCACAAGCATAGATGACCTCCGAGAGCGACCTTCAATGATGGACATGAAGCAGAACCCCAACCCCATCGCAGGAAAACACCTCGCCCTTGTTCGCCGAACGCACGGCATTGATCCTGCTCTAATTCAACCGCAAGCAGGCCAACTCTACCACCTTAGCGGACCCGGTCGTTCGGGCAAAAGCATGCGTTGTGTTGCCGAGCATTGGGTTGCACATGCGTTGGTTCAGGGACGAACCGTCCACTGGGTGGACGGAGCCTGCAGAATCGATCCTGCACGGTTTATCCCCCTTCTCGAGGCGATGGGCGCTGAGGTTGAACCGTGCCTAGCACGGCTCTACCTCAGTCGAGGATTCACGCTGCATCAACTCGACCGGCAATTGGAACGGCTTCCCGATGAATTGGCCATCACACGCTCGCCGATGGTGGTGGTGGACGGTTTGTTGGCCATGCACAGCGACGATGCCGTCTCATCGTTGGAATCACGCACCCTTCTGCGACGGCACACCAACATCTTGCGCCACCTCGCACACCAACACCACACGGCCGTTGTCGCCATCACCGGCCTCGATCACGGACCGTCCGATCTTACACGCCATGTAAGGTACCTGCGTCGCCATTCACAAAACCACCTCGAGGGGACGTGGCGAGGGCGTCGAAGGCAACGGCTGCTGCACGTTGTCCATCGACGAAGTGGCATCCAAGGTACGTGGCAGCCCTTCCAACGGGACCCACAAACCGCTTTCTTGCTCCCGAAACGACGACTCAATCCTCAAGAGGTGGCCTCATCGGCTGGGGTTCTTGCGTTGCACCATACGGAGTCGTGAACGCCAACAACGAGGGTTGCCGACCTTCGTTTTGCAGTTGCGCTGTGGTCCAACCAAACGGAGCGAGAATCGCCCAGATGGCACGTTCAGCCAATTCAGCGTAGTGATCAACACACGCATGAACACCAACCTTGAACGCGTCCAATTCTTCTGCAAGAACGACGCGGTCCAGAAGAGCATCAGATTCACGGTCCATGACCACATAGCGAACCTTCCCCCCAGCAGGAATCTCGTACCCACGTTCGTTGGCTCGCATGAGGGCAGCGTACGTCACGTTCTTGACGCGATAGTCCCCCAGCGAGCGGCTGGTTCGCCGGGTAATGACGAGTTCACGCAATGGGATTTCACCCTTCGACAAGCGTTGAAGTTCCCTTCTGTAATGCTGCAGAACAGCGCGCTGTGTGCCAAACGAAGGAATGCCGTCGTTTCGCTCACCGGCTGCTAAACACGCCAAGCCAGCCTGCTGCAATCGTTGAATCCAGACTGGTGTGGAATGTTGTCGCATCTCAATACCGCGCACTTTGAACGAATCCCCATCGTATGCCCAGTACTTCGTCAATGAACCGGACCCGTGGACTCGGCTGGGAAGAAACGCGATAAACTCGTAGTGAGCCTCAAACTCAAGCGGAATGCCAACCTGCTCAGAAATGCGACGACCAAACGCCTCGGCGTCCACCCGTTGTTGATGCTGCGTCCGTCCCTTGAGGTCCGAAAGCCAAACGCAGTCGACGATGGCGTGAAGAACATCCCACCCGTCCTTTTGCGCT
The DNA here is from genome assembly GCA_002497765.1 of Euryarchaeota archaeon UBA486. Classification (GTDB taxonomy): domain Archaea; phylum Thermoplasmatota; class Poseidoniia; order Poseidoniales; family Poseidoniaceae; genus Poseidonia. The sequence goes on from DAET01000076.1 coordinate 48,212, forward strand.
TCCTCAATGGTGGTGAGCAAAAGGTCGCGGGACCACGCACAAATCGCTTCATGCGCTTCAATCCGACCAAAACGGGCATTTCGATAACCCGTATAACCAAAACACGTGACCAGCAACCACTTGAGCGCATTTTGCCGCAGGTCAAAAGCGTCGCCTTTGTGTTGTCGTTGCTGTTTCAACACACGTCGTCGCTCGATGATGGGGGCCACAACACGCCCGAGAAAACCGTGCGTCCTCCCGCAGGTGTGCATGTTGAGCCCCGGCACGGCAAGGGCCTTCTCATGTGCCAGCGGGAAGAGACCGTGGCCGAAACGAGCGTGAACCGAACGCCGACGAAATTCATCGGCCGCTTGTTCAGGGTGAAGCGGGACAATGCCGCGTGTGGAGACTGCGTTCGGTGGCTGACAGCACGAGCAATTCAGCGTCTCAGGCGAGATGTTTCGTGTGGCGATGATGCTCGGGAACAGACTCGCAAAATCCAGTTCGATCACCGATGCATGAACACCAGGGCGACTGTCAAGGTAGAGGCCACCTCGGTCAGCTTGAAGCAAGTCAAGGGCTGATTTCGTGTCTTCCGGACGATTTTTCTTCCACGGCACAAGCACTCCGTCGTCCATGGCCACTCGCATTTGGATGGCGCTGATGACCGAGCCCGGTGAAAGTCGGGAAATGACTTGGGCTGATTGCCGCGAATGTTGGGCCAGTTCAAACAAGCCGGCAAGACCGCCTTCACTCACAATGAAGCTGTTCTTGAGGTCGATGTGAAGGCGGCCATTGAGGAAGAACGCCCCGTGTCGGTGGCGCGTTTGACCGTAGGAATGAACCGTACGCTGGTTGGTCGTTTGCTGAAGCGGCTCCGGTGTTCGGCCAAGCACCATCGATTGGTCGTGAAGTCGACCCTGCTCGACCAACCATGGAAACCAGCGCTGATCGCCACCCTCCGTGAGAAGAACGTCCGGGTCCATCGCATCGTACGCTGCTTGAACGGCGGTCAGCATGGATGACATGGAGTCGTGTTCGGTGCGTCTGACGGTTAACGATTGAATCGGTTGCCGTGGTGAGATCCCCGGCTCATGGACCGTTTCAAAACGGAACCATTCAACGGTATCGTGGAGGGTTGGCAGCCCCTGGCCCGATGTCCGTTTCACGGACAACTTGACGACGTGAAACGGAGGATAGGCCTCATGTTCCGATGTGTTTGAGCACATCAGCAAACGCGCCGGCTCATCGGGTGACCACTGCACCCGAGCAAAAGGGATGCACCCGTGGTCGTTGAGGAATCGTTGGGCCAAATGAGCGTCAACGGAGTAGAGTTTGAAACGGTGAAAGTCACCTCGAGATTCAATGTGTTCCGCCAGTCCACGAACGTGCTGAAACAATTCAAGTCCAACCTCGAGGACGTCGCTTTGGCCGGTGGCCTCCAAATCCAAACGCGCCCGAGTCATGTGGGGCTGAGTGAGCCGGAAGCGCTGACGGATTTCGGGCTGCTCAAGCCAATGCTCCAATCGGTTGAGATCGGTGTACGATGCGTGAACGTGAATGACCGGCTGCCATGGAACGGCGCACGCATGAGCACGGCCGTTCTCGTCAACCACCCACGCCGTCATGCCGGTGTTGTCCTTGTTCGCATGCACGTCGAGAAGCCATCCCTCAATCATCGCCATGCCGCCCCTCAAGGGCTTCAAGTCGAGCAGAAACCCGGTTCAATTCCGACATCAACCCGACCAACATGCTGAGCACGGCCGGTTGCCATGTGTTCAGTGTCGGAAGGAGTCCCCCCGCTGTTCTTCGTTCACGGACTTCGTTGAGCAAGGCGTCAAAGGCCTCACGGTCCATCGGAGTCAAGGCGCGACGGTACGGCGCCAAGTTCTGCAATTCATTCTCAACCCGCATTCTCCATGACGGCACACTTCGACCCATAACCCCTTGAGAGCCAACAAGCAAGGGATGCTTATGCAAGACCCAGTGGATGAAAGTGAAAGTGCTAGAGGTGAGCTCGATTCACGACAAAGTCACAGGTTCGCCCCTTGAGCACGTCCATGACATTGGTCGCGATGTCCATGCCAACGCGCCCTTGGGCTTCAACGGTTGACGCCCCAATGTGAGGCGTGCCGTGAAAATGTTCCATTTGAAGAAGCGGGTGGTTCGGGTCCACCGGCTCCTGTTCGAACACATCAAGGGCGGCTGAGGTGAGCACACCGGACTCCAGCGCCTCAAGGACGGCCTGCTCGTCCACAATTCCACCCCGTGCGCAATTGATGATGTGGCTGCCGCATCGGGCCCCATCTTTGCCAATGTGTGGCATGGAAGCCAGCCGTTCAGCGTTGACCAGATGGTGCGTTTCGTCGGTCAGGTTGCAGTGAATGGACACGTGCGTGCAGTTGGAAAAGAGGGCGTCTACGGTCTTGTGCAGCCGCGTGTCCTGTGCTTTCGCAATCTTTGGAGGGAGGTACGGGTCATAGGCGTGAACTTCCATGCCAATCGCTTGAGCAACACGGCCCACCGACTGAGCGATACGACCAAACCCGATCAGGCCGAGGGCTTTGCCGGACAATTCTGAGCCCTTCATCGCCTTCTTTTCCCACTTGCCATCTCTGAGGGAGCGGTCGGCACGGGGCAGGTGACGAATCGATGCGAGGAGATGCCCGAGGGTCAGTTCAACCACCGACTGGGTGCTGGCCCGGGGAGCGTTCACAACGCTGATGCCTCGCGCACCGGCCGCTACCAGGTCGATGTTGTCAACACCGACACCTGCACGACCGATCACCTTGAGACGGTCGCCAGAGGCCTCGAGCACCTCGGCAGGAAGTTTGGTCGCACTACGGATGATGATCGCATCAAACGCTTCCAGTGCCCCAGCGAGAAGATCGTCGGCAGCCATGTGCTCCAGCACGACCTCGTGCCCGGCTTTCTCGAGCCGTTGAACGGCCTTTTCATCCATCCCATCGGTCACGGCGATACGAGCCATGGGCCGTGTCTTTTCCGAAGGTGTTAGAACATTGGGTTTGCAGACGAAATGAACCGCTGTTTTCAACAACCCCTGCTGTGTGGCAAGGACGGGGAAGGTCCGTGGCAACCGAACTGCAAGAGTTGCTGTGGGGCGCAGGTATTCTGGCCCTTCCATTGCTCCTCGCCCTGCCGATGCGGCTCGCCTGGCAGTTTTGGGTTGGGGTCGGACATGAAGTTTCGGAGTACAGAACGGTGGTTCGACAAATCGTAGATTCGGGACACCAAGTCGCATCCTTCTCGCAAACCTTGGACGACATCGCTCGGAATCTTCGCATCCCACCCGCCAAACAGCGACTCATCGAAGCTGAATTGCTGCATCCACTAACACTGTCGCACTTTTTGCTCCTACCCGCCCTGCTGATTCTCCCCTTATCCGCCATCATGGCCTTACCGCTCATTCTCATCGGTTTTCCCTTCATGCTGTTCATGGAATACCTCTTGATTCGGCAGCGGCTGCTCATCTTGGCGCTCAAAACCATCGAACGGTTGTTGCACTGGCAGGTGATTCACATCCCGAAACCGCACCGTGGAAACAAAGAGCAGCGCCGCTCATTGACGGAGTTTTCACAGCACATTGAACACTTCAACTACGTTCCGCAGGCCGCATTTTTGGGCTTGTTTGCGTGGCTGATTGTACACTGGGTGTTGGACCTTGATTCATGGACCGTGGAACTGATCGTGTCCTCGCTGCTCTACATGGTCTTGCTCTCCATCCTCTCGGTGCTCAACACCGCGTTTGAGGCCGATCTCGTCTTTGTCGATCCCGCCAAAGGACGGTTGGTCCCGGTCAACCAGTGGCTCGAAGGTGTGCTCAACCCGGTGGTGGGCATCGGTCTGCTGTTCTTGCTGGGCCGAAACTTGCTCGAAGAATCACGGGACGTGGATGGAAACCCCATCCTCTTCGCCACGGTGGTGCTCACGCTCCTCTACGGTGCGGCCATTGTTGGCATCTCCTATCGGTGGGGATATTCATCGTGGCGTGGAGCGCGAGTTCGTCAGGATTTCGAAGTGCAAGTGATCGAGTACCTGGATCCACTGTCCTACGACCTCACCCGCACCAAAGGCCGCATTGATTTCAATGTTCGAATGGGGATGGATGAGCGACTCACGGCGTTTGACACGGCAGCACGGCAACAAATGAGTTTTGAAGACCTGCAAAATTTGCCGAGCATACCGGTGGACACCAAGGCACCGGATAACCCGCTGAAGAAATAGGTTCAATCGAGCCAAGGAATGCGTTCTGGCAACTCGCCAAACAAGTTGGCGGGGATGGCCGTTTTGATTTTGGAAACGCTTCCGAGCTTTGCAGCGGTTTCATCCTGCCAGGTTTTGAACTCCTCATACGAGGTCATGCGCAAAATTGGGTTGTGCTCACGGTTCCAGTCCAACGACATCATCTCGGTACCGGGGGGGTCGTGTCCCGAACACACCACGGTCGATCCTTCAAACCGGGAAAGAACCTGAAGGGCGTCCCAGTGGACATGAATTCGACCACTGGGTAGATCGTCTCGACCAACACCTCCGGCGCCGTTGAACAGGAAATCGCCCGTCATCATGTAGCCGGGGACATGGACAATCAT
>DAET01000005.1 GCA_002497765.1 Euryarchaeota archaeon UBA486
GACCTGATGGCGAACTTGTCCGCTGACGAACGGGCAGCCCTCATGGAAGAGTTGCGCACAGCGATGAACGAAGCCGCCAAGGACCTCGATTTCGAAGAGGCTGCTCGCTTGCGAGACCGTTTGCATGAGCTCGAGCGATGGAACGATTGAGCAGACGAAGCAAGGGCGACCTTCATGAAGCAAGGCCGCGAGGTCAAGGCATGGCAGTTGACCCTGAAGCCTTTGATGTCCCTGTGGTGGACTACGATTTCTCCAAAGCGACCACGCCACGGGCGCTGATTGAGCAAATGGCACAGGCGGGTGGTTTCACGGCCACGAAGTTCGCAGAGGCACGGACCATTCTCGCCGATATGCGGTCCACCATTGATGCTGTTGACGCCGACCCTGCCAAGGTGACGAACTGGTTGTCTTTTCCGGCGTGCCTGTGCGCGACCGGAACCCGCGGTTTCTTTGTTGAAGCGATCAAGAGGAAGATGTTCAATGTGGTCTCAACCACCTGCGGAACGCTTGACCACGACATCGCACGAGCGTACAAGCACTACTACCACGGCTCGTTTGACCTCGATGACGTCGAGCTGGGCGAGCACGCCTTGATGCGCCTTGGGAACGTCATCGTCCCCAACGCCTCCTACGGCGAGATTATCGAAGCCGTGGTCATGCCCGTCCTCGAAGACATCTACAACGACCGATTGAAGGAAACCGGCAAAACCGGAGCCGATGCGTGGATTGGTTTTGGCTCCATTCACCTTGTTTGGGAACTTGGAAAGCGCATCGGCACCCCGGACACCTTCATTTACTGGGCCGCCAAACACCAAATTCCGGTCTGCATTCCCGGCATCACGGACGGCTCCATTGGCGCGCAGCTGTTCATGTTCAGGCAACAGCACCGTGATTTCCACCTCGACACCCTGGCCGACGAGCAAATCATGAGCGATTTGACCTGGGACGTTGAAACGTCCAACGCGTTGATGGTGGGTGGGGGCATCTCCAAGCATCACGTGATCTGGTGGAATCAGTACCGAGGTGGGCTCGACAGCGCCGTCTACATCACGACGGCGCCTGAACACGACGGTAGCCTCTCAGGTGCTCGCTTGCGCGAAGCCATTTCGTGGGGGAAAATGCGTCCAGAAGCACCCCATGTCTGCGTCGAAGGCGATGCGAGTTTGCTTCTCCCTCTGCTGGGCGCTGACCTGTTCAGTGAGCCTCACGAGGTTTGAGCTTCGGACAGTTGAGCGATGACCATCATCAAGCTCTGCCGCAGCGGTGTTTTTGGTCGCCAGCCTTCGCCGTTGGCATCGGTTAACGCAGCATGAAGCGGTCCCAAATCAGGTCGAACGCGCTCGGTTTCTCCGTCCCGAATGGGAACTGCTTCGACGCTGGGCACGCCCCTTGCTTCGAGGTGTTCGGTGCCAAACTTGCCCGTCTGGCCGGCGATGGTCCGCTGGACCAGCGCATCAAATTCCTGCCACGTCTCACCCATGGTCCATGCCCGTCGTCCCGACATGTGGTACGTGCCGTCTTTGCATGGGTGTTTCAGTAAACCGGCCACAGCAGCCGCAACGTCGCTGAGGTCGCACCAATGGAAGTGTTGCTCGTCCAGATCGGGCAGCGTTCCAGCCCGGCCGGCCTCCATCCATCGACGAAACATTGCTTCACGTTCGCTGCCTCGTTCCGGCGGGAGCACATCGTGCAGGTGCACGGTGATTTCATCCTCGTTTGGGCTTGTTTCTTGATAGCCTTCCACGAGTCGAATCAATCGGGATTGAACCCCTGTGGCGGGTTTTGACTCCATGCCGATGAGAAGTTGGACGACCTGGGCGTCTTCACGGCCCATGAGCAGGTGTTCCTCATCGGTCAGCGCCGTCAAGGCCTCCGGAAAGGCAGCCAGGACAGGAACATGGCCCAAGCGCAGCTCAGCGCACGCCGCTGGGGTGGCCAGAAAATTCACGCCATCGAGCGCAGCTCTTGCGAAGATCGCCTGCGATAGAGGGTGCAAGGGGTGGGTCAAGACACACCGTGCGCTCATGGTCGTAGCAACGGATGCTGATTCATCAAGGCTCCCGGCAGATGGGTTCGTGGAGGGCGCCAGCTTTTCTCGTCAAAAAAACAGGGTAAATTTCACTTTTTTCAATTGAAAAATCTGTAAATTCTCGAATTTTTTGAGCCGCGGAGCGGTTCGGAAAATAAGGATCGATAAAGGCGGAGGTTCCAACTGAAAAACGAACCAATTCTGGTTTGCTAAGAGAGGAGATTCAAATTGAAATTCGACGCGTTATGCGACATTCAAAAATCAAATTTTTTTCTATATTTCAATTGGTTGAAATAGAAATTATGCGTCAAATACAATTGGAAATGATATTTTCAAAGGGGAAGAATATATTAGGTGCCGAGGTCGACCAAAGGGTAAGCCGAACAAAATCGGCAAGGAGAGATGGGAAATGAAAAACACAGATTACGACATCCAGGAGTTGCTCCAACGAGATGTCTATGTCAACGATACGAAAGTAGGAACGATTGTGGGTGAACGTCATCACCCCAACGAGGCACGAGTGAAGTCCATGCGGATTCAAGTGTTGCCCGACGTTGCTGACGAATACATGCGAAAACCTGCGGAACTGGCGCCGCTGCCGAAAGAACTGGTGCACAGCATCCGTGGCGACGGGACCGTGAAGCTGTCGAAATCCATGCGAGAACTGCAGCGCCGTTGGCGAAACACCGTCCGCATCGACGAGAAGCTTTACGCTCCTGACGAGATGTTGGACCGAGCCGTTCTGGACAACCAAGGCGAAGAAATCGGCGTCATCACCGGCCTCTTCCGTGTCAAGCGCACCTACAAGGGCGTCATCGTCACGACCCGCATGCGCATGCAGATGGAATTCGGCGTGGATGAACAAATCCGCATCCCGATCACTGCCCTGGCTCGAACCCGAGAGCGCCTGGACGAAGTCGTCCTCTCTCGTACGTTCGAGAAGGTCATGCAGTTGCCTTCGTACATCACGATCAACAGCATGGAAGAAGAGTGAGCCGGTTCGAACCGGAGCACTGCATCGCGAGCCGTCATGCTTATGACGGGGGGTCAAGTCGGCGAGTTTACCCTTGCGCGGGTGGCTTAGTCGGTTAGAGCACCCGGCTGATAACCGGGAGGTCGCAGGTTCAAGTCCTGCCTCGCGCACCACTCTCCTGGTTGAAGCGGCTCGCAAAGAAGATGAAGGGCCAGCCGTTGGAACAGTCCAAGGGGATGGCATGGTCGTCGTATCTGGCAGCAACGCAGGCATCATGGCCAAGCAACTTGCTGACGCACTCGGCTGGGCCCACCATCCGTTGGAAACACGTCGTTTCCCCGACACGGAAGGCTACATTCGAATTCCGACCGAAACCATCGAAGCCCTCAGGGAGGAACCGGTGGTCTTGGTATCGAACACCTTTCCCGACTCCGGCATCGTTGAGACGCTCTTGATGCTCGACGCCATTCAGGACGTCCGAGGTGGCCGTTTGCAAAATTTGCGAGAAATCGGCCCTCAGACCCTCCCTGATGTCGGAAAAGGCGTCATTTTGGCGATTCCTTATTTTGGCTATTCCCGCCAGGACAAGCGCTTCAAGCCCGGAGAGTCCATTTCGGCCCGAGCCATCGCAGAGATGTTGGGCAGTCGATGCGACGGGATGGTCCTCCTTGACCTCCATGCTCCAGCCGTCCTCAGCGACATGTCCATTCCCGTGGCCTTTACCAGCGCCATGCCTGAACTGGCGCAACATCTCAAAGAAACGGTGGGTCCAGATTTCATTCTCTCACCGGACAAAGGCGCCATTGACCGTGCATCGAGCGTGGCCCAGCAGATTGATTGTGAATTCTCCTACCTCGAGAAAACCCGTATTGACGCCCACACCATCGTTCACCAGGCCAAGGACCTCGATGTGGCTGGAAAGTCCGTGGCCATTGTGGACGACATGATCGCCACGGGTGGCACCATCTGCCGAGCAGCTGAAGCCCTTCGGAGTCAAGGGGCTGTTCAGGTGCACGCTGCGTGCAGTCATGGGCTTTTCACCGGCGGCGCCATCGCACGCCTTCTCCGTTATGTGGACGGTGTGCACGCCACCGGCTCGCTGCCCAACGCCAGGGACGTGATTTCGGGCGGTCCGGCGCTGGCCCGAGGCGTCGAGCAGGTCCTTGGCGAACTCGGTCTTTCTTCGTGAAAACCGGCAGACTGCGTGGATTTCGCAAGGAGCGGGCCGAATTTAGAGGCCCGTGCGGCTTCCGTTGTGTTTATATCCGCGAGGTCGTGCGGAGGGATGCCCCTATCACGAGGAAGGAGTGATTCCAATGAGTGTACACGTGCAATTTGAAACCCCAGAAGACCTAGCCAACAAAATCTACGACATGATCGACCTCAACAAGAACGGTCGTGTCAAGAAAGGAAGCAACGAAGTGACCAAAGCCGCCGAGCGCGGTACGGCCCAGTTCATCATCCTCGCAGAAGATGTGAACCCACCCGAGTTGTTGGCCCACATCCCTCTCATCTGCGCTGAGAAAGACATCCCCTTCGGCTACGTGCCAAGTCAAGAGTTCCTCGCCAAAGCCATCGGCATGCCCAAGGACACCTCCGCAGCCTCCGTCGCTGTGATGGAGATCACCAAAGGCGCCCAAGAGAAATTCCATGAAGTCGTTGAGGAAATCAAGGGCCTCAAGAACTGAACCACGACCACGAGTTGATTGAACATGAGTGAAGAACTTGGTGGATGGCCAGCAGAAGTGGTCGAAATCGTGGGACGAACCGGTATGACCGGTGAAGCTACGCAAGTCAAGGTGCGTGTCAACGATGCCCCCAACCCTCGGGACGTCGGCCGCATCATCAGCCGAAACGTCGTCGGACCCATTCGAGTTGGCGACATTTTGATG
>DAET01000061.1 GCA_002497765.1 Euryarchaeota archaeon UBA486
CGGTAAGCCCGTTCGTTTCAAACTCAATAGTCCACCAAACCACAACGATGCTTGGGTCGGCATCTACCCGCCAAATGCGAGCGACCGGGACCATGGAGCGCAGAACAATCGGTGGAAATGGCTTCGTGACATCGATGTCAACAACGTGTCGTTCCCCAAGCGGGCAGCAGGCCCTCGGAGCATACGTGTGTTCTCTGACGGAGGATACACGCTTCACGCAAGGAAAGACTTCGATGTTGAGGCGGCTCAAAAGCCGGGACGTGGAAGAATCGGATTCGCAGCTTTCTTTGGTATATTCTTGATGCTTCTCGGTTTACCGCTTCTCATAGTAGGATCCACATCCACGTCTGAGGACAGACTCGCCATGATAATTCCGGGTGCGATGCTGATGTGCGTTGGCGGCTTTACACTGTTTATGTCGGTGGCTGCGGCCATCCGGATGGGGTCCACGGAAGGACCTGCGTCCGTGGCGGGAACAGGAGGTGCGGGTAGCGCTTCAACGAAGCTCGAGGTGCTGTCGTTCAATCATCGTCAACCCGTCCGATTCAGCATCACCAATCCTCCACAGCACAACGATGCATGGGTGGGCCTCTATCCGGCGAGTGCGGACGACCGCGACCACGGCGACCGCTGGCACTATCTGAGGGACATCGACATCAGTAATGCGACCCTTCCCGGCCAAGAACAGGGGGCTTGGAGCCTCCGTCTCTTCTCGGACGGTGGCTACGCCTTGCAAGAGCGCATTGATTTTGAAATCCGAGCCAGCACCAAAGAAGAAGTCTGGATGAGAGAAGCAGCATTCGGAGACCAACGGCTCAACGGCCTGATTCCAGACCACCGCAACAACTTCACAAAAAAGGTCACGACGAGCAAAATCGTTGCTCAACACCGGGATGGAGACTTGAACCGCTTCGAAACGGACGACACAACGTACCTGGTCTACGACCGCGACCTGGAGCATAAATCGAGCCAGAAAGAAACGTTCTGGGATGTCAATTAACCCCGGTGTTCATTCACAATGGTACCCACGTATCTGTATGTACATACAAGGGGACCCCTTGGAAAAGTGACTATAATCATGCAGGGCTAAAAATTAAATTAATAAAACCCTAGGTGCCGTTGGTATGGAATCTGACAGACAATCATCTCGTTTGTGGCCCTTCCTGATAGGCTTCTTCGCGCCACTTGTACCTGCAATTATTGGTTTGCTATTTTTACCAGATACTTCAAGTGGGGCAAAGAAATTTATTTTTCTCCTAATTATAACACCACTGGTGGCGATTGGGTTCCTGATCTACGAATACACCAGCAACAAGAGAGTTATGATGTATGGTACTTTGCTAGTGTTTTTATTGGGTGTTTCATTTGTGGTTTGGTTTAATTTATTCGCGTTTAGTGGCTGGTAATTAACCTCATTTTCTGGATTAATTTCATTTGTGGCTAGTGGATATAGGAATAACACCTCTTCAAGAGGGGGTCTCCATAACACCCTTCGATTCATCTCGTCTATACACATGGGTCCTCTATGGGCCATATGCAACCCTACCCACGGCAACGCTTACCCTCATCCCATGTTGGAGAGCGGCCCTTTCATGAACTCACGAAGCAGCACCGTGGCGTAGCTCCCAGAGCCCAGCGTGAATCGAAATCGAACACAAGCACCCTCGGGATGCCATCGGTCGCCCTCGCCTGGACCGTTCTCCCAGCGCTTGCCCAGCGTGCTGCCTTCGGCAATCGGGACGGTGTCCACGGAGAACTCTTTGAACTCGGCCACGAGGCCTCGGCGCGTTCCCTTGCTGGACAAGCGTGGAACCGCTTCCACGTTCCATGAAACGCTTCCCAACCCTTCGCTGTCAATCGTGGCTTGCTCGAGTCCGCCAGGTTGGCCCTCGCAGGTGGAGATCTCGCTGCCCGGCAGGGGGCCGGTCGTGGCCAATCGGCCAAGGTCGCAGTTTCGTCCAATGCGGTTGAGGGTGCGCTCTTGCACCACGACACACGAATTCACGTCGAGTTGACTCTTTTCGTCAATGCGACCCACGATGTCGCCAACCACCGGGCGGGAGAGCGGAAGCCCCTCCTCAAGGCGGCGCTGGAGGGACTTGTTGAACACAATGGATTGCAGGGCGTGAACGGTCATCAGTTGGAGGTTGGTGGGGAGTTTTCGAAACGCTCCAACGTGGTCGTCCGGGTTGGACAGCAGGTGCTCAATCATTCGTCGCTCGAACCCCATCCAGCGGGGCAGGCTTTCAAGGAGGCCTTCATCGAGTCCGTTCTCACGTATCTGCTTGCGAATGGCTTGCGCTTCTTCTTCCTCGTTGGGCCCCTCCATCGACAGGTAGGTCATCACGGCCTGTTCCCAATCTTCGTTGACCACGTGGCGTCCAACGTGCGGGGTGACCGGACGGCCCGAGCCAAATCGCTGCGGTCCGATCCAGTTGGGGAATCGCTGACCGCCCAATGAGGCTTCCATGTCGTTCTGGATGCGCTCGACTTCAGCCATGGCTTCGTCATCGGTCATGGGTGTCCCGTCGGGGTGGCAGCATCCTCGAACCACGATGGTGAAACGGTTGCCACGGTGGTTGCCAAACCCAATCTTCTGGTGGGTGCGGCCGAGAACTTCGATTTCCACGTCGGGCAGTTCCACCTCGGCCACCTTGTTCATCGGAGCGTCAATGACGAAGAGTTGGGAGGTCACGGCCCGTTTGTCTTTGGTACCGGCGAAGAACACACGGTTGCGGGGGATGCGGAGTTTGGCCGAGAGTTGGTTGCAGAACCGGTTGGTTTCCCAGTTCGTGAGGGTGATCTTGGCCACCGTGAAACGACCACGGTTGTCATGGTGGACTGGTGTTGCAATTTCTTCAACACGGAAGTCGGTAACGCGGGCTTTGATGATGCCACCAATGCCTTCGTGCGGTGTTGCATACCCCTGCAAGCCGATGGCTTGTGCGATGGGGTCGGACATGGGAACGACCTGGGCTTCAGAGCGTTGCGTCGTCAAACTCGGTGGCGACGCCGCCGATGATGTCGGTCAGCACCTTTTCTACGCCGGCTTTGGACGTGGTGCGAATGTAGAATTCAGGGTCGTCAAGTTCGGGATGGCCGGGGAAGTAGTTGGCGTAATCAACGTCCTTGTGGTTGTTGAGTCGCTCGCGAAGCACTTGCAGAGCGGTGTGGCTTTCGCCGATGATACGAAGGCGGAGTTCGTTTTTCTCTTTCAAAAGGACGGTAACAGCCATGATAACCGACCTTGCGACCTGCCCCCTTGTTTTGAACCTTCTTGTCCGACGGTGCCGTGGTTTACCTTGAAGCAGCCACTTCAGGACCACAGCACACCTGTTGGTTTTTATGCTCCATGGCCAACGCTGGCACATGGATAAGGCGGACCTAGAGGAACGCCTTGCGAAGGCGGCGCCGGCGTTCAGTCGGGCGGCACCTCTCATCGTCGGTGTCTTTTCCATCCTCACCTTGGTGCTCGCTGGCAACCTGTACGTTTCACCGCCCACGTTTCAGACCGATCTCAACGATTTCTCGCCCGAAACAGAGGCGTCGGAAGCTCACGACCGTATTCACGACCATTTCCCGAACGAAATGCGACCGCTGTTTGTGCACGTGACCACGGACGACGGCTCCAACGTGCTGGCCCTTGACGCCATGAAGGCCATGCAAGACGACCTTGCCCACTTCCAAGATGAGGCAGCCAAGCGTGAGAACATGGTCTCGGTGTGGACCACGGCACCTGGCATCCTCCAGTTGGCCCTCGACGAAGAGGGCGGTGGAGCCGCCCTCGCCTCGTTTGAGGACTGGTCGGGCGTCATTGACGCTCTGTTCGACGACAACGAAACCTGTGGCCTGACCGCCGACGACCAACTTCTCTCGGCAGCCACTTACGCCTCCTCCGCCCTGCTGCACAACGACCTCGACTACGAGCCCGTGTGCGTTTACCTTGACGATGGCACGGGCACGGCAGCACCAACCGCTTCCTCGACGTTGTGGGTGCTGGAGATCGACCCCGACCTCGACGAAACGCCACGACGGATGCTCCAAGACCAATTGCGTGACGTTTTCTCAGAGCGTTCTTCCACCTCGACGTTGACCTACGAGGTCATTTCCAACGATTTGCTGGCCCACGACATTGACGAAGGCACCTTCGACAACTTGCTCTTGCTCGTGTTGCTGGCCTTCGCCGTGGTCGTCGTGATGCTGTCGGTGGCCTTCCGTTCCCTCTCCAGCGTGGCGTTCCCGCTCGTCGGCCTCACAAGTGCCCTCATTTGGACGTACGGCATTCTGAACATCTCAGGTGCTCGGTTCACGGCCCTCGAGGCCACCGTGGCGCCCCTCGTGTTGGGCCTCGGCATTGACTATGCCATCCACTTGCAGCGTGCTCAACGCTCGTTCAGGGACGAATACCCCACCGTGGCTGAATCGTGGTTGCGTGCGTGTGGCCACCTCTCGATGCCGCTTTCCCTGGCCGTGGTCACCACGGTGGCGGCCTTCATGGCCAACGTCATTTCCCCGCTCCCGCCGCTGGCGGTCTTGGGCTACGCCTTGTCCTTGGGTGTGGTCTCGGCCTTCATTTCCTCGACCGTCTTCGTCGGTGCGCTCCACGTGGTGTTCTCCAAGAAAGCACCCGGTGAAGCCCGTCCTTCTCTCCGTTTCCCGGTGCTGTCCAAGCAAATCGTCAGGGTGCAGAAGAAGCAACAAGTTGGCGTCATTCTGGTCACGGTGCTGATTTCCGGCCTCGCCGTCTACGGTGCGGCATCGTTGGAGACGGATTTCGACCTGGCCGACTTTGTCAACGAAGACATGGCCATCATGGGCGTTCGTGATGATTTGACCACCAGTTACGAAAGCGCTGGCTGGAAGGTGATTCACCTCCTCATGGAGCCCGCAGAAGGAGAAGACACCATTCCGGGGGACCTCGATCTCCTGAGCGAACTGAGGAACTTCCATTTCGACCTCAAATCCAACAACGATGTGGTGGGCACCAACTTCCGGATTCCTTCGCCCACCTACGAAGGCCCCTACCCGTTGATTCGAGACGCCATTCTTCGCAACGAAAGTTTGGGCAACGCCCACAATTTGGAGGTCTTCGCCGGCGAGGTCTACCCCATTGACCGTTCACAACCTGTGGAGTTGGGTGCCTTCTTCCTCGCACTCTCAGCCAACGACAGCGTGGCCGACCCCTTGACGGGCGAAACGTGGAGCGAACGCATCGGTCAAACCGTTCACCTTGAGGGGGCGTCCATCGTCCACCTGCGTCATGAAATTCGAGTGGAAGCGTCGACCTCCGTTGAGTCCAGTCGTGTGGTTGACAATTTCATCGGTATTCTGGGTTCCACCGAAGACTCGGGGACGCTGAAATACCAACTCAAAGACCACGCTGTGCTCCATGTCACCGGTGATTTGGTGATGCTCGAGACGGTGCTGAACGGGTTGACGACCACCCAAATCGAAAGCACGGCGATTTCCCTCATCGTCTCCTTCCTCGTGCTCTTCCTGCTCACACGACGCATTATGCCGGCCATCATCGTCCTGTTCCCTGTGGGCATTGCCTCCCTCTGGGTGGTGGGTTCCATGGCCCTCATCGGCCTGAAGTGGAACGTTCTGACGGTCATGGTCACGGCGCTCACCTTGGGCATCGGGATCGATTACTCCATCCACATGTGGCGACGATTTGAGGTCGAACTCAAGAAGCGAGGTGACCACTGGGGTGCCCTTGAAGAAGCGCTGGATACGACCGGCGTGGCCTTGATGCTGAGCGCTACCACCACCATGGCAGGCTTCGCCGTGCTGCTGTTTTCGCCGATGCCAATCATTCAGGACTTCGGGTTGATCACCGCCATCACGGTGCTGTTCTCACTGGTGCTGGCGCTGATGGTGCTACCGGTGCTGGTCGAACTATCGGCCCGTGGTCAAGAATCGCTGGTTGACGATGCTTCGGATTAGACCACATCGAGCGCCTTGACGATGTCGTCCATGACCAGCCCCTGTTCCCGTGCGACCAAGGCGTAGGCCATCCAAGGCGTGATGAGTTGGAACGCCTTGGTCTTGCGGTCCGCTCGACGGTGCAATTCTTCGAGTTCCAAACCGCTTTGCCGAGCGATGAACCTCGCAACACGCTGGGTCAATCGTGCCCGGGGGTCGCCGGTCGAGGCTGGACGGGTGGGTCCTTGAGCGACCGCCATGGCCGATGCGGTGCCAGACGAAGGTGCCGTGGTCGGCGTTGATGAAGGTAAGGCAGCTTCCGAGTCATCGGTTACAGAGGAAGCCGGAACCGGGCGTAAGAGGCGAGTGGGGCGAGGAAACCAACCGAACGGAACGTCGACCGTGCCGAGAGGAACCGCAAGGTGAAGTTCAGCGCCTCGCTCTTCCAGCCAACCGGCGGCCAACAGGGCGTTCACGACGTCTTCGGCTTCGTGCGGGGCCACCCACTCCATGTCAAAGGAAAACGCTCGTTCAACGTCGGGTCGGGCTAACCCATCCGCACCACGGAACACGATGGTGAGGGCACGGCGAACATCGTCCATGTCCTCACTCATGGGAGGCTGGAGGCGTGGAGCCTTCATGAAGGTAGGCATCAAAGTTCATCGCTGAGTTTGGTGAAGGATTTGTCTTCGTTCAGCCGCCAACGACCACAGGTCGCTCCGACGTAGAAGGTACCTTCTGCCGTGTATTCATACTCGCCACCTCCGGGCAGTTGTGAATAATCAGCTACTCGTTCTTCAGATGCCGTTTGGGCTGGAACGCCAAGCGCCGCCATGTGCTGCGCTGCCATTTCTTGGGGCGTTGGTGCCGGCGTCGCCGATGGCTTTTCAGCGGCCTTGGGCGGACCCCGCGGTGGTCCACGGCCGGGGGTTTTCACCGGGCTGGAGGCGATCTTTCCACCGGGTGGGCCTCGCTTCTTTGGCGGTTGAGCGGTTGCGGCGGCCGGCGAGGCGGGAGGGTTGTTGCCCGAATCACTCGAGGCAGGTGCGGCCGCCACCTGCCCGGTCGCTTCCAGCGCTGCTGCCACGTCTTCTTCAATGCCAGAAGGCGTT
The DNA here is from genome assembly GCA_002497765.1 of Euryarchaeota archaeon UBA486. Classification (GTDB taxonomy): domain Archaea; phylum Thermoplasmatota; class Poseidoniia; order Poseidoniales; family Poseidoniaceae; genus Poseidonia. Next base: position 7,038 of record DAET01000061.1, read on the forward strand.
CGACGGCGCAGCACCACGCCTGCACCAAGGAGTGCGAGCAAACCCACACCACCCAGCGTCATGGCGACGGCACCGAATCCACCGGATGAACCGGTGACATTCGTAGACCACACGTTGTTGGTCTCATCGATTTCCCACACCAAGCCTTCCTTGTCAACGGTGATTTCGAGGGTCCAGTCGCCTTCGGGTGCGGTAAAAGAACGCTTGACGGACTTCGCTGTGTTGGCGTCCATGGAATAAAACACCGAACGTCCCACCATCGTGCGCTCATCGCCCTGAACCAATTCGATGGTGGCGTTGAAAGGCGTGGGCAGTTGTTCTCCACCGTTCACCACGAAGAAGGACAGGCGGATGTTCTCGCCGGCCTCGAGATCACCAGTGAGTTCTACGTTTTCCAATGCGAGGTCAGGCCCAATGTTGTTGAGCGGTGCTTCAAGCCACGGATCGAGTTCTGAATTTCCGGTGGAGGACACCAGGTCCCACCCCGAATCATCCGCCCCTTCGGCCCAGCAATTGAGGTCGGCCTGCTGCGACAGTTGGGAAGGGTCGCCCAGTTCACTGAAATCGAACATGAAACTGAACATGGTCTTCCCGTCGAAGACCGTCGTCGAGTTTCGAACAAGGCTGACGGGCTCCCAGGATTGTGCGAGGGAACGAATTTGGCAGGTGAGTTTCACGTCGCTCGACCATGCTTGACCTTCAGCGATGTTGACACCGATTTCAACTTCCTCGAGTTTGTACCTTGAGATGGTGTCGGTGATGGCCGAGGGCAGGAGTTCGGGTGCGTCAAAGTCCAGTTGGAACACGGGCATGTCGTAGACACTGAGGAGCTCAGTTTCGAGCGGGTCCCACAGCATCAAGGTCATGTCTTGGACCAGGCCGGATGCTTCTGGTGTGGGGATGGATGTGGACAGCATCCCGTCCACGAGGGTCACGGTCTCGCCGCCTCGCCACGGCTCGCCCTGCAGCAAGCCGTCCCAGCGGAGGCGAAGGTCGCCGGAATACGGCGTGGCACTGGTCCGGTGGGACACGCTGGC
>DAET01000043.1 GCA_002497765.1 Euryarchaeota archaeon UBA486
GACTCTGGATGTGGATGGCCATCTTTCCATACAGAACACACCGATGCCAACATTCTTCGCGTTGAAGATCACTCTCACGGAATGCATCGAATTGAGGTTCGATGCAGCTCGTGCGATGCCCATCTGGGGCACGTGTTCAACGACGGACCCGCTTCGTACGGTGGTGAACGGTACTGCATCAATTCAGCCTCCATGGTGTTTGAGGAACAGGACGGTGAACAGGCATGACAACAACGATTCGAAGATACGTAGAGACAGACACCGGGCACAGGGTCCCAAACCACAAATCAAAGTGCAGACATCTCCATGGCCACCGTTATCGTTTTGAAGCGGAAATTGAGGGAGATGTGGTGAACGTGTCGGGTGTTTCAGAGGAAGGCATGCTCATGGATTTCTCCGATGTTAGCAGCATTCTCATGGAGCATGTGCACGATGTTATCGACCATGCTTTTGTTGTCTATGAAGGCGATGCAGATGCCATTGCAGCCTGTCAGCACATGGGTGATTCACACCGTACGGTGATCGTGCCGTTTATCCCAACGGCTGAAAACCTTGCAAAGTGGGCGTTTGATGCCGTCGCCCCCCACATTACCTCGGCGTATGGTAATCGTCTCCGGTTGGTCGCTATGCACTGCAGGGAGACCCCAAAATCCGTGGCCACATGGCGCCCGAACCTATCGTAATTTACGCCGATGTTCCTTCCGCCATGATTCGTCGCCAGCGGCAAACTCCATCGCTGTGGTCGCCTCAACAAGGGCACCGATCAACCGCGTTGATTCTTCGGTGCTTGGAGAACCTTTCAACAAGGTTCGTTTGAGGGTTTGCTCAACAGAGGAACGACGTGCTTCTGAAGTTCCAGTCGCAGCCGAAAATTGCTCGATGGCTCTGATCAACATTTCACGCACTTTCGGTTCAAGGGACGGTTGGAGCGGAACAATGTCGGGCAATCCGGGATCAACACCTTGCCGCTCAAGGACTCGAGACCGGTGGACCTCGTACAGGACAGCGTTCACGGCATGACTGAGGTTGGCAATCGGGTATCCTTCCCATGTAGGGAGCGTGACAAAGAAATCGCATTGCTCAAGGTCTGAGGTCGAGAGCCCCTTGCCCTCTTCGCCGAAGACAACAGCAACACGGCCACCGGCCTGGGCCAATCGCTCAACCATGTCCCAAGGATACAGGAAGTGGCGGAAGAGCGTTTTTTCCCCAACCTCACGCTTGCCGGAAGTTCCTACCACGGCCGAACAATCGGCCGTGGCGTCTTGAATGGTATCGTAAACGTTGAGCTCGTCAAGAAGACGGGCCGCATGTTTCGCTCGTGCTCGTGTCTCGCCGTCCGTAGGGGAGCAGCGAGGGTTGACCAAACGCAGATCATCGAACCCGTAGTTCAGCATACTCCGGCAAATGGCGCCAAGATTACCCGGGTGCGTGACACCAACAAGAACAACGGTGAGGGCGAATCGCCCCGTTGGAAGTGGAATGTCTTGGCGCTCGCCCATCGTTTACTCACCCTCCTCACTCAGAAAAGCGGCGATCCAGCGGGGGTCGCATGACTGGTACAAAAAGAAGAGAAAACCGCCGTGTTCACGATCAGCCATGACCAGCGAGCGTTTCCGAAGATTGTGCTGCTGGCGAAGATGGAGGATCAAGCGTTCGAGCTCTTCCTGGTCTTCTCCATGGACGCTGACCGGTTGACGGTCCCAGTCAACCCAAATCGGCACGCAAACACCATCAATCGGTGCGGCGTTGTCGGTAGCGGGTGACGTAGCCTGCAATCCAGTTGCGGAGCTTCTTCGATGAGACATCGGTGAGTTCGGACACCATGTGCTTGTTGTGGTCGAAGTCATCGGTGAACTTCTCACCGTGTTCCTCACAGAGACGGATGGCTCGGATTTTGATAAAACTTGGACGAATATTTCCCATGCATTTCACTCCTTCATCAATTTCACTTCAACGGGGAAGTCGGGCTCGTCGTGGCGAATGCACAAGAGACGTACCTTACGTGGTGGATTCTCAATGCCTCGCTTCCAAATGTGTTCGTTGACCTCGGGGTCAATGTAGAGTTCCTCATCCTCTCGCACCTTCAGGTGGCGGATGACTTGCTCTCGAATGATTTGCATGGCGCGAGGTGCTCGCTTGTATCGGGTGATGTTCCATGCGTTGCGCAGGGGAACGATGAGTTCGGATTCATTGGGGCGTGCCATTCATCTCACCTCATCGCTGCAACTTGCTGCGTCGCCATTGGTGTCGCTTGGGGTGCGATACCGTGTTTCGGTCGGTCTTGAGCATGACCCACACGGGGACACGCCGGTTCTGCTTTCCTGCCTTCAAGAGGCGAATTTTCTTTGCTGCTGGCTTATTTTTTGACATTTCGAGCACCTTCTCAGATTCTCCTAACGGACGCATTGCTGCGGCTCTTGGACAGTTGGGTGAGGATCTGCTTGAGGGCAGCATCACTCATGGGGCTTTCAAAGCCCCCTTGTTCGGCCATGGCGGCCAAGTCGGCCTTGATCGAGGCCGCTCGCTTGGGTTCAACGAGGGCGATGCGAGCAAGGCGTGCTCGGGCGTCAGGCGTGAGATGACGACGAAGGATGGCCTCAACATTTGCAGTCTCAGCGGCATGTTGTTGTGCTTGGGTTTCAGCTTCAAGTTGCTGGGCAGCCTGTGCCTGGAGTTGATCTTGAATTTCCTTCATGCGGCGTGCACGGAGGGCGGCCAACTCGTCATCGTGGTTGGCCGTCATGGTGGTCACGCTCTCACTTCCCGTGGTCAATACTTGGCAAGGCCGGGGTACTGTGCTTCGGCTTCTTCGCGAACGGAATGGGCCACGTTATCAACGAGTTTCTGACCGGCAGCCGTGATTCGGCGACCTGAGTAAAGTTGCACTTTTCCGTCAACGCCCTCCACCTCTTTGGTGGGGACTTTTTCGACCAACCCGGCATCCTCAAGTTGTTGAAGAGCCGTGCGGATGATGTGTCGCGAAGCAACGCCTGGCGTGTTGGGCATGGCACCGTTGTCCTTCTTGCCGCCGAAGGCTTGGGCGAGGTGGGTCACACCGACCGGGCCGTTGCGAGCCACCTTACGGAGGATGGCGGCGGTGCGTAGGTACCACCAGTTGTCTTGGGTTGGCGGGCGCTCTCGGTCGACTGCCGTCTTGACATATTGCCCCCAGTCAGGCATTGAAACGGCCTTTTGTTCAGCCATGGCTTCGGCAAGCGCCGGGTTGAAGAGATCTGCGGGGATGTCATAGACGGTCGTCATCGTGATACACCAAGCAACTTGCCGACCGTCCGCCCCTATATGAAAACAGCGGGTCAAGCCCTCGTTCAGACCAAACCGATTTGGGCCACACAACCCATCGGATACAAGCCTTCTAAAACAGCCGTTCGTTGGTTGGACCAATGAAGAAAGCGTTGGCACAAAACCCCAACCTCTTGAGGACCCTGATTGGATTGTCCTTGACGCTGATCTTCATGCTGTCGTACGCCGTTTACGGCGCCACGGTATCGCCGTCGGTCTACATTTACCAAACCGAGCCCACCGTCGATCAATACAACGCTGCTGAGGCCGACCAGGACGTTGTTCGAACCTATGACGAGGAGACCAACACCACCACGTGGGCATGGCAAGTCATCGCCAACGATGCCAACCTCACATGGGTGAACATCACCGCTACGGAATTGGCTCCTGGAGCCGTACTGAGAGTGACCAACGTCGCCATGCTCTACAGCCATGAACTTCTCGGGAACACCTACGACCTTCAAAACCCTCTCGAGGAAGAATTCTCGTGTGCCGATTTGTGTGATTACGCATCCTCCCACGAGCGAACATCCGAAGACGGGGGTACCATTGAATTCCACGCACTGACATCCGTTGACCCTGCGCGACGGTCCAACGGCTCCATCTTTGCTGAAGATCTCGCAGAAGCAGAAGAGAAAGCGCGAAACGCCATCGCTTACACGCACTCACCATCGATCATCAGAATTGAAATCGTGGAGGAAGGAGATCGAACAACAGAACCGAGCATTTCTGCAGAAACCGTCAATGAAGCGTTTGGCAGCGTCGAGGTCTTTTCCGTCGATGCAGGCACCGAGTTCCTCTGGGCACTCGCAGCCGTCGTAGGGTGTTTCTCGATGGTCCTGATTCCGTCCTTTACCGTGTATTTTGCTGCACGCGCAAAAGAAAAGCGAGACGAAGCGAAACTTGAGTTGGCCAAGGCCCAAGTCGAAGCCACAATCGAGGCGGATGATGCTTGATAAAAGCACGACATTGGCACTAAATAGATAGACCAACATACCCCAAATGTGGGGCCGATGAAATCCGCTGCAACCGCGCTCGTGCTGTTGTTTGTCTTGAGTTCGATGTCCGTCGCAGGCCCTCACCTTCTTGCCGAACAAACGGTGTACGGGAGTCCAACCAATCCAACAGGCGTGGACCTCAGAGTTGTATCCGTGAGCGTGGAATACACCAACAGCGCCGACGAGGCGAAATACAAGATGTTCTCTTCAAACCATCCAATCTTCGGATTCAATCGCCCTGCTGAGCTCTTTGTCATCGATGCCATGGTGAACACCTCAGCAAGCCTGACCATCACGGTCGAAAACATCGGAACGGCAACATCTGGAACCATCGATGTGAACGTACTGCTGCTCCATGACGACTACGACTACTTCGAATTCGCCAATTCGACCGTCCAAATGGCAGCCCTTCAAGGAGGAAGCAGCAACACGGTCAACGTGCAGGTTGTTCCGGGTTATGCAGGAAACCACACCCTCGCGGTTCAAGCAACCCCCACGGTTTCCGACGACAACCCAAGCAACAATGCACGGCAACAACCGTTCACCGTTGGGCATACCTACTTCAATTGCGATTCTTCAACTGCGTGGTCGTTTGGAAGTGGCTGGATGCTCTCAACCGACACATCGATTTCACAAGGGCGAAGTTGCCATGCTGGAAACGGACAATCGTCGAATTACAACAACAACGTGATCGCTGCCTTGACCACGCCCGTGATGGACATGTCAGACGCGCTCAACAACCCATCAAGGACCAACGGTGTCTCGTTTTTCTACACTGGCTCAACGGCAGCAAACGATAAACTGACCATCCACGGAAAAAACGCCTTCGGCGCATGGTCCGAGGTAGGTTCAATCACAGGAACGATCGACAACGTCTTCACGGACGGTGCAAACTGGCAGACGTTCAGCGTCTCGAACAAGGGTCACAACTCACCGTTAATTCCAGTTGCCGATGAGTTGTTTCATGCCAACTCGCAGTTCAAGTTCGAGTTTACGTCCGATGCTACTGGAACGGACATCGGCTTTTACATCGATGACATCGTTTTTGTCTACGAACAGAAGGTGCGTCCCGAGGAGTTTAGTGTCTCTGCTCAGGGCATCTCAACCAACGGAGCCATTCCAGGCGAATGGGGTAACATCTCCCTCAACATCATCAACACCGGAAACATCTCTGAAACGTTCATCCCCCGCTTGGAGGGCCTGCCCCAAGGGTGGGATGCGTACTACACGAGACCATCTGGCACGAGTTTTGATCCGAATGGAGGATTGCTTTCTCGCCCCGGTAACCCTGCAAGTTTCAGCATCATGATTCAACCCGACGCAAATGCCAGCCTTGGGTTCCAGCAAATGACGGTCAACATCACATCGGTTCAATACCCGAGTGTATATGCCGTCCTCCCTGTCCAATTTTTGGTCAAAGCCGACCGAATTCCCGTGATTATTCCACCGCCCGTTAGACCCAGCTGTCCACCTGGTTACACGTGCACCTTTGAGGTCGGATTAACAAACGAAGGTGGTGCGACAGATGTCTTTGATGTGACACTGGATACAGCGACCATCCCGAATGATTGGAGCGTTGGTTTAGCGTGGAGTCAAGACAGTTCGGTGTTGCTTCGACCCAACGAAACGGTCCAAGCCTTGTTCACACTGATGACACCCTCGGATGCTGCGCCTGACACTGTTGTGGAATTTGATCTCAGCCTGACCTCACAGAACGATACATCGAGAAGCGATGTCAAGACCATTCCCGTCTCTGCGTCCATGGTGAGCATCGCTGATGTCGCCCTCGACATGGACGATGAAGGAGATATCCGCTACGTTGACGCGGGAAGTCAAGTGGTACTGAAATACACCATTTGGAACAATGCGACGCGGCAAGATATCTTCTCAATGCGAGTTGATGTTGAGCAACTCGGAGAATGGATCGTCCATCAGCCGACACGCCCGGATGCTGTATTGAATCCCGGAGCGACCACCACATTTGAGATTACGATCGACGTTCCTGCAGACGCACAGGCGGATGATGCAGGGCCGATGATTACGCCTGTACTGGAATCCAAGCGCAGTTTCATGGAAATTGAGGGCGAGTCTTACGACGGATTACGCGTGAAGGCCGTTCATGACCTCAACCTCGCGTTGATTGAAGCACCTACGAAACTGAAGCCAGGCGTCCCCAACGAATTGCAATGGCGTATCAGCAACGATGGAAACGGACCCGCCATGGCCGTCATCCAACCCGTTGATCTCAACGAAGCGTGGGATTGGTGGCTCCAACGGGATGGCGTTAACATCACTGGGGCCATTCGTCTTGATGGAACGCCGGAGGACCCAAACGAGCAAAACATCAGCCTGTGGTTGTCGATTCCATTGGATTCACCTGCAGGTGGATTGAACACCATCACCGTTGAGCTCTTACATCAAAACGGGGAAACAGACCTCACGGCAGAGAACAACGCCGTCGAGGTCATCATGTCGACGGAAGCGGTTCGGATTCCTTCATTGCAACTCATTGATCAGAGCACCGCTGCCATGGCAGGCACAACCATCTTCGCACAGGCCATCATCCAAAACGATGGGAACGCACCTGAATCAGGATTGACATCCGTCGGCCGGGTCTCATCCACGCCACCTGTTCCTGGCTTGGTTGTGTTTTACAGCGTGGAAGGGGCCGACCTCCCGGTAAATGCGCCTTCGCCATTGCTCATCGGTGCAGGTGGTTCTCAAGTTCTTCAGCTGGAGGTCCTCATTCCAGAGGACGCATCGTTGAACACCCGGTTTGTCCTTGAATTCGAAATCCTTGGTGTGGTGGACGACGAGGGTTTACCCGTCCAGATGAAAACACAAGCCCTCGTCATGCTCAACCAACAGCGAAGCCTTGAGTCAGAAGCTGGGCTGATGAACGAAGGCGCCACACCACATGGAACGGCTACTCCCGTTCAGGTGAACGTGACTTCCAAGTCAACCATGAACGAACAGATCGTTGTGAACATGGAGGGTGAGCTTGGGTGGCAGGTCACGTGCAACAAAATCTTGGTGAATCAAACTGGTGTAGAGGTGATGCTTTCTCCCGGCCACATCACGCCACAATTAACGAATCAACGGTGTGAAATTTTGCGCCTCGATGGTCCACAACAAGGTGAACTGACCGTCACGGTTTCAACCGTTGACGGCTTCATGCTCAACACTCACTCGCTGACACTTACGTTTGAACCAGCACCCGAAACGGACACGATGAGTGGCGCCCTTGTGGCGGCCGGAGGAGGTGGCTTGCTGGCCGTGCTGGCACTGACGGTGCTCTTCATGCGAAGGCGACCCAATGGAACAACGGAGTATGAGGAAGAACACCAAGAAGTCGCACAGCCGGCTGGACCGCCGGTTTCGACCGCAACAACGGCAAAAGAAGTCCCAGAACTCGAAGAGGCATCCAGCCACACCGAAACACAGAGCGCCGACCATCGGGCCGCATCCGGGCCACCGGTCCCAGAGGGTGGTATCCCAGCAGGATGGACCGAAGAGCAGTGGCAGTATTACGGACAGCAATACCTTGATGGGACCTTGTGAAAAGGCCGAGGCATGGCCACCTACCCGCCTGCATGGTATGCTCTTTGGGTGGTGGTTGCAGCATGCGGTGTAGGAACATGGTACCTGCGGCATTTTTCTACACGCGTTCAAACAACCCGCACCGTTGCACTTCTCGGAACGGCTGCGATGCTCACACTCCTCGCATGGACGTGGGCTGAATTCTGAGGTGGTTGTGTGGAAGGGTTGGCAGGGCTTGAAGACCACCCACTCGCCTCGCAATATCCTTGCCGAACACCCGTATGGTGGGCGAGAATTGGCGATGTTCACAAAGACCCCGGTCTCGTGGGCGTGAGCGGTCGTAAAATTGTACTACGGATTCCGAAACAATTTGGTCGGATTGAGGGCTGGTTTGCGAAGGTTCTCAGGGCGCCAAAAGAGATACGACGCCCTCTCGACCAGATGAACAGTTTGCTCTGGGAACTGTGTGATGGCTCGAGAACCTTTAGTGAAATCTGTGAAGTGATGAATGAAGTCTTCCACGAAAACATTGCACCGGTCATGCAACGAACGGCCGCTGCCATTGGGTTGTTTCAATCAAACAACCTGGCACTGATGCTTGAAGAACCCCTCAACGAACGCTGGAGGGTGGGGCCCGGTAAAACACCAGACCATCAAACGCTGTCGGTCCCGCCGGAGGACCATGGTTACGATTGCAGACCGCTGGATGGAGAAGCACCCTGATCGGCCATCGGTTGCTCATCAAGTGGTGACCAGACGAGGCGGAATCCCAAGCCATCACTGATCTTGTCCTCGGCTGCGAACGAACGAGAGCGGTTACGGGTTGAATCGCTTTCGGTGAACCAAGCACCGCCCCGCACCACGTAGCGATTTGAAGCATCTCGAACGTGCGGATGTTGGGTCCTTCCACCTTCGTATGAATTTGCCCAGTGGTCGCTGCACCATTCGTTGACAAGACCGTTCATGTCGTACAACCCCCACGGGTTCGGTTTTTTGAGGCCCACTTCGCGGGTTGAGCCGCCAGAATTTCCAGCATGCCAACCGTGTTCGTCCAGTTCAACATCCTTGTCCCCAAACCACCAGCGACCGGATGTTCCGGCGCGAGCAGCGTATTCCCATTCAGCCTCGGATGGTAATCGCCATTCGCCCAACAATCCAAGGAACGATTGACTCTCAGATCGCACATTCAAACGTCCGATAAACTGCATGATATCTTCATGACTGACCTGTTCAACCGGCCTGAGTCCAGCGCTCCATCCCTCCTGAAATTTCGAGGGGTTTGAACCCATGACATCCGACCATTGTGCCTGGGTTATGGGACGTTCACCGAGAAAGAACGGCTCGCTGATCTGCACTTCCGTGGCAGGCTGTTCATTGGGATGGCCCCGGCCGCTCTCGTCACCCATCGTGAAGGCTCCGGGTTCAATGAGACGGTACACAGAACCGTATTCGTCCGTGAACGACGGCGTCGGCGTTTCGGGGGAAACCATATCACGCACGCAACTTTTCTGCAGCTGTCATCACAGACTCAACGAGGTTCTCAAGTCGCCCCGTCAGTGCCTCGTCATCCAATTGACCTTCATCGTCGAACGCCTCTTTGACATGACCAACAGCCAACTGCTCAGGAACAGGCCAACCATGGAGCCATCTCAAGGTGATCCGCATGTGGTTGAGTGTGTTGGCGTTGGTGACACCGCCAAGCGTTGACATCAGACCGAAGACCTTCCCGCCGACATGCTTGTCGTACATCCAGTCGAGGGTGTTTTTCATCACACCCGACATGGTTCCGTGGTACTCGGGAGAGGAAAGGAAAAACGCATCACAGGATTCCAACAATGTTTGGAAGGCTTTGACGTTCGGATGAGTCCAGCACCCTTCTTCACCGACCAGGGGAAGAGGCTGTTCCGCAAGGTCCCAAAACACCACTTCAGCACCACGATCGGCAGCGATGTTCAGCGCTTGATTGACCAACATACCGGATTTGGAGGTGGCACGGTACTCCCCAGCGAGTCCCAATATTTTCAGGGGTTGTCCTGACATGTTTCCCGCACAGGGCGGCATGACTTGAATGTAAGGTTCGTCTGTATGGTCAAGGAAAAGCAAGACTTATGCATGGTTTAACGGTGGTTTTTGGTGCGGTGATGCGTGATGGTTGCCAACGACGATTCTGAAAGCGTGCCGAGCGATGACAGCGACGCACTGGATGAAGTAGCGTTGGCATCAGTCAACCAAGCGCTTGAAGCCGTGGAAAACGAGGAGGTCGTAAATGAGGCACCCGATGAAGAAGAACCACCTCAACCCCCTCGAAATGTCATTCCGGAACTCGAGGACGTCGATGACCCAGAGGAAATGGTCCAAGTGTTGCTCACCGTGGGTGAAGAACGCAGCCGACGAGGGGATGTCAAGGGATCTCTTGCTGCGTTTAACAAAGCCATCGCCCTCGACCCGTCATGCGACATGGCATGGTTCAACAGAGGCGTGCTGCTTGAGGCACAACAAGACGCTCGAGGTGCTCGCCAATCGTTCCAGATTTGCCTTGATCTGAACGACCAACACGCTCCTGCCACAGCGAACCTCTCCATTTTGCTCGAGCGCATTGGGGATTTGGAAGGTGCATACGAAATGGCGGGGAAGGCGTTGACATTCTTCCCCGGACACCCAGCCTTGGTCGCGCTCCAAGAGCGTTGCAAGGACAGTGAAATTGCTGTATCCATCGAAGCGATGCAACCTTCGGTCGAAGTGACCCAAGCGGTTGACATGGCCGTCGTGGAAGAGATTGCCGAGGAAGCTGGTATTGAAAATCCAGAGGACTTGCTCAGCGAAGCCGTGCATCACGACCACGATGAGGATGCCACGCTCACCGTCGAAGAACTTCAGAGCGCAGCTGAAGTGGTGGTGGCCCAACAAGATGTTCTCCGAGAGGTTGAGCAGGCCGAGCCAGAACCCGAACCTGTGCCGGAACCGTCGGAACCCGAAATTGATCTTGATGCCCTGGTTGAAACGGCGACCAACAGCATCAAAGAAGGCGATCCAAAGCAGGCCCTTGAATTGCTCAAACCGCACTTGAAAACCATCGCTGCTCAACACGCTGGTGCGTGGCGAATCGCCGGAGGAGCGATGGCACGACTCGACCTTGACAATCACGCCATCGCAGCGATGACGCATGCACAAAACCTCGAACCCAGCCATGCACCGGGATGGTTCAACCTCGGCTCGGTCCAACAGCGCTCGAATCTCGTCCAGGAAGCCCTGGCGAGCTACAAGCGAGCCATCGAAGTCGACCCAGTCTACGAAAAGGCAGGCGAAAAGATGGCAGCCTTGGCGCAAGAACACGGACGCATTGAAACCTACATGGAAGCCGCACGATTGCTTCTTGGAATCAACGCCCACCATGAAATCCGTGAACCATTCGTCGCCATGCTACTCCAACTCGCGCAAGGTGAAAGCGACATTATGGACCAGGTAGCGGGCCTTCCACCAACATTGCCGGCTGGTCCCGAAATGGCTCAGGAAGCGTTGGG
>DAET01000038.1 GCA_002497765.1 Euryarchaeota archaeon UBA486
GCCGTGGGATTCAGTGGAGGGCACCACTTTGTTTCGCATCTGTTTGAGAAACGGGACGATGGTTTTCCGCTTTTGAACGAGCACGACGGTTCGACGATTTCCGATGGGATGTACCTTTGTGGTCCATCGGTGCGGCATGACGGGCACATCTTTTGTTTCATTTACAAATACAGGCAGCGATTTGGTATCGTGGCACGTTCGATTGCAAAATCGCTGGGCCTCGAAACCGACGAATTTGTTGCGGCTTACCGTTCTTGGGGGATGTTTTTGGACGATCTGTCCTGTTGCGGCCAGGAGTGTTTGACATGTTGATGCCTCAGTCAAGCGCTAGTCCCATAGCAGGCGAGACACTCATCGAACCTTTGGGCATGGTGCAGAAAATGCTGCGCGTGGAATGGTTTGGCCAAACCTTGGCAAGCACGTGCTGGATGGTCAGTGTCTTTGTTTATGGCATCAGTTCGCCCGGTGATTGGTTACAACTGGCTGCCGCTTCTTCATGGCTGGTTGCCAACTTCGCCAGCCTGTTCTCAGAGAGCTGATGATGGGATGATACGGAACTGTACCCGCAACAAATCTAAACCATTCTTTCTGTACAATTGTCCGTAAAATCGGAGTGCTCGTACCGGGATTTGAACCCGGGTCGAAGGAATGAGAGTCCTTCATGATGGGCCACTACACTATACGAGCGTGGTAGGCTGACGGACCGGCCTTTCCTATTTAGCCATCACGCCACGCCTCGGTGTGGGGCGATTTCGTTAGGTTTCGTTTCACTTTAACTGAAAATGAAAAGTGAAAAACGAGGCATGGCACTGGATTCCTTCGTTTTCTTCAACTTGCACCCTCCTTCGTCGCTTCATATACCACCGCCAATGAATGCGGTCCATGGAAGAACAGAACCTCCCCCAAAACCTTCGCTTTGCAGACATGACGGCCACGTCAACCCGGGTCAGCATTCCCGCCTGGGCCAAGAACAGCCAGACCACCCTTGCCTACGGAACGGGCCGCCTTCCCACGCACGCTCGTCAAATCGGCTGGCAGCCCGTAGCCGGTGTGGGTGCAGCCCCTGCGCCATCGCACCTCTCCTCCAGCATGCAATCGCTGCGCCGTCGAATCGTGCGAGGTGAGGCCTGATGAGTCGCACGCAACGCCTTCGAGGCGAGATCCTCTCCTTCCTGACCGAAGTGGGCGAGGCCAACACCACGGCCATTCTCGACCACGTCAACCGCCGCTTCCGTTGGGGCGCCACGATGAACCAGCTCGGCAACGTGCTGGCCCGTGACCGTCGCTTCGTCAAGGTCGGCTTCGACGAAGGCACCGACATCGGCGGGTTTCGCATGCGGGTCTGTGTTTGGTCCATGGCGACCGCTTGAGGCCAAGCAATCAAGAATCGGAAGTCCCACGCCTCAACCATGGCAGGGAGCCTCGGTGCGTACATCGCCTTGATGCGCCCGAAGAACCTCGTTCTTGCTGGAGCGACGGTGCCGCTCGGCGCTTATTTCGCCCTGATGGAGGCTACCGAGCCCTTTCCCGTCGTCGCCGTCGCCCTTCACACCCTGGCCGTCGTGTTGTTCACGGGTGCTGGCAACGCCATGAACGACATCAAAGATGCTGAAATCGACAAGACCGCCCATCCCATGCGACCGATTCCCTCTGGTCAGCTGTCAATCCAGCAAGCCAGTCGCTTCACCTCCTTGCTGTGGACCCTCAGCGTCGCCGGCCACATCGGCGGATTGCTGGCGGTTGAACCTGCGGTAAGCACCTACTTGCCTACCGTCCTCATCTACATCTTGGCCGTGGTGCTCATGGTCACCTACGACCACGGACCTGCCACCAAAAATCGAGGTCTGTCGGGCAACATCGTCATTTCGTTACTGGTCGGTGCCGTCATCCTCTACGGCGCATCAGCCGTCGGTGGGTTTGCACAACCCGTGATTTGGTGGATCTTCGGCGTGGTCTTCCTGACCAACCTCGCCCGTGAAATGGTGAAGGATTGCATGGACATGGAAGCCGATGAAGGCAGTCGTCAAACCCTCCCCATGACCTACGGCAAGGAAAAGGTTCGAATGGCCGCCTACGTCGTGATCATGGGTGCTCTTGTGTGCCTGTACGTCCCCTTCTGGAAGGGCCCTTTTCAGTTCGGCCAAATCGCTTTGCAAATCCCTGCCATTCTGACCCTCATCACCCTCAACGGGCCAATGGTCCAGGGCAAGGACGCTCTCGTGGCAGGTCGTATCCGAATGGCCATGCTGCTTGGCCTCGTGAGTTTCATCGCGGCCAGCGTGCTTTGAGTCACTCGAGGCCCATGAATTCGCCCATGGCGTCCCAGGCTCCCTGGTTGATGAGGTAGGTCATCAGGGACATCTGCGCCCACATGCGGTTCTCGGCCTGGTCGAAGACAATGCTCTGTTTGTGGTCCATGACCCAATCGGTCACTTCTTCGCCACGGTGTGCAGGAAGGCAGTGCATGAAGGACCAAGCGTCGTCCATGTGGGCGACCATGGCTTCGTTGACCTGGTAGCCATCAAAAGCGGCCATCTTGTCCTTGAGGTGTTCTTCACCCATCGAAATGAACACGTCGGTGTAGACAACGTGCGCCCCGGAGACGGCCTCCACCGGGTCGGTCGTGTGCATCACGCTGCTGCCGTTGGCTTCGGCGAGGGCCTTGGTGCGCTCAACGACGTCTTCGGCCGGCTCGTACCCTTCGGGACAGGCGTAGCGAACATCGATGCCGAGCATGGCACAGGCCAGCATGAGGTCGTGCAGGACGTTGTTTCCATCGCCCACCCAAGCCACCGTGAGGTCTTCAGTGTCGTCGTGGTGCTCCATGACGGTCATGAGGTCTGCGGCTGCCTGGCAGGGGTGGTGCTTGGCAGAAAGGGCGTTGATGACGGGCACCTCTGCGTGTTCGGCCAAGGCGGTAACATCCTCATGGCCAAAGCAACGGTAGGTGATGCCACCCAAGAACCGAGAGAGCACTTGAGCCGTGTCGCCAATGGTTTCTGAGGTCCCGAGTTGGATGTCGTTTTTCAGCAGCGTCAGCGCGCTGCCACCGAGGCGTTGGATGCCAACTTCAAAGGAAACCCGGGTCCGAGTGGACGGCTTCTCGTAGATGGATCCGATGGCCAGTGTGTCGAGCGGGAGGAAGTTGAGCGCCACTTCGTCGCCTTGTTTCCACAATCGCTTGAACTCGATGGCCCACTTGAGAATGCGTTCAAAATCGTCGTTCACATCATCGATGGCGAGAAGGTGTTGCACCATGCCGTTTCCACCGCAAGGCGGCTTCTAAGCGTTGTGCGGTCAGTTCTTTTCGTGCTCGATGTCAGCAGCAAACCCGTCGCGAGCATCGCTCATGCCACCAAACAAGGCCTGTGCGAAGGTCAGAATGTCAGCGAGGCCTTCCTCGAGTTCTGAGGACAGCGGGGTCAAGCCTGGGGCTTGGGAAAATTCCTGCATCATGCGAAGTTGGTTGATGGCGAATTCCGTTCGCTGGCCGCCGGCTTCGTCGTAGAGGGCGAGTTCAAGGATCTCAAGGCGCTCCGACCACTCCAAGATTTGCTCGAGGTCGTCCGGGTCCAGCAGGTCGGCCTTAGAGAGGAAGTTCTTGGTGGGCAGGCCGAGTCGGAACTCCACGATGGAGGACAACAGCATCTGCGAGACAAAACCCGAGGGTGACCGAGAGAGCATGGGGTCGAAGAGGTAAATGATGGCGGATTGCTCTCTACCAAGGGTTTCGATGAGGTGGTTGCTGGCTTCACGGAACGCAAAGAGTTCCACTTGGCCGGGGGTATCGACGATCATCATCTCCCCGGACAAGGTGTGGAGTTGGTCGGCCACTTCACCTGCTTGAGCAGCCAAGAGGTCGGCGGCGAGGATTTGAGCGCCGTTGGGTCCCAAATCGTACTCGTCCATCACTTCGGTCAGCGAGATCAAATCTCGGACGTCAAATTCAGCATCGTAGTGGACGCGTTCGGCTCCCGGATCGAGGTTGACCGCGATGACTTCGGTTTCGAGAAAACGGGACCAGCGTTGGAACGAGGTGACCAATGACGATTTTCCAGCGCCTGCGGTTCCAACCACAAACAGCACCGGGGGTGAACTGTTGTCCATACCGACCATGAAATCCCGTTCAACCGACCCTACATGAAACCTCCTTTCCTTGCACTGTCATGGTGGGTTTTCGCCCAAACCTGCCAAACGCACCCGTGGAGAATGGTTATGTGCTCATCATGCATCCAACACTCCGTCGCACCGTAGCGACGCTGAGGAATTGACGATGAGCGACGAGAAACCCCCCATGCCACCCGGGATGCCACCCATGCCACCCATGCCACCCATGCCACCCGGCGAAGCACCACCTGCTCCACCCGGTATGCCCCCCATGCCGCCCATGCCGCCCGGCGATGCCCCACCTGCACCACCCGGTATGTCGCCCATGCCCCCAATGCCCGAAGCAGCGCCTCCAGCTCCTCCCGAGATGCCGCCCATGCC
>DAET01000031.1:0-3013 GCA_002497765.1 Euryarchaeota archaeon UBA486
TACCTCGAGCCCACCATCAAGGAAGTCTTCGACATGCCCAAAGGCGACAAGGGCACGGCCGCTCAACTCTGGGGTGACGTGTTCATGACCAACGAAGTCCTTCACGACAAGATGCGCAAGGACGGCAACGAGCACTACCTCAACCTGCTTAAGATGGCCTACCACTGGTCCAACAACGAGGCTCAAAAGGAGCACAAGTTGGGCAAGCACGCCAAGAAACCGGCGGCAAAGAAATCCACGACCAAGAAGAAGTGATTTCTTCCCAAAGAGGGTTGAAGAACAAGAGGCCCCGCCTCTCGCATCATGGCGAACGGTAACGACGGCAGCGGGCGCGCCCCTGTTGCGATTGTTCGCCCCACCACCACGGTCACGAGCGGCGTGGGTGTCACGCAGAAACTCGTTACGGCCGCCACTGCATTCGGCGACCTGATGCAAGGCACCTTTGGTCCGCAAGGCCTTGACAAAATGCTCTACAAAACCAACGGCGAGACAGCGGTCACCAACGATGGTGCGAAAATTGTCGCCGAACTGCTCGTGAAGCACCCCGCGGCCAAAGCCTTCGTTCAACTTGCAGATGCACAAGAACAGGCGTGTGGTGATGGCGTCACCGGTTGCTTGTTGTTCGCCAGCGAATTGATGCGAGAAGCCGGCCGTTTGCTCGAGCGAGGCCTTCACCCGCTCGTGTGCATCCAAGGGTTTCAGCTGGCCCTTGATGTGGCGCTCCAGCACCTTGAGCATCGTACCGAGACCATGGATGCCGACCGCAAGCGCCTCGTGTCCGTTGCCCGCACGTCCATGACCGGGACCTCAGCCGATACGGGCGATGATACCCTGGCAAACCTCATCGTGGAAGCCCTCAACACCGTGGCGTCCAGCGATGGTGTTGACCACGAAGACGTCCGCATGGCAAAGCGAACCCAGGGCAATCTCCACGACACGCGTCTCGTTGACGGTCTGGTGCTTGATGCAGCGCTGTCACTCGACCGTCTTCCTCGTCGGCTTGAATCCGGTACGGTGCTGACCCTCACCTGTCCTCTTGACGTGGAGGAAACCGTCAGGGAAACCGAAATCGAGGTCGAGCGGGCCGATCAATGGATGGCGTTCATCGAAGCCAACGATGCGCTTCTGAAGGGCAAAATTGAGGCCGTGTTGGCCACAGGTGCCACCGCCATTTTCAGCGCCGAGACCATTGAGCCAAGCATCGTTCACGCCTTGACCGACGCTGGCTGCTTTGTTTTGGGAGGCTTGGAACGCTCCGGCATTGAAGACCTCGCCCGTGCCTCTGGAGCGACCATGTGCGATCATTTGGACGACGCTGACACCTCGGTGTTGGGTCGTTTTTCAAGCCTTGAAATCGAAACGGGAGAAGGGCTTGACGGACGTCGAGAGCGCCTGTGTCTTCGGTTTGGCGAACAAGCCGGTCTCGTCACCCTTGACGTGGGAGGCGGCGACGGAGCGGCGGTTGAGGAAACGATTCGCGGCCTGTACGATGCGCTTCGGTCCACGTCCCTTGCCATGAAGTCCGGTGCCGTTGTTCGTGGCGGTGGAAGCTTCCACATGGGGGCTTCCCTGATGGTGAAAGAAGCTGCCGAAGGCCAAGCAGGCCGGGAGCGTTTGGCGATGGAAGCCTTTGCCAGAGCGCTGGAGAACATTCCGTCAACGCTGGCCCAGAATGCCGGAGTTGACCGTTTGGACACCTTGCTTTCACTGCGGGCTGCACACCGTTCAGGGCAACAACACGCCGGCATCGCTGCAGACGGCACGGTCGCTCCCATCGAAGGGACGTGGCTACCCACCGACACCCTCCATCACGCGCTTGAAGCCGCTACCGAAACGGCCTGTGGCTTGCTGAGGGTGGACCAAGTCATCTCTGCTCGAGGCGACTGAACAAGCGGCCATCACGCCCCTGTCGCTATGTTCAAATGCATCGGACGGGGCAACTGCGATAACGGGTTCAGTCCATGTCCACCGTCTCTTCGCCGCCTCGGGCGCTTCTCAGCGTGTACGACAAAACCGGCATCGTCGAATTCGCCACCGCCTTGGACGCCCTCGGCTTTGAACTCCTCTCAACGGGTGGCACCGCTCGAACGTTGAAGGAAGCAGGCCTGAAGGTCACCCTCGTCTCGGACGTGACGCAGCACCCAGAAATCTTCGATGGGCGCGTGAAATCGCTCCACCCGGCCATTCACGGACCCCTTCTCGCTCGCCTTCACCAAGCGGCTGATGCGACAGAACTGGCTCGACTCGGCTACGCACCCATTCGCGTGGTTGCCTGCAACCTCTACCCGTTTGGAGACGCCGCTGCAACGGTGCCACCCTTGAGCGATGATGCGTTGCTGGAAATGATCGACATTGGAGGTCCAACCATGGTTCGAGCCTCGGCCAAAAACCACCGTCATGTCCTCATCACCACGAATCCAGCACGGTACGGTGACGTGATCGAAGCGCTACAATCGGTTGACGACCCCGCCTCCGTGGGCATGACCCTCCGGCAGTCCTTGGCCCTCGAGGCCTTCGAACACACCGCGGCCTACGACGTGGCCATCGCGCAAGAACTGCATCGTCGTGTGGTCGGCGACCCAGCCGACGGGGCATCGATGGAAGACCAACGGGATCGACTTCCTCAGAGCGTATTGGAAGCGAACCATCTCGTTGACACCCTTCGCTACGGGGAAAACGGACATCAAGCCGCTGCGCTCTACGTCGCACACAATGCTCCAGAAGGCCACACCACTCTGGTCACTGCACACGTTGAAGGTGGCAAAGCCATGTCCTACAACAACTACAGCGACGCCGATGCCACGCTTCGTTTGTGCCGTTCGCTGTCCACCGACGAATGGCCCTCAACCCCGCACGCTTGTGTCATCGTGAAGCACAACAACCCGTGCGGTGCTGCCCTTGGAGCCACCCAACTTGAGGCGTTTGAAATGGCCTTGGCGAGCGACCCCGAATCTGCCTTCGGTTCCATCATTTGTTTCAACGAAGTTGTGGACGAAACCACGGCCGAAGCTGT
>DAET01000031.1:3399-10435 GCA_002497765.1 Euryarchaeota archaeon UBA486
AAGACGGTGCTCATGGCCAAGAAAAACCGGCGATTGCTCACCATTGATTCACCGGGCGACCGCCTTGAACCGCTCGAACGGCAGGTCGTCCGCAAACCCATCGAAGGTGGTGTCCTGGTCCAAACCGAAGAACCCCCCATCATCGATTGGAGCAAAGCCACCACGGTTACCAAGGTTGAGCCAACGCCCGACCAGCTCGACAGCATGAAATTCGCCGTTCGCGTTTGCGAGCAGGTCAAGTCCAACGCCATCGTCATGGTTCAAGGAACGGCGACGGTCGGCATCGGACCGGGCCAAACCAGTCGCGTTGAGGCCGTGAAAATCGCCGCACGACGTGCGGGTGAGCGAGCGAAAAACTGCGTTCTTGCATCAGATGCGTTTTTCCCGTTCAAGGACGGTCTTGAGCAGGCCGCCGAAGCAGGGGCTTCTGCTATCGTTCAGCCCGGTGGCTCCATTCGCGATCAAGAGGTCATTGACGAAGCCGACGCCCGTGGCGTGGCCATGCTGTTCACCGGTCACCGACTCTTCCGACATTGAAGTCGAGGCGACGACCCCTCACGTTCTTTGTGTGCCTCAGATGCAATAGCGGGAAGACCTCGCCGTCGTTTCAAGCCGTGCTGGGGACGCGCCATCCTACCCACCAAATACCGATGACGGCAATGATGGCAATGGTGGTTTGACCGAACCCCGGGTCGCCAAGGATGGTGATGTACCAAATGGAGGCGGCAGAGACAATACCAATCAATCCACAAATGGCGATTTTTGAATGAAACGGCAAGGCTCTCCCGGATCGATAGTAATTCAACAACAGCGAGCCAAAGACACGGTTGGTGACCAACCATCGGAAAAGGTTCTGTGAAGACCGGCCATAACAATACGCAGCAGCCACCAACCATGAGGTCGTGGGCCAACCTGGGAGAAAGACACCGACGGCAGCGAACACCACGAAAATGCTGCCAAAGACGATCCAAACGATTCGCACAACGGGGTTGGCGCTTGGCTTATGATTCGCCAAGACTTGCTGAACGACCTCATCGTTGGAAAGAGACGCATAGGTTTCAGCCAGTGCTAGCGAGGTCTCTTTTCGTCTCGCCGCTGAGGACCTCGTATGTTCTGACATAGGTCCTCGTTTCCGTTGGTGGGGGCCTTGCTAAAACCTCTTCCTAATGCATGGAAAGGGTTGAAACCCGTTGCTTCTTGCGCAATTCATGGAATTAATCCACATCGGCGGGCGCCTCGCCTCGTCCGATGAACCGCTGCGCTGTGCGGTCTTCCTCTCCGGTTCAGGAAGTGGAATGGAGGCGCTGGTGTTGGCTCAGCGAACCCGTCATCCGCTTCACCAAACCGCGGTTGTGGTGTCGAATCGAGCCGAAGTGGAAGGTGTGGCACGAGCCGCACGGCTCGGCGTGCCTGTCGAAGTGGTTGAGCAGGTGCATGACGGCCATCGACGGTCCAGAGAGGAGCACGAGGAGGAGATTCTGCACCGATTGGAACAGTACGATGTGGAACTCATCGTGCTTTCGGGCTACATGCGGTTGCTTTCGCCGACGTTCCTCGCTGCTTGGCAGGGCCGTGTGATCAACATCCATCCCTCGCTTCTCCCCCATTTCCCCGGCGCTCACGCACACCGTGATGTGCTGGCATCTGGAACGGCCGTGAGCGGCTGCACCGTCCATTTGGTTGACGAAGGCATGGACACCGGGGCCATCATCGCCCAACGCATCGTGCCTGTCTTCGCTGAAGATGATGAAGTCAGATTGAGCGACCGCGTCAAGGTTGAGGAACACCGATTGTATCCTGAGGTCCTCACGATGATCGCTGAAGGTCGTGTTGTCCTCAAGGGAACCGAAGTTGAAGTTCGGGATGGGCAAGGTCTTCGGGTTGATTGAAATTCGAAAAAGCTGAGCGGTGCTCCTTCAAATCCACCGTCGGGAGGTGGGCGAGCAACCTCTCAACCCGGTGAGCGTTCTCGTCGAGAAGCACCCCTTTTGGAAGGTGGGCGAAGAGCGGTTGACGTCGACCGGCATCGTCCACTGGAACGCCCCCCTCTGGTGAACCTTGGATGAGTGCATCCACGGCTTCGGCGGTCAGGAGAAACGCATCACAAGGAATCAACACCACATCGTCTTCCAAGGCGTTCATCGCCCACGGGATGATGCGGTGAAGCCCCCGAAGGTGTGGAGGGTCCGCCATGACGTCGCCCTTGAAATGAGACCGGCGATGTTCCGGCCCACAGAGCACAACGGTTCGGCCGATGCATGACTCGGCGAGGCAGGCTTGGAGCCGTTCAACGCCACCGAACATGGCGGCTTTGTCTTCGCCCATGCGGCGGCTTTTTCCTCCGGCAAGGATGACGGCAACGGTCATGATAGCATTCCTCAGTGCATGTTGTCGAGCTCATCAAGCGCCGCTTCCAACTCCGTGAGCAGCCCGCGAACTCGTTGAAGCAGTGCCTTTCGCTCTCGACTCGATCGGGCCTCTGGGAGCCATTCAAGCAGGCGGCGGACGTCCTTGGCGTCCCGCTCAACGGTCCACTTCAACACGCTCTCAAGAACGGGGTCTTCTGCAGGGAGGAGGCGTTCCACCATGAGCAGAAATGACGGGTCGGCTCCTTCAACTCTCCGATTCAAGCAGGCGTTGGCGAATACGCTCGAACATTTCACCGCCCTTCGGTGCCCGTTCGACCAACGGCCTGCACGCCCCTAATTCACGTCGCAGGGAAAGGAAGAGCACGCAGTATTGGTGCCAATGGCCGCTTTGTTCCGCTGCTGCCGACAACCACGCATCGTCCGGAACAGCGTGCCCTGCTCTCACCAGTTCCTCAGCGACCTCAAGCACCACCAAGAGCGGTTCTTGACGCTGGAGCAAATGAATGAACGCCATCCAAGGCTCCTGGCCAAGAACCGCGGGCTCGAGGTTGGCCAGCAGCATCCCTGCAACACTGACGTCTTCTCGGCCGTGCCGTTTCCAGAGGGCTGGAATGATGCGGGCAAGCACCCGTTGGTTGGGCGCGTGGGTGATCATCCACGAGGTGATTTGACGGAGATCGGGCAACGGTGTGCCAGCATGGAAGCGAAACCCGCCGTCCGTCATGGTCACATCGGTGCGAACTTTGTTGGCAAAATCGCTCACGCACCGGTTGTAGGCTTCACGCAGAAATCGAAGACACCGTCGTTTTGATTTGAGGACCTTGATGGGCTGCCCTTCAAGCCAATCATCGAGAAACGGGTTCACCGCTCGTCACCTTCAGGGCTTTTCTTCCGGAAGGTGTCAAACAGGTCACCAACCAGGCCCACCGAATCTTTGAGTGTGTCCATCAAGGTGTCAATCATCGCCTTATCCCCGTACTTTTCCTTCATCGTCTCACGAAGTTCGTGCTCAATTTCTTCGTGGAGCTGGTCTTCAATGTTGAACTGGTCTCGGAGGTTGGCGAGCACCCTGAACTCGTCCCTTGACAGCGAAGCGTTCACGATGGCGACTTCGAACACCTTGGTGTAGATGACGCGCATGTCGTCGTGCGAAACCGGGTCACCGCTCTCTGAGGGCTCACTCCCTTGGATGCACCGATAGATGTAAGCCGGCTCCTCAGGTTTGAGGTTGAGCGCACTGGCGAGTTTGATGATGAGTCGCTTTTCTTCACGCGTCAGGACACCGTCGGTCAACATCACCTCGACCGTTGAACGAAACACGTCCAAGGCTCCCAGTTGTTGCGACGACACACACCACCGAATGCCTCCGACCTTTTGAAGAAACCGTCAGTTGAAAAAATAGCCAAATCTCTGCTCAAGTTCTGCACAGGATTCAAAAGGCATCGGCCGGTGGGGGCATTTGTTCACATTCACTCCCCCGTTCTTCGGGTGGTAGCTTCGGACGCCGACACTCCGTCGGCCCCTTGGTCGTGGCTGTGTGCAAACAAGGAGAGAATCCACATGGGAAGAAACAACTCAAACCGCTCCGGCGGCAACTCAAACCGCGGTGGCGGTGGAAAAGGCAAGGCCATGAAGTACGAAATTCGGGCTGATATCAAGGTGAACGGAACCGTCCAACGAAAGGACATCATCGGGGCCATCATGGGCCAAACCGAAGGCCTCCTCGGCGATGAATTGGAACTCCGAAAGCTGCAACGAACGGCACGCGTCGGCCACGTCGATGTTGAAATGGAAACCAAGAACGGTAAAGTGCACGGGACCATCATTATCCCCAGCAGCATGGACAACGTTGAGACGGCCATCATCGCCAGTTCATTGGAAACCATCGACCGTATTGGTCCCTGCAACGCCATCATCAAGGTGCTTCAAATCAGCGACATCCGTGCAACGAAGCGCACGGCTGTGGTGGATCGCGCCAAGGAATTGTTGCTCACCATGGTGAACTCCGGTGAAGCGGCTTCCAAGACCGTCATCGAAGAAGTCCGCTCGGTCTTGACCGTGGGAACGGCCAAATCCTTCCACGGATTGACCTGCGGACCCAACGTCGAATCTTCGTCTTCGCTCATCATCGTCGAAGGTCGGAACGATGTTCGAAACTTGCTCAACTGCGGCGTGAAGAACGCCATCAGCGCCGACGGCTCTGGGAACATCAAGCAGGAACTCATCGACCTTGCCAACGGGAAGGAGAGTGTCACGGTTGCCATCGACGGCGATCGCGGCGGTGAGATGCTGTTCATGCAGCTGTACGACATGATGAAGGTCGACCACGTCGCTCAAGCACCTGTCGGCCAGGAATGGGAACTTCTCCCTCAGAAGACCGTCACCATGTGCCTGCAGAAGAAGGTCGAAGCGGCCAAGTTCAAGCACCAACTCGACAAGAAGATCGCCGAAGACGACCAAAAGTACGGCGGCGACAAAGACTGGGACAAGGACATGGACGAAGCCTACGAGAAGGAATCGGCCCCCGCCGACATTCAGGAACTCTTCGACAAAGTTGACGAGATGGGCAAGAACAAAGCCGTCATCCGTTTTGCTGACGGGACGTTCTCTGAGGAAATCGGCCCCTCCAAACTCGCTGACGCGCTCAATGAGGCCGAGGAAGCTGAAGCTGTTCTGTTCAACGGTTCGGTCACCGAAAAGGTGCTGAGTTATGTCAACCAATCCTCCGCCAACACCCTGGTGGGTACCAAGGAAGGCAAGGGCTTCGAAGCATCGGAAGACTTGACCGTCTGGTTTGCTGAAGTTCACCGTTGAAACCTCACGGCTCACTTTATGTGGTTGTGAGGGGAAGCGCTCTTCATGGACGATGAACAGTCCGAGGAGTGGCCCGCCACCGATTGGGATGAATCCGCCTCCGACGACGCGGCAGCGAAGGCTGACGGCCCTGACGAAAAGGCTCAGGCATCGCCCGAAGACACTCTCGCGGAGGACAACGACTCGGCGAGCGAAGTTGAGAACGACGGCGCAGCCGATGGCGATGACACGTCAGCCGACGCAGAAACGGACGAAGCAGAGGCGCAGAGCGACTCGGAGACAGCAGCCACACCCTCTGCCACCCCGTCAGCCAGCGAGGCTTGGACGTTGCCGATTCGGGCTGCGCCAATCCTTGCGCTCCAGGGTGAAGACGTGACTGAATTTCCGCTCAGTCAGCACCGCAGCGGGCTGGAATCAACATCACTGATCATGGACGATGAATTGATGCGAATCGTTGAAGCGCGATACGACCCTGATGGTGTTCGCCGGCTGAACGTCCGCATGGCGCTGGTCAAAGAGCACATTTCCGGATATTCCCACACCCATCTCGACCTGTTTCGGAAGTTGCAGACTGTGTGGTGGGGCGCCATTGGATTCGGCCTCGTGATGGCAACGAGCTTTGCTCAAAGCCTCTTGGCTCTCGGTGGCGGGGCGTTTGTGCTGACGGGTGTGGCTGGTCTGCTGATGGCTCAATTGGACCTTCACCGCCTTTCGTTTTCCGACCACGGCGGACGGCACGATTTCTACCTCTCCGGATGGCGACAGGAGCCGTATTTGATTCACAACAGCACGGCCTTGTTGGGGCCTGCGTTCGTTGAATTCTTACGCACGTCGTCCCTTGACACGCAACACATCGATGCGGTCATCAAAGCGATGGGTGCACCCGCTCAACCCGCTCCTGAACTGACATCGTCGCCCGAACCAGCAGCGCCGGCGACCCTGGCCGTACCTGCGGAGCACGACAACACCCTGGTTCCCATGAGCGTGGTTCAACCTCAAACATCGGTCCCTTCCATGGTGCCTGCAGGACCGGCCATCAGCGGCCCCCCAACCTCGACGGCTGTGTCCACACCAACTTCGGCTGCCATGCCGCCTTTGCCCCCGCCACCGGCGGCCACGGCACCTCCGCCACCCAAACCACTCCCGGCACCACCCGCACCGACAACACTCCCGGCGGCACCGCTCCCGCCACCACCTGCGCCAGCGGTTCTTCCGCCTGCACCGCTTCCGCCCGCTCCGTTGCCCCCTCCCCCATCCCAGGCAGCGGTTGACGAGGATGCACTGTGGGACGATCTCAGCTGATCACGCCTTGACGCCACCAGCCGAAGGAAGGTGGACGCTGCGGGCTAATTTGGCCACCTCTTCACTCAGTTCGTTGATGTCCGATGGAAGGGGCCAGTCGTCAAGGTCCAACGGAAGATGATGGCCCAGTCCGGGGATGCGCTCGAGGGCGACGCCCAATTCAGCGGCGTCCGTGAGAAACTCACCACCTGCTCCCGAATGCCGTGCCTCAAGTCGGCGCCGCATCCAGCGCTTGAGCGGCGCGACGAGTTCACAGAGGGTGCTGAGCATCTTGGCTCGAGAGGCATCGTCTCCATCTCCCTGAGGTAACAGTCGGAGGGTCAACCGAAGCAGTCGTCCGACGCGAACGTCCCTTGGCGAAATGTTCACCTCGGCTGCCAATCGCCGGCGAAGGTCAGGAATGGCTTCCATCTCACGTTGCTCAATGGCCAACGCCTCATCCGGCAACCCCAGCAGCGCCACCAATTCCGTTAGCGCGTTCAGCGCTTTGGCCGTACCTTTTCCGGAGGGGACGACCTCAACTTCGCGGACCTCTTCTGCAGGTGCATCCT
>DAET01000074.1:0-1873 GCA_002497765.1 Euryarchaeota archaeon UBA486
GCGCATGATTCATATACCGTCCTCATAGCGGGGCGGTTGATACCCATGATGGAGAAAGCAAAACTGGAGTACATTTGGCTTGACGGATACGAACCCACGCAGAACATGCGCAGCAAAACGATGGTGCGCAACAATTTCGGCGGCACCGTCGAAGAATGCCCCATGTGGATGTTTGACGGTTCGTCCACGAAGCAAGCCGACGGTAGCTCCTCCGACTGCCTGTTGAAGCCTGTGAACATCTTCCCAGACCCCCAGCGCGTGAACGGCTACCTGGTCATGTGCGAGGTGCTCAACCCCGACGGTACACCCCACTCCAGCAACGGACGAGCAACCATCGATGACGATGACAACGATTTCTGGTTCGGTTACGAGCAGGAGTACTTCATCATGGACGTTGACACGCAACTTCCCCTCGGCTTCCCCGTTGGTGGCTACCCCGGCCCTCAAGGCCTCTACTACTGTTCCGTGGGCGGCAAGAACACCCACGGCCGAGCCCTCGTTGAGGAACACGCCGATCTCTGCCTTGAGGCTGGCATCAACTTCGAAGGCATCAACCAGGAAGTCGCTTGCGGCCAGTGGGAATTCCAAATCTTTGCCAAGGGTGCCAAGCAGGCTGGCGACGAACTTTGGGTCGCTCGCTATCTCCTCGACCGCTTGACGGAGAGCTATGGCTACTACATCGAGTACCACCCCAAACCGATCAAGGGCGATTGGAACGGCTCTGGCATGCACGCCAACTTTTCCAACGGCGCCATGCGCGACAAGGGCGGCAAGGAACTGTTTGACAGCATCTGTGAAGCCTTTGGTCAAAACATCGAGAAGCACATGGCCGTCTACGGTGCTCACAACGAAGAGCGCTTGACGGGCCTTCACGAGACCCAATCCATTGACCAGTTCTCGTACGGTGTGTCCGACCGTGGCGCCTCCATTCGCGTGCCCGCTTCGGTGCCTACCGACGGCTGGGTTGGCCGCCTTGAGGACCGCCGACCGGCCTCCAACGGCGACCCCTACAAGATCGGTTCCGTGATCATCTCGACCACGAAGTCGGTTTGCTGAGTCTCACGCCGCTGTTTCACGCAGCCGCAATCGGCGTACGCCGATGAGAACCGCCAGGATGACGACGAGGGTGAACACGTTGGCCACAATCATGGCCAGCGAATCCACCAGAACGCCGTAGATGAGCCACAGCGTGAGGGCGACCGTGACAATGCTGAACGTGGTCAACGAGATGCCTTCGTGTTGCTCGTGAACCCACACGTCTCGAATTTGTGGAACCCACGCCACGATGCCCAAGGCACCGGCGACGAGCCCGATGGCCTCAATCCAAGGTTCTGCCATGCCCCCCGGCTCCTTCCAACCGGTTTCAAGGCTTCTGGGACGACTGCCCGAGATGGTCGTTCAGGGAAGGGGTGGAGAGGTTGATGGAAGCGATGGTCGACCAGGAAATGTCTTCAGGGGATTTCTTGCCGACAACGTGCATTCGCATGGTGGTTCCGTAAGGCAAGCTGGCCTCAATACGGCGCTCCCCTGCGGCGAGGTTGAGTTTGCTCGGCTTCGACGAAAGAAACCCACGCCACCCTCCGGGATGAACCACCGTTCCTGTCAGCGGCGCTCGTCGGCCAGACTGCCAGGACTCCACGGAACCTCCCAACCCGAGGTCCAACACATCGCCTTTGCACATCAGCCCGCCGTTGAGTTCCACCTCGTCCCAGGTACCGAATCCGGCGAGTGTTTCGAGTAATCCTTCGTTCAGTTCGCCGGGGTCTTCTTCCTCAAGCAGGCCGATGAAGCCGGCTTCGTCCTTGACGATGCTTCCCAGATCCATCACGTTGCTTGGCCAGTCGAGGTTTCGGTTGGTGAAGGCCAAGACCAC
>DAET01000074.1:2258-20237 GCA_002497765.1 Euryarchaeota archaeon UBA486
AGCATCCGAGCCTTTCGTGCAATGCGTTGGTTGACCGTGCTGTGATTGTGCGTTGTGCCGTTTTTTCGGTGCTGAATGAATTCCTCTTCCGCATTGATTTCAAAGGAGCCCGACCAGTGCTTCTGTTCGACCACCAGCAGGGTGTTGCCGCCCACGATGACGAGGTCAATCTCCCGCTTTCCACCCTGTTCAGCATCGGGAATCCGAACCGATTCGAACACGTGCCAGCCGTTCGCTTTCCCGGCAGCGCGGCTGATTTTAGCGAGCCGTTGTTCGGCCAACTCGCCGGCGCGATGGATCTCGTCAGGGGGATGGAAACGACGTCGTTCCCGCCACCACGTCCAGCGTGCACCGAGTTTCATGCTTTCACCGAAGAAGTTCGTCCACGCTGTTGACGATGATGGTCGGGCGCTGTTCGGCTCCCTCAGGTAATTCGTCAACGTCGGCCTGAGTGGCTTCGCCGGACAGCACCAGCACGCCCACCACCCCGGCACGGGTCGCCATTGCCATGTCGGTGTAGAGCCGGTCGCCCACCATAGCGCATCGCTCGGGCTTGAGGCCCAAGGCTTCGATCTTGTGCAAAATCATGCCCGCATTGGGCTTGCCCGTGATGTGTTCAGGATCAACACCCGTCGTCGCTTTGAACATTGCCAAGTAGGCGCCAACATCGGGCAGTCCACCATCGGGGCTCGGGCAGACCATGTCGGGATGGCTGGCCACGAGAGGGACTCCCGCGTGCATGTGAATGCTGGCTCGAGCGATTTTGTCGTAGGTCAATTCCGTGTCGTAGCCCAGCACCACGTACTGGGGGGCCGTGCTCTGCGTGTTGACGCCGATGGCTTCGAGCATGCTCCGCATGCCCTCAGTGCCGACCAACCACGTCTCGGTGATGCCGTTCTTCTGCAACCACGCCAGCAGGTCGTGAGTGGAGAGCAGCACGTCGTCTTCGGTGGCTTCAAGACCAAGGGCGTGGAGTTTGGTCAAGTATTGCGAGACCGATTTTGAAGAGTTGTTGGACAGGAAATAACGCTGCACACCTTGCGCTTTGCACCGCTCCAGAAACGCTTCGGCACCTTCGATGAGTTCACCGCCGAGGTAGATGGTTCCGTCCAAGTCGAGGAACACGGCGTCAATGCCCGAGAGCGATGCGTCCATGGTGCCACCTTAGAACATCAAGGTCTTGAACATGAACCATGGGGAGTGGAGGTTTTCTTGCGCTTCCTTGCTCGCAATCATTTCCGTCATCATTTCCTGAATGGCCGGTTTCTTCGAAGCTTTGCCCACGAACCAGTTGAGCAGCCACGCCCGACGGCTCATTTTCTGCATACGGAAGGAATTCGTGAGTTCGGGTCCAAGCGCTTTCCACAGGGCTTCTTGGTAGTCTTCCGGGGATTTGCCTTCCATGATGTGCTGCGCCGCCATTTCCCCACTCACCAGTGCATTCCCCACGCCTTCGCCGCTGAACGGGTCGACCAGCGAGGCCGCATCACCCACGAGGAAGATCCCGTTGCTGGCGGACCGTCGCGGCTGCTTACTCGCTTTCTTTCTCGGTGAGCCAAACGGCAATTGCCATCCTTTTCCGGTGCCCGGAATCATGGTCGCTTCGGCGAAGCGGTCTTTGAACAGCGGATGTTCAGCGATGACTTCGGCTTGAAGCGCCTTGAGTTTCTTGGACTGCTTGTCCAGCAGCGACATGACCATGCCGATGCCGACGTTCACCACGCCTTCCGCGACGGGGAAGAGCCAGAAATAGCCGGGGATGACCGTGTCAACAAAGTGAATTTCGATGTCGCCGACGTTGTCCTCGCAGCCCTTCACGCCTCGCCAGTACTCGCGGTAGCCAGCGCAGTAATGGTCGCGGTCCATCATCGGTTCTTCGTAGGTCTCTTCAAGCATGGATTTGGCCACCGGGCAACGATAACCCGCAGCACCGATGACGTTGGGAGCGTGGAAGGTCAATTCCTCGCCGTTGCGGCCTCCAATCCGAACGACGATGCCGCTGGCGTGGCGCTGCGCCCCCGAGCCCTTGCCGGGGTCTTCACCGCCTGCACCGTCGTTGTAGAGCACGTCGCGAACGTCACCGCCCTGAATGACGGCACCTCCGGCGTCTCGCACGAGTTGCTGGACTTGGTTGAACAGCAGGTAGTCGAATTGTTGGCGGGGGAGCGAATACCCAGCCTCGAGACGCTGAACGTCTTCTTCGGGCAACGCAACACGAACGTTGTGGCCTTTGGGCGAGGAGAAAACAATGCCCGTCACACGGAAATGCGGCGTGGATTCGAGGGTTTCCTTCACGCCAAGTTCCTTCACATGGCTGAGGGACTTTCCACCCACGGCGTCACCGCAGATTTTGTCGCGTGGCCAGGTCTCTTTTTCGATGAGCAGCACTCGCTTTCCTTCCATGGCGAGGTAGCCTGCTGCCGCCGATCCGCCCGGGCCTCCGCCAACGACGATGGCGTCGTAGGTTTCACCGCCGGCTGGAACGGATCCAGAGTCGATGGGCTGCTTCCACATGACGTCGGCTCCGGTCCGTGGTTCTCCCATGGTTTCAATGGAGCATGGGCACCCTTTGAGGATATGGTTTCACGGGCCATGGCAACCACCACACTCATCATCTGTGAGCCGGTCCCGAAGTCATGGATGCCGACGACCAAGCGGCGCTTTCGTCGTTTGTGCCCCAGCGGCGAAAAGCTGCCCTCGTCCTCCTCAGCGTAACCCTCGTTTGGGGCGCGACGTTCATTTGGATGAAGCAGGCCTTGAACGCCCTTGAGGTGGAAATCGAGACTTTTGGAACGTTTTCTGTCGTGGCCTACTTGGTGGCCCTTCGCTTCTTGATCGCCACCGCACTGGTCGCCGTGGTCTTCCCCAAAGCTCGGGCCGGCCTTCGTCTCCCCGTCATTTGGAAAGGTGGGGGGATTTTGGGCGGGCTCATGCTCGTGGGTTTTGTCAGCCAGATGGTGGCGCTCAACGACATCAATCCCTCAACATCCGCCTTCCTCACATCGCTCTACGTCGTCATGACCGCCGTGCTGACTTTGTGGATGAGCGACCAAGCGCCTCGACGAGCCCTGTACTGGGGTGTGTTGATGGCCACCGTCGGGGCGGGGTTCATCGAAGGCCCCCCGCACCTGTCGTGGGGTTGGGGCGAGATCGTCACCGTGGCGTGTGCGCTGTTTTTCGCCCTCCACATCATTTTCACGCAACGCCTCACCTTGGCGTTTGACCCGTTGATGCTGACCCTCACCTCGTTCATGGTGGTGGGGTTTGCGTCGCTTGCTCTGGCCCTCGTATCGAGCGATGCACCGGCGAGCATGGTCGTTGAGGTGGTCTCACGAGAAGGCGTCTTGCTCCCCGTGGTCTTGCTTGGTGTGGGCGGGTCGTTCTTTTGCCTCGTGGCCTTGAACATGTTCCAGCGTCACATGCACCCCGTTCAGGCGGCCATCATCTATGCCTTCGAGCCCGTGTGGGCGACGTTGTTCGGTTTGGGGCTTGGTTTGGTGGCGTGGTCGTGGTGGATTCCGTTTGGCGGCGGCGTCCTCTTGTTAGGAAACATTGTCGTAGAACTTACATCCTCAGAAAACGAGGACCCGCCCGCAAATCAAACCGGCGTGTAGAAGCGTTCAAGGTGCGAGTTTTGCTGGGAAGAACGGAGATGCACGTGTCGGACAAAAAAGACCCCAGCCGCTTTGCCACCCGCGCCGTTCACAGCGGTACACAACACATTGGCGATGCCGTGAACACACCCATTTTCCAATCCTCGACCTACAAGCTCACCGACGAACGCTATGCAGGTTGGGCTGCCGGCGCGCAACACACGCTCCTCTACGCCCGCCTCTCGACGGTCAACTCCGACGCCGTGGCTCAGAAATTGATAGCGATGGAGAACGGGGAAGACGCTGAGACCTTCTCCTCGGGCATGGGCGCCATCTCAACCACGCTCCTTGCGTTGCTCAATCAGGGCGATCACATGGTCGCCAGCACGGACATTTACGGTGGCACCTACGGTCTGCTGACCGAAGAATTCCCTCGGTTTGGCATTTCCACGACGATGGCTGACATGCGCGACGCCTCGTCGTACGAAGCCGCCATTCAAGAGAACACCAAAATCCTCTACATCGAGACCCTGACCAACCCCGTGCTCAAGGTGTGCGACATCGAAGCCATGGCAGACGTTGCGAAGCGACACAACCTCTTGCTCATTATCGACAACACCTTTGCCTCACCGTGGGGTTGCAAGCCCTTGGACATGGGTGTTGATCTTGTCATTCATTCCACCACCAAGTACCTCGGTGGCCACTCCGATATCTTGGGCGGTGCTGTCGTGGGCTCCAAGGAACTCATCGCTGAAATTTTCCAGCGGAAGGTTCACCTCGGTGCAGCTCCCGACCCACATTCGTGTTACTTGCTCGAACGCGGCATGCGAACGCTGGACGTGCGGATGCCCCGAATTTGCGAGAACGCCCACACGCTGGCCCAACGTCTTGAGGCTCACAGTGCCATCGAGCGCGTCTACCATTCCAAACTGAAAAGCCATCCCGATTACGAGGTGGCCCAACGCATCTTGCCCAACGGCTCCGGGATGATTGCCTTCGTTGTGAAAGGCGGTGATCCGGCGGCCCTTGCGTTCATGCGAAAGTTGGACATCATCTACGAAGCAACCAGCCTGGGGGGCGTGGAATCGCTCATTGAATGCCCCTTCAATTCCAGCCACGGCGCCGTTCCCGAAGACGTTCGTGTGGCGGCCGGCGTGGTGCCGGGTTTCGTTCGATTGAGCATCGGCATCGAGGACGTTGAAGATCTCTGGGCCGACATCGAGCAGGCGTTGCCCTGATGAAACTCACTGACCTGTCGTGGTCTTGAGGTCGTCGAAGGCAGCGTTCCAGTCGGTCTGCAGGTCAGCGACTTCGTCGTCTTTGGCCTCCAAGAGTTGTTTTCCAAGGCCCCACAGGACACCGGTCGGTACCGCCCATACGCCACCGCGGTCGCGGGCGTTGGCCTCGAAATGCCACTCCTGTCCGCCCGAGCGACCAACGGCCACGAGCCAAGCCCATGAGGCGGCCGCTTCGTCCACTGAGCCGTGCCGGGCCGTGGCTTTGCGTTCCACCGAACCCATGCCTTGCGTTAGGCCAGCCACGATGTAATCATGAATCATGGTCGAAGCGAGACCAGCATCTTTGCATGGCGGGAACCGTGCCTTCTGCTGAGCCAAGGCTTTGGCTTGGTCGAGGCCTTTCAGGAATTTTCCAAACGGCTTGGGACTGTCTCGCTGTTGTTCCCAAATCACCCCGGCGTCATCGCCTTCAAGGCCAAGTACGGCCAAGGCTTCCTTCCCGTGGGTTGGCCAAAAGGCGGTGAGGACATCGCCGCAGGTGGCGGACGGCATGATACGAATGCATCGGTCTTCGCGTTGTTCGGGACTCCCCTTCGCTTCAACTCGCAACCCGATGGTGTCCTCGTGAGGTTCAGTGACGGCCAGTCGAAGGATTTCTGCGGCAAGCAATCGTTCCTCTGCAGAACCGTTGTGGTCTTCAAGAGCAGATTCGAGGACGTCGGTCGCCAAACCTTCGAGCCAGACTTCGCCAACGAGGATGCCGTCATCGATGCCTTCCATCACGGTCTGCTTCATGGCGGAAGCGACGATGCCTTCGTTCATCGTGAGTCCTTGCCAGGCATCAACGACCTTGTCAATGCCTTCTTGGCTGGCCTCAGGAAGCGGTTGGTCTTCGGGCCATCCTTCCGGTGTCCAAACGGCGTCAAGGGCAAGGATGGAGGGCAACAGCGGCGGGAGCATGGACAATGCGAGGTGGTGGACGAACGGGGCGTCTTTCTTTGAGAAGGTCGCCAGGGCATCCAAACCGAGACCGACGACGGCACCGTTGTGGAATCGGAAGGCAACGTAGCCGGTTGCAGAGGGGTTGCCGTTCACCACGTCTTCCGCCTCGAGGCCTTCCGTGGTCCACACGGACTGTCCGTTCATTTCGGATTTCGTGAGGTCGAATCGAGACCGGCTGAGGACATCCTCAAGCCAGTCTTTGGGCGGTCGAGGTTCCGGGCCGGTGCAAACAAATCCACCTTCCCAACTGAAGAAGTACATGCCACGCTTGGCGTGGTCCTCCCAGGGAAGCATGCGGAGGGTGAGGTTGGCATAATTTTGGATCCCAGCAAGGTAGCCGGGTTTTCCATCTCCTCGTCGGACATAGGAACCGGAGCCGAAGGACCCTGAATTGAACTGACCCACCATCGTGAACTGTTCGTCGTGCGAAGCATGGAGTGAACCAGCGAAGGCTTTGGCCACGTCGTCGCCGCGTTTGGCCATCATGCGCTTTGAGAGCCATTTCAAATCGTCTTTTTTCTTGATGATTTTCTCAATCTCACTCAGGGTTTTCGTGACGGGGTCTGTACGACCCCAACGCATCTTGCCCGTGAATTCCATAGCGGGGAGATGACTTCGTGGATTTTCACGGAATTGACCCAGCTCCTTGGCGAGTTTCTTCGCCGTTGCTTCGTTGGCTTGCTTCGTCCCTCGCATCCTCGCCTTGGTCTTTTTTTGACCGGGGAATTCCACTTTGGACGGTGCTGGCACGGAACTCCCTCGTTTCCGCTGGCCGGGTGGTGGGGTTTGAGACCTTCGCGTGAAAGGGCTCATGTCGTTGACCCCCATCGGTTCATTCATGCCCACGGTAACCTTGCTTGGTACGGCCCAAGACGGGGGTCGTCCTCAGCCGGGCTGTCAGCGACCGTGCTGTGCTGATCTGGGGGCCGCCGATGTCCGCCATCCGGTGAGCCTCGGCATCACCGACGAACACGGCCAGGGGCATCTCATCGAAGCGACGCGAGCCATGGGTGAGCAACTCAAGATGTGGGGCCATCCACCCCTTCAATCCGTTTTGCTCACCCACGCACACTTTGGCCACGTGGATGGCCTGGGGTTGTTCGGTCGTGAAACCCTCAATGCCCGAGGGCTCAACCTCTACGCATCGTCCTCCATGCTATCGCTCATTGATGCCACACCCCAATGGGCGCTGATGATGGAGCAGGGGGTGTTCACACCCATTTCCGTTTCAACCGGGAGTGAACATGCGCTCTCAGAGAACATCACCGTCGTTCCCGTGGTGGTTCCGCATCGAGCCGAACTCTCCGACATGCACGCCTTCATCGTGCGTGGACCGAATCGCTCCCTGTTGTTCCTGCCCGACCACGACCGGTGGCAGGAAACACTGGACCATCACGGCGCACCGTCCATTCGAAGTTGGTTAACGGCACTCAAGGTTGACATCGCCCTCATCGACGGGACGTTTTGGAGCGCTGACGAACTGTCAAGCCGAACCCAGCATGAAGTTCCTCATCCTCCGGTGAGTGAGACCCTTGAACGGCTAGGACCTCGCACGGAAGGAGACCCTGAAATCGTCTTCATCCACATGAACCACACCAACCCGATTCACCGTCCTGACTCGGATGAGCACGGGCAAGTAACGGCGCTTGGCTGGAGCGTGGGTGAGCAGGGCATGACGTTCACGCTATAGGCGTCATGCCACTGGGCTGGAAGACCAACATGGTGAGCGTGGCCGTTACCGTCTCACTGTCGTCGCCGCCGAATGGATTTCCATTGTTGGCGTTCAACGAGACATCCATGGTGAGGCTACCAACCATTTCAGGTGATTTCCCGAGCATGTTGAGGACCGTGATGAGGTCGTCTTCGGTGCCGTTGAGGGTGTAGTCGCCGGCGCCGGTGGCGTACTCGGACAGTGCCGCATTCGGCACGATGCTGCCCACCTCCGTGGTGCTACCACAGGCATTGGTGCTGCGCTCACCATCATCGCTTTCCGAGAAGGGGCCGGCCAAGCCGCTGTAGTCAGGACTCGTGACGATGTCGTCACATGCTGCAGTGACGGTTTCTCCAGTATCGGTGTAGGTGATGGTCAGGACGGCGCTCAGCACGGCCGTCGTGGTTTCATCGATGTCCACCTGGAAGGTTAGGGTCTCTCCGTCGTTGAGGTTCAGGGTTTCCGATTGGGTCCACTCACTCACGGTGTAGGACAACTGGTACGGGTTGTCCCCTGAGGCGGTGTCGCCTTCGGGCGCAACCGCCATGTAGGTGCCTTCAAGAGCGCCGAACAGCACGAGAATGACCACAGCACCGATGGTCGCTGTCTGCTGGGTTGGCAAACTGTAGCGCCCCAGTGGATTGGGGTTGGATTCTGCACGTCGCCAGCAGAGGATGAAGTGGGTCGCAAAGGCCGAACTCATGGCTGGAATGGACGGGAAGATGTCATTGCCGTAACCGCTGAAACTCCAGACGATGACGGCACTCAGCGCCGCTACCATCATCCAGATGGTGTGCTCGGTGTCGGGCTCGTACCCCATCATACGAACCAACAACAGCGGAACGAAGATGCCGCCAAGGCCGTAGACGGCCAGCACGACGAGGGCGAAGACGGAGTCACCAAAGCCAGGGAACTGCTGTCCTCCAAGCGCAATGAGGGTAACGAACACGGCGATGACCATCGTGACCAGTTTGGTGGTCGTGTGCTCTTGAGCCCACTCGGGCTTGACGTCGTCGGTGATGGCCGCCGTGCAGGCCAACACTTGGCTGTCGGCCGTTGACATGGTGGCGGCGAAGATGGAAGCGAGGATCACACCGGCCAAGAAGGGGTTGAGCACTTCCATCGCCAGCAGCGGTAAACCGTCCTGCGCTTGGGAAGCGTCGAGGTCGAGGAAGATGGCTCGGCACGCCAAACCAATGATGAACATCAGGGCGATGAAGGGGGTTTGCCACACGAAGAACCAGATGGCAGCCTCCTTCCGGTCCTTGTCGTCCTTGAGCGTCATCACTCGAGAAACCACTTGCGGTTGACCTGCCACGCCCAAACCACCGAGGAAGAACGCACCAATCCACAACGTCACGCCGAAGGTCAAATCTGCCGGGAACATGTTGACCATGCCGGGATCAATGTCCTTGAGGGAGTTGTGAAGGCCCGAAAAGCCACCCACTTCAGCAACGGCGACATAACAGAGGATGGTTGAACCAACGATCATCACGCACGATTGGGCCGCGTCCGTCCAAATCGAGGCCCGAATGCCCCCCGCATAGCAGTAGGCCACCACGAGGACGAAGCCGATGAGAATCCCGATCACTTCGGACCAGCCGAGCATGGCTTGGAGGGCCACGCCACCGGCCACCAGTTGCGCGGCCGCATAGATGGAGAGGAAGGCGACGGAGAGGATACCGGCCAGTTTGGCTTCCGGGGCGCCCGTGGTCTTGGAAACAAGGGAAGAGAGCGAGCGAACGCCTCGTTCATTGCCTTCTTTCTGGATGAATTTGTAGAGCCAAATCCACGCCACGGCCTGACCGAGGGTGGAGACCAGCCCGATCCAAATACCCGAATAGCCCTGCACGAAGATGAACCCGATGAACCCGATGAACATGTAGCCGGAGTTCCACGTGCTGACGGCACTCAAGGCCGCCAGCGCAGGGTGCATGCCTCGGCCGGCCACGAGGTAATCGTCGGTCGTGTCTTGCTTGACGCGCATGGACGCCAGCCCCACTCCGGCGAAAAAGCCCATGAACAGCAGGAAGGAGAGCAGAAGGACGATTTCATCGGATAGGCCGAACATCTTCACGCACCTCTTTTCCAACGAGCGAGCGCCTTCTCTTCAATCTCACCCGTGCTTGCGGGGAAGACGAGGCAGTTCAACCGGCCCCCTTTTTCCTTCTCAAGTTCGCCCACCGTGGTGGCCACCATCGCCTGATCGGGCGTACCCATGTCCGAGCACAGCACAACGGGCATCTCCTCCATGGGTTGTTGCAAATAGCGTGCGATCATGACGTGCTTTGAGGCCTGATCGCCATCCCCGAGCGACGCATCATCGACGTCGGCATCACGGAGCTTCGCCCACATCAATCGCATAGCGTGGGCGGCATCGGAAGGCGTCATGGGGCGCTGATCGCCGGTGCCCTGACCCGTCGGGTCAAGGTCGAGCAACGCCAGCGTGTGGAGGTTTTGAGCCCAGTTGACGGCCACGACTTCCAGCGGCGACGTCGCCACCCAACCGCCGTAGGGGTAGGTGAAGGTCGTTTGGCGGCCAAACTTGTAGTTCGAAAGGCCCACGGCCCCCGTCACCAGTGTGGTGATGGACAATCCGTGGAACACTCGGCATTCAACACCGGCACTTATCGCTCGAAGTTGCAGGTCAACATGCGTCGTGGCTTGAAGCGGGTCGCCAACCACGAGCAAGGCCACCAGCGATGTCTTGGCGAGTGCGAGAAGTTCGTCCGGCTCCTCCACTTCGGGACGCATGACGCGTTGGATGGCCCCTACCTGCGTCTCCAACCGTGCCAATTCTGCCTCGGGCCAGAGCGCCGTGTACGCTTCATAGCGACGATGGTCAGCGGCCGCAGCGGCCTGCAACGCTTCGTGCGTCATCCCTTCGAGACGACCCAAACCCATCCCAATCAGCAACAAGCCGGTTGTTGGCAGGCCGGATGCTTGGGATGTTTCTGCCGCCATGCTCAAACCTCCGAGACGCTTGGACAGGGCGAGGGCCATGCGTCATTTGAGCGTGCCGAGCGACCAGACACAGGTGTGGTTGGAGCGGTGCAGGGCTGAGGGGTGGCTTGCCCCAACGGGCGTGATGGCGCTGGAGAACGGGCGTCGTGCTGTTCCACTGAATGAACATGCACCCGAAGCGAACGACCCGTGCTGGTCCGGATTGCTGGTTGTCGACCTTGAACCGATGACCAAGGGCCCTGCCCACTGGAAGGAACGTCTGCCACCAGCCCTGCAACAGCTTCCGGATGAGACATGGCCTTCAGCGTATGAGATTCAGGGCGACGTGTTGATGGTGAAGCTCGAAGAAGCCGCCTTGGCGCACAAGAAAGCGGTCGGCCAAGCGATGTTGGACCAACTTTCCAGCGTGCGACTGGTGTGCGCGGACAAGGGCGTGATGGGTGATTTCCGCGTTCGTGAATTGGAACCCCTGGCTTGGCGAGGTGATGAGCCGAGCACGCAGACCGAAATTCGAGAACACGGCCACCGAATCCTCGTTGACCCGAGCAAGGTCTACTTCTCAAGCCGCCTCTCAACGCAGCGAATGGAAACGCTTCAGCAACTTCGGGCGTTTTCAAATCAATTGGGACGGCCATTGGTTGTGGCCGATCCGTACGCCGGCGCAGGCCCGGCCTTCCCCCTTCTCTTGGCGGAGGCGGGCTTGATCTCCGGCATGCTGGCAGGCGATCTCAATCCATCAGCTGTGGAATTGTTGGAGGCGAACCTCGAACGCTGGACGATGAAACGAGACGCACCGCTCGCTCCAGCAGAGGTCGTGTGCGAGGACGCACGGGCATGGAAAAACCAGGATCGACTGTGTGGCCGCGCCCATGCGCTGTTGGTCAATCTGCCTCACGACAGTTTCGAACACCTTCCCGACCTGTTCCCGGTCTTTGACCGCTCGAACACGAGCCTCCTGCGAGGGTGGGCCATCGTTGAACGGGACAGCCTCCCTGGCCGTACTGACCGATTGAAACGGCTGGTGGCTTCGGCTGGCGGCACGGCGAGCGAAACCCACGTCTCGGAAATCAAGGGGTTCTCAACCACGCGCTGTTTTGTGGTGTTTCAGACCACCATCACATGGGATTGAAGCGTTCACTTCATGAAGCACCGACATCTCGCAACGGTCATGGAGAACATCGTGAAGTGCACGTGCGGAGCGAGCATCAACATCGCAGGCGTTCCTCCTCGCAAAGACGGCATCAAGGTCTGGTGCAAAGTCTGCGGGACCATCACCGTGCATCAGCGCTGATTCTCGCCCGGCTTCCATGAGCGGGCACGCCCCTGACCTTTTCGTATCGGCATGTTCATGGTCGTTCCTCGCTCACCATAAAGGGAGTGAGGACCATGTCGGACAGGCCCCTTGTGATTGATGTCGTTGACAACGGCGGTCAGTGGACGCACCGAGAATGGCGCATGCTTCGCTACCTCAAGGTGGACACGCAAATCATCGACAACACCACGCCGGTGGATGAGCTCCGTGAGTTGGACGGGTTGATTCTCTCCGGCGGCGCGGCGCGAGTCGGCTTGACCGGAGAACTCGGAAACTGCGGCGCATTCCTCGAACTCGACATCCCAATCCTCGGTATTTGTGCGGGCCACCAATTCATGGCGCGCCACTACGGCGGCGATGCCCGCGAATCCCCCGAACCTGAATTCGGTGCGATGGAAATTGAACTCGTGGACGGCGGCGGGACCATCTTTGCCGGCACCAACCCGACCCAAACAGTGTGGGAATCCCACAACGACGAAGTTCACGTCGTCCCCGAGGGCTTCTTCATCACGGCCGGCAGCCCCTCATGCAAGGTTCAGGGGATGGAAAATCAAGCCGGCGACCGCTTTGGGCTTCAGTTCCACCCCGAAGTCAACGATTCAGAATTCGGCAAAGAGATGTTCGAGAATTTTGTCGCAGTGTGCCGCGCTCGCCGTGATGGGTAATCGTCATGTCTGGTCGGTCAAAACGGAACCTCGGACAATACTTCACCCGAGATGATGTATGGCTCCGCCCCCACATCGTAGAACACCTTCGTTCCCTTCACGTTCGATACAACACCTGTCTCGACCCGTTCGCAGGCGATGGGCATTTGCTGAACGTTGCCGCTTCGTTGGGGTTTGATGTTGTTGGCCACGACGTGGACAGCGCGATTTGCGCCGCCAATGGATGGGGAGAACCGAACGATTCCATCCTCCATGTCCCCCCTCACGCCGACGCCTTCGTGTTGACCAACCCCCCCTACCTTGCCAAAAATTCCGCCAAGCGAATGGATGCCCCTGCGCAGTCTTATTTTCGACCGGGAACCGTCCTCCCCTTGAGCAACGCACATGCCAGCACGCTCGATGATTTGTTCAAATTGGCCATTGAGCAAACCTTGGCGCAGTACGATGATTCGGTGTGGATTGTACCTGAATCGGTGGTGCAGGACGTGGAGCACCTGCCCCATTGGAAGACTCGCCTTCATTCCTTGACGGTGCTGGAAGACAACCCGTTCACCGATACCGAACACCCGGTTTGCGTTTTGGTGTTTTCAACCTCCCAGGCGAACGGTGAGTTGTGGAAAAATGACACTCGGTTGGGCTCATACCAGGACGTCTGGAACCGGCATAACGAGACCCGCACCTACCCCAGAGATGCCACGACCATGAGGTTCAACAGCCCAACCGGCACTCTCGGCTACCGGGCCGTGGACGGCACCAAAGCGGACGGGTCCATGCGAATTCGATTTTGCCTCGGCGATGAACTTGGCTACGACCGACAGCGAATCAAGGTGAGCAGCCGCCACCTCACATACATCGACGTCGACCTGGAAGGCGACGAACTCGCAGCGGTGATCGAGGAAGCGAATCGGCAAATCGAAGCCTATCGGGCGGCCACGCATGATGTGTTTTTGACAGCCTTCATGGGCAACACCAAGACCGGCGTTCGGCGACGACGCATGGACTATTTCCTTGCTCGTCGACTCTTCAATGCTGCTTATCTGGCTGTGAAATGAACCTCGCTGCTAC
Organism: Euryarchaeota archaeon UBA486; assembly: GCA_002497765.1. GTDB lineage: Archaea > Thermoplasmatota > Poseidoniia > Poseidoniales > Poseidoniaceae > Poseidonia. Next base: position 15,809 of record DAET01000074.1, read on the forward strand.
CCCCATAGCGTTATAGTGGAGAATTATGCAGTACGAGACGATGTCCACCGTGCGACGAACCCCAGCCCGCCTGCTCGCAACATTGCTGTTGCTGACCGCCCTTTCCCCCATAGCCTTGGTCCAAGCCGTGCCCGACGAACCGTCGGAGTACTACTACGGCGTGGAATACGACTGGTCAAGCCTTGACAGCGATCTCCAAAACGTGACCGGCCTGGACATCCAGGAATTGTTCTCTGAGATCATGGAGGATGCTGACGGCGCAGGGTTCAACCTCGACCTCGGTCAGTTGACCACCGGAGCCTCCAATGTTTACGTTCACCAAACCGAGGACATCACGCCCCAAACCATCCAAGACTTGGATGGGAACGACGTCCAGGTGTGGAGCCGCACCAGCGACGTGGTGCTTCGCCACGGCCTGCTGTCCAACGCCGTCATCATGACCGACTGGTCGGAGACCACCTTCGGTAGCGAACCTACGGGCTTTGACATCGACGTCATCGCCGAAGCCGAGAACGTGCTGACCGTGGACATGCTCTACACCGAGTACCTCGACGACCAGTACCAACTCATCGGGGCCGACATGGACGTTGACATGACCGTGGGCAACGACATGAACCTCGGCATTGACATCACCCTTGAGGGCGACGGCGAGGAACTCAACGTTGACTTTGACACCGGCATGGACTTCAGCTATTCCATCGATTCACAGGCTGAATGGCGCCTGGGCAACCCCAGCCCCATCTACGTCACCGCTGCCTCCAACGACAACACACGTTGGGAATGCGCCGGCGATTACGACGAAGTGGCAGTGAGTTCAGATGAATCAGGCCACGAACATGAGGTCAACGACATGTGCGGCATGATCGACGGCTCTTACATCGGATCGGCCGACTACAACGTCTACCTCACCGGTCTGCCAATGGAAGAGTTTGGCTTCGATGCAGGTCAGTTTGACATCAGCATCAGCGACGAACTCACCAGCGAAGGTGACTACGAAGGCGAAGCCGACATGGACGATGTCTCGTTCAGCATGCGCACCGACGAACCCCTCGAGGTCAGCCTTGGCGATGGAAACACGCTCGATGTCACGGCCTGTGATACCTGCCCGCCCGGCAACCCGGTCATGTTCGTCATGATGGTCAACGTCTTGGTTCACGCCAGCGAATCCTTTGGTGAGGCTGTGGCTGAAGACTTTGAGGCTGAACTTGAGGACTCGATGGGTGAACTCTTCGAGAACTGGTTTGGCATCGACGAGGGTGGCGACATGGATGATTACGACGACAGTGACAACTGGTTCATGTGCGACAACGGTGAGATGATTGAATCGTGGTACGTGAACGACGGTTCAGAAGACTGCATGGACGGCTCTGACGAAGACGATCTCTTCCTGCGTGGTGGCACCTCTCAAGACTGGAACACCGGCGAGGAATACTACAGCTTCAACGGCCGTGTTGACGCCACTGCCCTTGGATTCGAAACCTCGCCCACCATCATGTGTGAAATCGATGGAGAGTATCAAGAATTGACCATCGACAACGTGAACGACGGATGGGACGACTGCGATTCGGGCGAGGACGAAGATGGAAACCCAGGCTCTCCCGAATCCTACATCTGCGAGGACGGCACAGAGATCACCTTTGTTATGGTCAACGACGACAACGCCGACTGCCCCGATGCATCCGATGAACCCGCTGATAACGAGGGTGACTGGTTCCTCTGTGAAAACTACGACCGCATTCCGTTCCAGTACGTCAACGACGGTACGCAGCATTGCGAAGATGGCGATGACGAGCACGAAACCCGCCAGTCAGGCAATTTCTATTGTGACGACTACACCACGAACCTGGACTTTACCCTCGTGAACGATGGTGCGGCCGACTGCGCTGACGGTTCAGATGAAGGAGAAGCCATTTTCTTCTTGATGGACGCTTACATGAACGATGGCGACGGCACCGTGCTTGCCTCAATGGATGATCTCATGGCCTGTGCGGGATGGAGCTGCGATGTTTCGATCAGCATTGACTCGGGCTACATCTCGGTCGAGACCGAGGTCCCAGCCGATACGGAATACGGTGAGAACACGATGTGCGTCGGTGGAAGCATCACTGCTCCCGACGGCACCGTGTTGGCCTCCGCTGTTGAAAACTGCGATTCAATGTGGGTTGGACCAGAGATTCGAGACTGGGAGAGCAACATGGGCAACGAAGGCGACAACACCCTCCGTGTCACAGCGGGTGCAGGCACTTGGAGCGGCGATTACGACGACATCACCATGCACTGGGACGTCACCGACGCCGACGGCACGGTCGTTGGCCAAGGTGCCGAAGCCTTCCAGAACGAGCAGTCGGTGTACGCTGAAAACATGGTGGACATTTCGGGCCCCGGTGATTACTGTTTGAACGTTGAACTGGTTGAAAACGGAAAGACCGAGCCCTATGACACCTACCAGCAATGCATGACCGTTGAAGACGGCCCTGAAGTCAGCGAGCGTGTGGAGAAGATCGTCGGCGCTCTGGCCGAATCCGGCCTCGAGAACGTGCTCGAGAACTTTGGCAACAACCTCGACACGACCTTCCAGGAACTTGACGAGGACTACGAAGTCCCCGTCTTCCCCTACGCCGACGGCATGTGGGCGCCCCTTTGGAGCAACGAACATGCTACCATCGTAGGCGTTGGTGTGTACGCTTGGGACGAGGACGGCAACGCCTACGTCATCGCTGGACCCGAAACGACCGGCTACAGTCAGGACCTGCCCATGACCTTCGCTAGCATCCGCTACATCACCGGTGTGCCCGCCCAAGAGGCTCAGGAACAGATGGCTGAATTTGACGACCTCGAAGACATCGTGGACGTTGAGAACCACGACCTGTCCGAGTTGGCGGCCGACCTCGAAGAAGCAGGGGCTGACACGTCCGACCTTGGCCTCGGCGACGGTACCGACAACAGCGGTGAGACCACCGACGACGGCGACGACGGCGACGACGGCGAACAAACGGCCGAGGACATCGCTGAAGATGCCGGTCTTCTGCCGTTCACTTCACCGCTGACCGTCATGGCTCTCATTGGTCTGGCTGCACTTGCCGGCCACCGACGCCACGAGAACGAGTGAAGTCAAAAGCAACGGGGGAGAGGGTGAGCCGTGCTGCCACGGCCACGGCCCCACCGTGCGTTTGGTGTTGTGCGCTTGAGCGTGACCGCCCTGTTGGCCGTTCACGTGTTCATTTCAGCTTGGTTGGTCGCCACGGTTGAGGGCACCTACACCGAAGGGAAACCCGCCCCGACCGAGGCCCATTCCTTGGTGGCCATCGACAAGGACCAAACCATGATTGACGTTGAAATCAAGAAAGCGACCTCGTTTTTCTTCTACACCCTTGAACGGGACGCCGATGCTGCCGTCCCGGTGAGCGACAGCGAGACCACTTCCAATGGTTCAACCTCGAACGGCTCGTCCGATACGGCCGATGACAACGAGGGCGAACGAGACGCGACAAGCAGCCAAGACCGTGAGTGGTTGGAATTGGGCCGTCAATCGGTGACGGTGGCCTTGGTTCTCATGGTGCTCGGTGAGGCACTGATGTTCACGGGGCTTCGTTGGCGTCACCACCTTCGCATGCTGGGGTTCTTGTCGACCATCGTCGCCTTTGCCGTGATTTTCCCAGGGTTTTACATGCTTGAATTGACCGGTGGGTTGGGCGACGACGAGGACGCTGCGGCTTCGAACACACCGGGCGCCAACTTGGAAACCGTGACCTTCGTTCACACCAATGCTTCCTCGGATGCATCCGTCACCTGGCTTGGCTTTGAGTTGGAAGCAGACTTTTCAGGCTACGACCTGGGCCTCGTTGCTCCAGAAAATCGATCGGCGGTTGCCGAAGCGGTGCCCGAACCGGGGAGTAAAGACGCCGAGTCGTTCGTTGCTTTCGAGTCGTCATTCAATGTTCAACTTGGGAAAAATCTTGACTCACTCTTGGTGCTGCCGTTCATGTGGTACCTGATGCCAGCGCTTCCCGTCGGCCAATCCACGAAAAGCTTCGCTGGTGATGAGGAAGAATGAGCGCCCACTCCGGGAATTGAACCCGGGTCGCAGGAATGACAATCCTGCATGATAACCTCTACACCAAGCGGGCTGTAGCACCTTGTCGGGGACGCAACCGCTATTTAAGCCGCGCCATGTGGGTGAAATGGGTGCCACCGTGGTGAAAGGAAAGACATCTGCAGAAAAATCGCGAGATGATGAACAGCAATCGCAACTCGACAACATGCTGGGCGATGCTTTTGGCGACATTGGGGCCCTCGAACAAGCACCGGAAGAAGCACCGTCTCCACCCGAAAAATCACCAGCCCCTAAAGGGCCTCCATCCGGCCCGCCCAGTGGCCCTCCATCAGGCCCTCCAAGCGGACCGCCTTCCGGCCCTCCATCAGGCCCTCC
>DAET01000074.1:20571-28687 GCA_002497765.1 Euryarchaeota archaeon UBA486
TCAGGCCCTCCCTCGGGTCCTCCAAGTGGCCCCCCATCTGGTCCGCCCTCTGGGCCACCAAGCGGCCCTCCCTCAGGCCCACCCAGTGGTCCTCCGTCAGGCCCTCCAGCCGATGATTCCGCAGACGAACCTCCTCAGGACGGGGGAGATGCTGAAGCAACCGTTGAGGAGGCTGCGGAACCCGAGGCTGAACCAGGCCCTTCGGAAGAACCCGCCGAAGTCGACCCACTTCTGGCTGCCGCTGAGGAGGTGGCAGCGCCCGAACCCGCTGAAGAGACGGCCCCCGAAGAGCCGGCCGATGACCCGGCGCCCGCTGAGGGCGATACCGTTGCCGAACCCACAGATGAACCTTCATCGGACGACAGCGAGGATGCCGCTGACGACGCAACATCTGCTCCAGCAGAGGTTGACCAGACGACGCTCGACCTGCTTGCAGAAAAGGAAGCCGAACTCGAACGTCTTCACATGGAAAACGCTCGCTTGCGCCAATCCGTCGTTGGGGCGACAGAAGTCATTGAGGAACTTGAGGAGCCACCGATGCCACCGCTGGTTGAGGACAACATCGTGATTGCACCCTACGTTGTCTCAGACTTCGTCCGGCTTGGCAAACAGCTCGACAGGGACCATTTGGTGAGGGCCACGATGGGTTCCTTGGCCATGATTCACCCAGAGCGACATGACGTGATGATCGCCACCAAGCACATGGTCACCCTCCCACGTATGAACGAGCGCAGCCTCTGCGTCGCACCACTGGGCTCCACCTCGCCGAGGGGTGCGCCAACCGACTGGCATGTGCTGGAAGTGGTCTTGGCCTCAGTGGCGATGGTGACCGGTGGCCCGGCTGCTGTCATTCACATGCATGGCGCCCACACCACGGCGGCCAGTTGCGAGCAAGACCTCGTCCTTCTCACCCCCATCGACGAACTTGGCAAGCAACACATCGGGAAGATCATCATCGTGGATCCCGACCCCGACCACCCCGAAGATTACCTTCGACAGGTGGCCGAAGCCCTGAATCAAGGTGGCATGCGATGCGTGGTCGTTCGTGGTAATGGTGCCTACGCCGTCGGCGCTGATTTCGACCAGGCTTGGGCGAACGCCGCCATGCTTGAACACAGCATGCAGATTCACTTGCTGGCGCGCCAAGCCAACCTCAAAATCTGATTTCTTTATACCACCTCACCCGCCTTTACCGGTGGTCGTGAGATGATGCCCGGTACGATGCGTGACCAACCCCGATGGTTGTCGGAGCCTCTTCGCTTCGCGCCTTCATATACTGTTGGCAAATCACACGTCCAGAGGTGAACTACCATGCAAAACGAAAAATTGTTTGAAGTTGAGATTGCAGATGCATCGGGCCACTCCACGGTCCAGATGTCCCAAAACGAAATCGCCGAGAAGGCCAACCAAACCCAGGGTTCCTGGGTGTTCGTGAACGACCAGCTCGTCAGCGCCGCTGACATCGCGGACATGAACTTGGAAGCCGGCAGCCGCATCCGCTTGATGCCCGGCCTTGTAGGTGGCCAAGACGCACCGACCTTCGTGGTCGAAATCGCTGACAGCACCGGCCACACCGAAGCCGTGATGACTCAAGCCGAACTTGCCGAAAAGGCCAGCCAAACCCAAGGCTCCTGGGTGTTCGTGAACGACCAACTTGTCAGCACGGCTGATGTTGCTGACATGAACCTGGACGCCGGCAGCCGCATCCGCTTCATGCCCGGTCTGGTGGGTGGCAGCGACGCTCCACTGTTCGAGGTTGAGATTGCTGATGCGACCGGCCACACCACGGTTCAGATGTCGCAGGCTGAGGTGGCCGACAAGGCCAACCAAACCCAAGGCTCCTGGGTGTTCGTGAACGACCAGCTCGTCAGCGCCGCTGACATCGCTGACATGAACTTGGACGCCGGCAGCCGCATCCGTTTGATGCCAGGACTCGTGGGTGGACGTGCCTGCTGAACCCCATGTTCGGCCCGTGGACGCCCGAGGAAGAGGATCTTCTTGTTGAGCACCTCGAACTCGGCTGCAGTTTGGCGTTGATCGCCGATGCGCTCCAACGGTCCGTTCAAGCGGTGGGCATGAAAATGGTCCAACTCTACCAGCGCGGTGAATTGGTGGTCATGTCCGGTCCGACGTACGAGGCTGGGCAGAAACGCATCGGGCAATGAAAGGTTCAAAACAGGATGCGAGGTCGCGACGGCTGGAGAGAGACACATGGTTGAACTCGTCGACTACAAGTGCGCCAACTGCGGAAACCTGGAATCGTTCCACCGAGAGCGAAACGGTATCAGTTGCAAGGCCTGCGGTTCTCGTATCTTCATGAAACTCCGCCGCCACGGCACCAAGCGCCTGAACGCCGAGTGATGACCTTCACTCGCAGAGTTCAAAGACCATGGTCCGACCTCACAATGCATGAGCGTTTGGCTTGAGCAATACAAGCCGGTTCTGTTCGATGATCTTCTCACCTCAAAACAAGTCATCGACGCTCTCAAGCATCTCTCGCTGCAGGCCAACCCGCCCCACCTTCTTCTGTCCGGTCCAACCGGCTGCGGAAAGACTGCCGCGCTTCAACTGGTCTGTCGGCAAGTACTCGGCCCGTCGTGGCGAGCCACCACCCACGTGCTTCAAGCTCGTGACTTGGACAAAACGTCTGGAGCGATGGCCAAATTCGAAGCCTTTCTGCGCCCCGAGGGAGCCGGTTCCGAGGACACCCTCGCAGGACGAACGAGCTTGGATGCCTTCGACCACAACATCAGCGCAAGCTCAGATGCATCTCCGCCTCCTGCCGGCGAAGAGTCAGCACCGCCTGAAGCCGGGACCCTTGCCGCCGTCTCCCGCATCATCATCATCGAAGATGCTGACTATCTCGGTCACGCTCGACAATCTTACTTGCGCCGCATGATGGAGGAGAGCAGCCGAAGCGCCCGTTTCCTCTTCACCACCCACACACCATCACGGATCATTGAAGCCCTTCGCAGTCGAACACAACACGTTCGGATGCCTTCGCTCACTCGCTTGATGATTGAACAGCGTTTGGAAGCCATCGCCACTCAGGAACAACTGGTGCCTGCGTCCGGCGTCTTGGGCGACATCGCCCACGTGGCGAGCGGCAACCTCAGAAAATCGATTTTTACCCTTCAATTGTTGGCACAGAGGAACCTGCTAGGCGAACGAAAAAACATCCAATTGTTGATGGCGAACAGCAGCCGACGCGAGGTGCAATTGGTCATGGAAGAAGCCCTCCGGGGGCGCGTTCACGATTGGAAATGGGAACGTCAGGGCGAGAAAAACACCCGGGTTTTGAAGGGCGCCATGGGGGCATTGGACCAGATGATGGCCTCCCATGATTTGGACGGGCGAGGCGTGGTGGATCGCCTCCACCATTTCCTCGTCGCAGGCCGGACCCACTATCCGGATGATCTGCTTGCGGCCCTGTTGGACGCAATCTCTGCTTGCGACATGCGCCTCCAGCGCTCGGCACAACAACGTATTCAGCTCGAAGAACTCCTTCACAGCATATCAGAAATTGGCGACCAGTATTTGCGGTCACCCACAGCGCAACCGTCTTGAAAGGTCGCACATCAGCCGTTGTTGGGCGTGTAGCACAGCTGGATAATGCACCGGCCTCCTAAGCCGGAGATCGCGGGTTCGAATCCTGCCACGCCCGCCATGAATTTGGACAAGAGCCAAAAATCAGGCCGCTTTACACAAGGTCGGGGTTGGCATGGCGGACGATGTCGAGGCGGGAAGCAATCTCCCCGATCCGTACGGTCACGGCTTCGCCCGAACCGAAAATCCGCTTGAGCGTACCATGGAAAAATGGCAGCAACAAGAGGCCCTTCGAATGCGCTTTGGCGTGGTGGCTCGGCATCCAGCGACCTTGGTGGTACGGCAACTGTTCGGCGCCAGCGTCGCCATCATGGCGCTGTTGTCCATCACACTCCCTAGCCTGACGCCGCCCAACCCGGGGTACGTGATGCTGTTCTGGCTGATCCCGCTCCTCGTCACGACCGTGCCGCCCTTGCTTGCCGGCGAAGCGATGTGGCAGTCGATTCAAGCTCGAATTTCACTTCGGGAAATCGACGATGAGACCACCGGTGGAAAACTCTCGTTGCGCTCTCAACCGGGCATGGATCGAATTTTGGAAGGCCTGACCGATGTCCGCCGGCATAACATTCTGAACAGCCTGCTCGCTTTGACTTCGGTGTTTTTGCTCGGATTGGCGACGGTGATCAGCGAATCAACCCTCGTGTGGTACCTTTCCGTCCTCATCTCGATGACGTTTGGGTTTGCCCATACGTTCCATTCCTTCTTCACCAGCGACGCTGTTCGTCAACAAGGTGATCACATGCCATGTTTGGTGCATCACGCCCCGACCCACCATCCGACGCAGTTGGGCTCTATTCTGGGTGAACTGATCGTGCTCCATTTGGACCCCGACCTCCATCTTGATTGGCGTACGTGGCTGAATGAATTCCGCGCAAGCATTCTGCCTGGATACGACAAAGACCAATCCTGGGAACGTGTCCTCTACATCCTTCACCTCCACGCCAAGGGAGATTTGAGCGACAGCATCGCCATGGGCGAACTGAGCGAGTTCATTCGCCCTGATGCTATTCGGGACGTCTTACTTGACGAGGAGGCGAAGTTCAACTGGCGTTCGCTTCAACGTTTGTTGGCCCACGCACGTGTGTGGCAACCCAGCGCGTTCCGGTTGCTTGAACGGCTTCAATTGGATTTGCTTTCGGGCACCCCAAGCATGCTTCGTTCGCCTTGGCGCATGGACGTGGCCCTCGATCCTGAATGCGAAGACGGCACGGGCCACCTCTTCATCGCCTTGAACAACCAGACGTTTGAGCACGCTGTGGCGAGAATCGAAGTGGTCTGCCCCGGCGGTGAACCTTTCGCTCGCGACCACCGGTTCGAACTCCAGGCATGCCCGCCACCAAGGAAAGCGGTGAGTTTGAATGCCGAGGGCGAGGACGACGCCCTCGACTGGGTGCCACGCTACCTTCAGCAAGGCATCGTGTTGTGGCTGGGCGTCGCGTGGCCAGAGCGCGATCAAGTGGATCGCTACGTGCAGGTCATCCTTCGCGATGAGGAAGGTGTCGTGATCGAATCCCGTGTTCTTCGAACCACTGTAAAGCGAGCCTCTGGCTTCCAAGTTCGAAGCAAAAACCGACGTTTGGAGCGGGCGCGTTCGTGGGCAAGTCGTCCACTTCCGAAAGTCTGAATGGAACGCAGTCCACTGAATGTTGGCCCTGCTGCGCTGATGGTGGAAGCGCGCACCTTATGGCAGTCCTCCACTTCGGCGAGAACGGGGGAGTTTGAGAATGGAAGCATGGGATGTTATTGTCCTCGGCGACGGACCCGCCGCATTGCACGCCGCCGCCGAGGCAGCCAAATCGGGCGCGAGCACTTTGATGATGTCTTCAACCGGTTTGGGCACTCCTGGGATGGCGACGTTGGAGGGGCTTTCCGCACCGCTCCAAGAAGCCAACAACCGAAGCCATCGCGAAGACACCATCCGTTGCGGGGCGTTCCTGTGCGACCAAGATGTGGTCGCTGAAACGACGGCGGGCGCCATCAAGCACGTTGACTTGCTCGAGCGTCGTGGTGTCAACTTCCGCCGAGATCAGCAGGGCCTTCCCATCGTGCGAAAGGGTGCAGGTCATCAACAACCTCGAACAACGGATGCAGGGAGCGCCACGGCACTGGCCATTCAACAGGTCGGCGAAGAACAGTGCATGCGCCACGGCGTTATCCGACGCGGCGATCAAGTCCCCCTTACCCTCGTCCACACCAAGCAATCGGTCGAAGGTTTGGTCGCACTTGACATGGTCAACGGCCGCATCATCGGCCTCCAATGCAAAGCTCTCATCATCGCTGACGAAGGGTTCGAAGGCGCCTTTTCTTCCGGTGTAGTTGGCCTGGGCATGGACATGGCCTTCCGAGCAGGCGTTGCGCTTCGTGACATGGAATTCATGACGCACCACCCGCTGACCATCAAGGGAACCAACGTGCTCTTGCCGACCGGTCTGCTCCTCGACGGAGCGAAACTCCACGAAGCGTCCGGCGCTGCCATCGAAGCGGACGAATCATCTTCACTTGCCATGACCCAAGCCATCAACGCTGCCGTTCAACCGGTGCTCGATGCCCGCAACATGGGTCAAAGTGCAGCTTGGTGGGGTTCCTTGTTCCGCCTCGTGAAGCAACGTACGGGCATTGACATGAACCGACAAACCGTTCCTCTCGGACCCGTCGTGGGCCACACCATTGGTGGGTTGCCCGTTGACGGAAGCGGCCGCTGCGTGGTCGGCACGTGGGCTCGCTGGTTCACCGGTCTTTACGCTGCAGGTGGAGCGTCGTGCACCGGCCTTCATGGTGCTGCAGCCTTGAGCGGCAATCGACTTCTCGACGCGCTGACCTCGGGTTCCGCCGCGGGCAGGCATGCAGGCGAATGGGTGGGTGACCGCAAGTTCAGCACGGCCTCCGGGCTTGAATCGGCGATTCAAGACGCTGAAGCCGACCTTTCGGCCATGATGGAGAGCGGCGATGCGACCCACGTGGTGCGTTGCGGTACGGTCAACGCCAACCTTCAGGCAGCGCTCGCTGGCACGACATCGTTCACCGCTGACAGCATGACGGGCCTTCTGTCAAAACTGGAGCAGATCGGCATCACGGCGGAATCCCTTCACCTCGACCAGCACTCCTTGATTGCGAACACCAACCTTCTCGAGGTGTTGCGGACCCAAGCCGCCGTGCGTTTGGTCACTGCTTCGGTGCAGAGCGGCTTGGCCCGAGAAGAGACGCGTGGTTCGTTCGCCAGAGAAGATTTCCCTGACGCCAACGACGATTTCCTTCATCACATCACGGTGGACCATGAGGGCTCGGTTGGTACCTTGGCCATCAAGAAAGGAGCGGGTGGCCACTGGGTCCTCCCTCCACAATGAAGAAAGACATCGGCCCTGCAGCCTACGGTATGACCACGCTCTTTGAGCGCATTCTTTCGGGTGAGATTCCATCCCACGAAGTCGCCAAAGGTGATGGGTGGTATGCCTTTCTCGACATTTTTCCGCGACGGCAAGGTCACACGCTCGTCATTCCAACTCGCCCGGTACAGCGCTTGGCAGCTTTGACCCAAGATGAGCGGTCAAGCCTCATGGACGGCGTGGCCGAAGTGCAACATCGCCTCGGACGGAAATTTTCAACCACAGATTTCACCGTATGCGTGCACGACGGACCGCTCGCTGGCCAAGAGGTTCCTCACGTTCACGTCCATGTCCTCCCTCGAACATCGGGAGACGGCGGTGGTACCCTGATGGCCATGTGGCCGGCTACGCCCATCGCTGAACCTGACCATGAAAGCCTTGGTTCGCTCGCCACGGCACTTCGCGAGGGAGCATGATGGCGGCGTACGACCCGTCGGGTGAAATTGAACTTGCACTGGACCCCAACGCCGTTCCTGTTCTTTCCGCTTCGGCTGAAAACCTGCAAATCGACAAACTCCTCTCCGCTCCGTTGCCCACCTACGATGCTTCTGTTCCAGGATCGTTCATCTGGACCAAACTTGCGTTCTGGATGTGCAGGCGGGTGTCCAGCGTTCAATTCCGAACCACGACTTCCACGACCCTCGTACCTCAGTCAACGCGTGGCTCTGGTGCCATGTGCTGCGGGTGGCACACGAACGGACTGATGGACCCGCTTGCCATCTTCCTCCAACACCCGAAGGAGTTCGTCGTCGGGGCTCGCCACGACCTCGTCACTCGCCCCCTTCTCGGGTGGTGGACTCGGAAGTTGGCGGTTCAACCGGTTGTTCGCAAGGCGGAACTGTTACGAGGCGGGTGCACCGAGGAAGAAGCCATGCATCTCAACGGGCGTTCCTTGTTGGCGCTGGCCAACGGGATTGCACACGGTTTCGGATGCGTGTTGTTTCCGGAGGGCACGAGCCACAGTCTCTCACACATGGTCCGTTTCAAGACCGGACCCGCCAGAACAGTGCTGGCAGCCGCAGCTCTGGCGAAAGCGAATGACCTCCCGCTTCCTCATATGGTTCCGGTCGGACTCCATTTCCGTCGTCGAGAACTGTTTCGCACCGACCAGTACATCGAATTTGGCG
>DAET01000056.1 GCA_002497765.1 Euryarchaeota archaeon UBA486
CAAGGCATCCACATCCGCCGTATCCAGAGAAACAAGGAGTGAACCCCATGAATTGGACCCCAGAAGAATTGCAAAGCCTCGTCGACGACCACCCCATCGTGCTCTTCATGAAGGGCAGCCCAAACCAACCTCAGTGCGGGTTTTCCAACCGGGCAGCGCAAGTGCTCCAGAGCCTCGGTGAGGAGTTCGCCTCCGTGAATGTTCTCAGCGACCCACGCGCCATCCCTTCGATTTGTGCTTGGTCCGACTTCCCCACCATGCCCCAGGTGTTCGTCCACGGCGAGCTCATCGGCGGGTCGGACATCGCCCTCGAGATGTTGCAGGACGGCAGTCTTCGCGAGATGTTCGACGCCGGTCGCCAGGCTTGAGCGTCAGTTTTTGTCGTCGTCAAGCTTGAGTTCGCGCGCCTTCTTCATGGCGTCTTCATCGGTGAACCAGAACGTCGGGGTTTCGCCCAGATCTTTGTCCCACTGTTGAACTGCTCGAGCAAACATCTCGCCTTCAGTGTATGATTTGCACCACTTGAGGTACCAGTCGATCTGTTCCTTCATTTCTTCTTCATCATCGCCGAGTTGGCGCTTGAGCGTCTCGGCTTGAAGGGCAAAGAGAACGAGCCAGATGGGTGAAAGAGCGTAGGTGGCAAACGGGTTTCGTTCGGCGTCGACGTTGCGCCATTCCGTCCACAGGGAGAAGACCTGGTCGTAGAGGAAGCCAACGGTGAACACACCAAACATGACCGCCATGAAAATGGTGACCAAACCGACATAGGTGAGGGGAATGCCGAAGAGTTCGGAATCAAAACAGAACATGCCGTCGCCGCAACCGGGCTCGAAGCGCCAACGCAGGTAGGGCCAGACCAGGAGCGTGATGGTGGTCCCCCACAGGAGGAGGCTGACCACCGCTTGGGATTGCTGCATTCGCCAGTACTGGCGCATCATCCATTTTTTGAAGAACGAGGGGTTCCCCGAAGGCTCATCCATGACCACAAGCCTCGGTCCATCATACATGAAGCAATCGCAGAAACGCCTGCTGAGGGTATGGTCTCGTCCAACAATCCGCAGTGGCGTGCCCGCGAGCACATTATCTACGACGCCCCACCGAGGCCATTCCATGGCTCGCCCTTCTCGCTGGAGTGATGAGCGAAAGGCCAACCGAGAACAGGCCGAATGGATTGTCGGCTGGCTTCGTACCAACGGCCCCGCCACCACACCAGAAATCGTTCAAGCGCTCGAGGCGGAGGGTCGAGCGGTGCGCGCTCACATTTTGCAACGGGCGCTGCGCAAGTCACCCTTTGTCCACCGCATCGGTTCCGTCGAAGGCGAGCGCGGACCGGTGAGCCGATGGGCATGGGGGCTGGATGAGGACGATGCGGGCGCTCGTGGCGGAAGTGATTGAAAGCCTGTGCTCCGTGGGGGAATCATGACCGAGACCACCGTGCGCACCCCCTCCAGCGGGCGCGACGCCTCGTGGTTGGTTGGCGCAGACTTGGCGGCCGTCGTCTTGGCCTTCATCGGGCAAATCATGCTCACGCACGCTTTGCTCGCCGAACATTACGGGTGGATGGTGCTGGCCATCGACCTGTACGCTTCGCTGTTCTTGGTCATCGATTTGGGACTCCCAACCCTGCTGGCGCGGGATGGCACGCGAGCTCCTTCCCTTGTTCCAGCCGCCGTGTGGCGCACGTACCGCTGGCAAGCCCTGGCGGCCTTGCCGTTTGTGTTCCTTGCGCTGGCCGCTCGACCCGAAGCGTGGTTGAACGTTGAGGCACCGGCGACCTTGCTCCTGTTGGCAGCGATGATCGCGCTCGTTCACGTCGCCTCCTACGCGCCGCGTTCAGGGTTGCGTGTGCTGGGGGAGGCGCGACTGGAGGCGTTGACCAAGGTCGCCGAACGGGGCGTGACGGTCGTCGCTTACGGCGTCTTGGTGTGGCAGGGGTCCACTTCAGCCACGGCGTTTACGGCTGCGTTTCTCGGGGGAGCCATCACTGGCTGGGCTCTGGCGTTGTGGTGGTTGCTTCGAGTGGCTCCACCAGCCCAACGTGTTGATTGGGGGCGATTGGGCGAGGCTTGGGTTACGCCTCGTGCCCTCATGATGTCGGCCCTTCCCTTCGCCATCACCTTGGGCATTCTTCCGTACGTGATTCGAATTGAGAAATTCATGGTGGCCGCCTCAGGCGATGCCACCCTTGGTGCAGTGTTCCATGTGGCGCAGTTGGCTTGGCTGGCCGGCTTGGTGGTGCCTGCGGCGATTCGTTCAGCCTTGTTGCCCGTTCTGGGTGCTGCACGGGATGACCCCACTCGCCATCAACGCGAGATGAACCAGGCGACGGACCTGTGTTTTGGATTGCTCCCCTACGGCTTGTTCGGTGGCTATCTCATCATGACGGTGTTCGCACCCTTGGCGTTTCCATCATCCTACCTCGACGGCACCTACGGTGCATCGGCCGTTGACGTGTTCACCGTCCTGCTGGCCGGTTGGGCCCTGACGCTGCTGGCCACGCCAACGTACACCAGCCTCATGGCCGGACCTCGACCTTGGCGGTTCACGCTGTTCATCGTGCTCGTGCTGCTGGCAGCCGTCCTGTTTGGCTACGTCTTGGTGATGCAAGGGCCGACGGACCCCGGGCAGAAATTGTTCGCTGCTGCGGTGGCCAGCTCCCTCTCTGCGGGTGTGTTGCTGATACTTTCATGGCACATGAGCGAGGGATGGGCGTTGGTTCGAGAGCGACAGGACGATTGGGCGCTGGCCTTGCTGGGTACGACGTTGGTGGTGGTTGGCCTGGTGTCAGGAACCACCTGGTGGGTGTTGGGTCTCCCGCTCTTTCTCTTCACGCCACGAGGCTGGCAAGCAGTTCGCTCCACCCTTGACTGACGGTTTCCTTCGAGGCGAAGGCCAGCCGTTCTTCCACGGTGGTGTCTTCTGTCCAACCCGCTCGGAGCGCTGCTTCGATACCGTCAGCCAGGGCTTCAGGGTCTTCTATGCAGACCCATTCATCGGGAAGGTAGTTGCTCACCTCGCCGATGTCCACGCTGACCACGGGCGTGCCGCACAAGAGCGACTCCCTCGCCACGAGCGGGCCGGCTTCTCGTGTCGAGGTGATGAGCGTGACATCAGCGGTCAGCATGCGGTCGTAGACGATATCGCGTGGTTGATGGCGCAACGAGGTGATGCCCACCATCCACCCGCGTTGCTCCAGTGCTTCACCTGTTTGAAGCGCCAACAAGTGGCGTTTCTCCGGCCGTCTGGGATCGGCGGGAAACAGGATGTCAATGGGTTCTTTTTTCCACGCTTTTTTCATCGGTGCAACCCGTCGTCGCCATTCCTTGTGAATCGCTGTTACGCAAGGAACGGTCGCCAAACGCTTCGGTGGAGAGGGAAGGCCGCCAGCGATGGTGGCCAATCGGTCGGTAGCACAGACCAGGAGGTCGCACGACGCCACCGAGGCGCTGATGTTGCTTTCAACGCCCTTCAGCCCAAGGCCCACGTCGAGGTCGTAACCATGCACGACGCCGACCCATGGGACGCTCCAGCGCGTAGCGAGTCGTTGGGCAAGGTTCGCGACCGGCCAGAGCGTGTGGCACAGGATGATCTCCGGTCGCCAATTGCCCAGTTGTTTCTCCACCCATGCTGCCTTCCGGCGGACGCTGGACACCGTGAGGCGAGGGTACGGGTGGTCTGGCAGGGCGAAGAAACGGGGGACAAGGATGTCGGTTTCGTTGTGGAGCCAACGCTTCGGGGCCTTGGCCACGCCCATCATGGTGGAGCGCCGTGCTTCAGCGTAGCGCGGCATGTGAGGAAGCGGGTTGACCACCTTCACGTCGTGACCGAGTTCGCGGAGGAGCTGAACGTGGTCCTCAACGAAGACACCCCGTGTTGGGTTCCTCGGGACGGGGTAGAGCAGCGAGACGACGAGAATCCGAATGGAGATGCCTCCTCAGTTGAGCGCTTGATGAATGTCGGCGAGGTTCTCGGCCACGCTGGCTCGGTCGTTGAACAGGCCGGAACCGACGACGCAGTTGGTAACGCCCCAGTCGCGCAGCATGGCGATGTTGTGCGCCTTCACGCCACCGTCCACTTGGATTTGGACCGGGCGTCCACCGCTGGCCACTTGTTCCTCGATAGCAGCTGCCAACCGGCGAATTTTCGCCTCCACGTTGGGAATGAACGATTGCCCACCAAACCCGGGGTTCACGCTCATGATGAGCACCAAATCCACTTCGCTCAGCACTTCCAAGGCGGCCTCAACGGGGGTCGCCGGGTTCAACACGACGCCGACCGTGGCGCCACCTTGTCGAATCGCACCGAGCAGGCGGTGGAGGTGCTTGACGGCTTCAACGTGCACCGAGAGATGGTTGCAACCCGCGTCGATGTAATCTTGGAAACAAGCTTCGGCGTTTTCAACCATCAGGTGAGCATCAAAAATGGCATCGGGGCCAAGCGCTTTTCGCAGGCTTCGAATCACTGGTGGGCCGAAGGTGAGGTTGGGGACAAAGTTGCCGTCCATGACGTCGAGATGAAGCCAATCAAGGCCCGCATCAATCGCTTCATTGCAGTCGGTGGCCAGGTCGGCGAGGTCGGCGGTGAGGACACTGGGTGCAATGATCATGTCATCCCTCAGGGCTTGCCAGTGGTCGCCATTTGAAGAGACTTGCCTTTTTTGATGCCATCCGATTTGGCGCAAACGCCTATAATGCGTCCTCTTGACGGGGTTTTAGGTGAAGACATGGGCGAAGTGAGAAACGTCAGCGACAGCGAATTCAGCGACACCGTCAACGAAACCGAATGGGTCATCGTCGATTTTTGGGCCCCGTGGTGTGCACCGTGCAAAGCCATCGGACCCGTTTTGGAAGCCGTTGCCGAGGAGCGAGAAATTCTCGTGGCCAAGGTTGACACCGAGCAGAACACCGCCACCGCCGCTCAGTTGGGCGTTCGAAGCATCCCCGCCCTCTTCATGTACCGCAACGGGACCATCGTATCTCAGAAAACGGGCAGCATGCCCAAGGCCAAACTCCTCGCTTGGATTGACGAGGTCATGACGGCCGACGATTTCTGAAGTCAGGACAAGCGGCTTTTCCGCTCCTCTTGCTGCTCGCCCACATCGCGTAACAAGCGTTCCCTCAAGGCCTCGTGGAGCCACATGCCTTCTTCAAGCTCCAGCAACAATCCGTGCTTTAGCAAATTTTCTGGCGGCGTACCGTTCCAACCGACCCCGCTCGCCAGTGTATCCCAAGGGACGGGTGCTTCTGCGACAGCCAGCGTTGCCAGCAGTTCCTTTTCCTTGTCGGGCAATCGAAGGAGGATCTCCTCGTCGAGGAACCGGAGCCAATCTTTGTGCGTGGGCTGGCCGTACAATTCCAGTAATTCCATCGCAAGCGGGTGACCGCCGGTGGCGGCATGAACGTCTTCCGCAGGCGGCGTTTCTCCACCTTCAAGGTTCGAGAGCCACGCTTCGGTCGCCTCGAGGCTGAGGCCTTTGAGCGGGAGTTCGCGAACGGTGTCACGGATGTGGACATCCCGGCGGTCGTAGACGCTGAGTTCCGTGCGAGACACGAGCAGGACACGAAGCGGCCCTTTCTGAGCCAGTTGCAACAAAGAACCGAGCAGGTGTCGGGCTTTCTCGCTGATATGGTGCACGTCGTCCAGCACGATGAGCCAGTACGGCGGTGGGCCGCCAACGCTGTCTTTGAAACGCTCACGGATGGTGTTGGCGTCGGTCATGTAAGCCATCAGTCGGCGGCGCCAGGCATCCACATCCATGTCGGCGCCTGGCGTCAGCGGTAAGGTCTCAATGATGCGGTACGGGTCGTGCGTTTCGTCGATCCCAAACCGATGGAGCAGGCTGGTGGCCAGCCCCAAGGCTCGGTCCCATGGCTGGCAGGTGTACCAGCACACGGAGAGGTGTGGGTCGGTTTCCATGTGCTGATGGAGCCAGTGCGCGATGAGCGTTGATTTCCCAATCCCGGCAATGCCGTGAACCACCATGCAAGGGTGCCGGTCGGCAAACCATGCGTGCAGGGTGTCCAATTCGGCGTCTCGGCCGTACACCGGGCGCGTGGGCGGCGGCTGGTTCGCATAGGTCGCATGAACACCCACCAGTGGCGTCAACCGGCCGGGTTCGGGCAGGTTGTCGTCGTTTGATTTCCGAATGCTTCCGAAGCGGATGTCACCGTAGGTCAGCACCCCTTCGTGTTGGGCGTGGAGAAGAATCTGCAGCAGCGTCAGATCGGTTTCGAGAAGTCCCGGGGCTTCTGAGGCCTTGACCTCCAACAATTCCCCGTCCATGTTTCGAACCAGCACTTTCGTGTCGTCCAAGGCCACTCGACGCTGACGTGCACGAAGACGACCTTCTTCGGTCAATTGCCAGGTCTTTTGACGTCGTTCATCGCCTTGCACGGCGCGTGTGTGTTCCTCCACGAGGAGGTCCTTCAGGAGGTCGCGCATCGTCCGACTCACGTTGGGTGGATGTTGGGCGCACGCCTCGGCGATACCGGGACGGGTGAGGGCGGGTGGAACCATGTAGCGATCTGCCCATTCGTCGTTGGCCAGCAGGTGGAGCAACACCCTGTCTTTGGCAGCGACGTTGACCTTCGGAATGTCGCCCGCCATGCGTTGCGGTGCCTTCTCCATGTGTTCAAGACTTTGTTCTCTTGTTGCCTAACCAATTTTTTTGTTTGAGCATTTATGCAAAAAGCACTTTATATTGAGAATCAAGCCATGGTCATGGCAAATTCAGCCGCCGAGATCCCAACTCGAAAACATCGAGCTTTTTTGTTGGCGACGCTCTTTCTCCTCTCCCTCATGAGCATGGCCGCTCAGGCGGCCGACTCGGACGGTGATGGCGTGGAGGACAGCCTTGACGACTGTCCTTGGGCCGCAGGAACCTCGACCGTTGACAGCGATGGTTGTCCGGACCAGGATGGTGACGGAACGTCCGATTACAACGACGGGTGGGTCATTGGAAATCCGAATTTTCAAAACGAGTTCACCATCACGTCCGGCAGCGACTATTACGGCGTGGATTACCATCCGACCGGTGAATTCATCGTGACAGGGGCCGAGGACGGCTTTGTTCGCATTTGGAACGCCAGCACATGGACCATCGTCCGTTCGGTCAACGCCAACACGGACGTGAACGGCGTTGATTTCTCTCCTGACGGTATGTACGTCGCAGCCGCTTTGAACGACGACACCATTGACATCTACCACAGTAGTAACCTGTCGTCTCTTCATGGTAGCATTAGCGTCGACGTTGGAAGCGGCGATCAAGTCAACAACGTGGAGTTCTCACCCAACGGCGCTACGGTTGCTGTGGCCATCGGCCGTTCGGGGAACAGCGGTACCAACGGGGAAGTCGCAGTGATCGACGTTCAAACCGGGACAGAACTCTACGCCGTGAACCCCAACGGTGAGGACCGCTTCTATGACGTGGCTCATTCACCGGATGGGCAATACATGGCCTTGGCTGGAAACGGCGATATCTACATCGTTAACACGACTTCACGATCGACGACGTGGACGTTTACCAATCCACCTTCTTCGGTCAATGCTCTGGCTTGGTCGCCGGACGGCAATTTCATTTCGATGTGTGGAGGTTGGGAAGGTTCCTCGGCCAGTTTTGACATGTATCAATACGCCAACGGTGCGTGGAACCGTATATGGGAAAAGACCACCACCACTTCCTGCGCATCGACCACGTTCTCAACCGACGGTTCGCAGGTCGTCGCTGGCATGTACTGGTACCAAGCAGACGGGAATACGGCCCGAGTGTACGAGTCCGACACGGGCGTTCAAGTGGATTCGTTCAGCGGGCCACGACCTGGAGGTTGCACCTCTGGTAGTAACAACCAATGCGGCGTCATGTACGGCGTCGCTTGGAGCCCCGATGCCACCCACATCGTAACGGCGAATGGACGAAACGACGAGGGCGTTTATTTCTGGTACGCCGATATTGACGAAGACAATGACGGCTACAACACGACGGACCAAGGCGATGGGATCGTCGACGCCTTCCCGACCGATGGCACGCAGTGGGACGACACCGATGGCGATGGCTATGGCGACAACCCAGCCCCTGCCAACGAACCCGACGAGTGCATCACCACCCCAGGCACCTCAACCCAAGACCGCTTCGGCTGTCCCGACACCGACGGAGACGGTTGGTCCGATGCAGGCGATTGGGCCCCGCTCGACCCTCTGCAGTGGGTTGACGCCGATGAGGACGGGTACGGAGATAACTATCGCTTTGACCTCAACGAATATCAAATTCACGTGAACCAATCAGGGGACGCCTTCCCCAACGACCCGACGCAGTGGAACGACACCGATGGCGACGGGTTTGGCGACAATTACGACAATGCCTCGTGGAACGACTATCGTCCATCGACTTGGCCAGGACTCTTGTTGCCCCTCGCCAACGAGCCCGACGCGTTTCCACTTGACCGCACGCAACACATGGATTCTGACGGCGATTGGATCGGCGACAATCCGAACAGCGACCGCGCTGACGCCTGCCCTTACGAGTTCGGCGATTCTCAATACGACCGACTTGGCTGCCCCGATACCGATGGAGACGGGTACTCTAACCCAAGTGCATCATGGCCGAGCACCACCGACTGCTACGGCGCCGATGCCTTCCCTGAAGACTCGACGCAATGGTGCGATGAAGACAACGACGGCTTTGGCAGCAATCCCGATGGCAACAATTCTGACGACTGCCCCAACAACGCCGGCTCGTCCACCGTTGACCGCGTGGGTTGTGTGGACCGAGACGGCGACGGCTATTCCAACGCCGGCGACCCCTTCCCCGACGACCCCACACAGTGGTCCGACCGGGACGGCGATAACCGAGGTGACAACGCTTCGGGCAACAACCCCGACGCCTTCCCCGACGATACGAGTCAATGGAAGGACAGCGATGGTGATGGCTACGGCGATAACCCCGGTGGTAACAACGGGGACGCCTTCCCATCCGACGCCACGCAATGGAGCGATGAAGACGGGGACGGCTACGGCGACAACACCGATGGAAAAGATGGGGACGTGTGTCCGTTGGACTACGGTGAGTCGCAGGCTGAACTCAGCCGGGGGTGCCCCGACTCTGACCTCGACGGTGTGACCGATCCGCTCGACGCCTTCCCCGACGATCCCTTCCAGTGGGCCGATACCGACGGTGATGGCTACGGCGACAACACCAATGTCCCTAGCGGCGATGATTGTGTTGACGTGTTTGGGAAATCCTTCGAAGAGGGCCGCTTGGGCTGCCCCGATGCTGACCTTGACGGCTATGCCGACGTCGACGATGTGTTCCCCACCGACCAAGAGCAGTGGGCTGACTTTGACGGCGACGGCTACGGCGACAACTACTACTGGGAAAACAACACGGTGGCCGATGAAGAAAACCCAGGCATGTTCCTGACGTTGCGAGAACAACGTGGCGACGCCTTCCCGCAAATCGCCAGCCAGTGGTCTGACATGGACGGCGACGGTTGGGGCGACAACCAGAGCAGCTCCAACCGCGTGGACAACTTCCCCCTTCGTGCCAGCCAGTGGCTGGACTTCGACGGGGATGGCTACGGTGACAACGCTACTGGCTACCAGTTCGATGCGTGCTACAAGGTGCCAGGAACGTCCACCACCGGAGACTACGAGGAATACTTCGGTTGTCCTGATTCAGACGGTGATGGCACAGCCGACGAATACGACCCCTGCCCGTGGGACCCTGAGGTGTCTCAGGGCTCCCGTACAACGGCCGTGTGCGGCATCACTGAGGACCCAAGCCTTGCATCCAACGACGATGGAGAAGCCGGTTCCCTCCTGAGTGGAAACAGTGGAACGCTCCAAATCATGGGTGGCGTCATTATCTTCCTGCTCGCCCTGATCGTCGTCGCTCAAGTGGCCAAGACCGCCGGTCGACGAAAAGCCGTTGCGAACAAGCGCGAGGACCAACTCGCTCAAGCCTCCGTCGCAGAGGAAGAGGAGCGCCGCCAAGCCTGGATTCAACACTACATCGCTGAAGGAAACTATGCAGAAGCACGTGCGCTGGGTTGGGAAGGGACCGAGGGGTTGCCCGAATGGAAGCAATACGAAATGCAGCAGCAGGCGGCTCAAGAAGCAGCCATTCCTACCATGATGGACCTCGAAAACCTCTGACCCATCACACATGATTTGCACCGCTGACCTTTCAAAGGGGAACGGGCCATGTTTTCACATGGGCGAGAAGCCGACAGGCCGATTGTTGATGTTGGCGGGGCTCTTGGTGACCTCGTTGTTCATCGGCATGGTGTCGGCGGATGAAGGCGACGTGGTCTTGACGGCCAGTGTCCTCAACGCCCCAGACCAGCCCTGGTTCGAACCCGGCCAACCCCTTGTTCTTGAGCCTCGATTGGTCAACAACGGACCAGAAGTCTCGTTGCTAATGAACCCAGCCTGTCCGGTGGTGTTGAACGTGTACAACGCCTCCAACGTCATGCTGGTCAACGGTTCCTCGGACTGTCCCCAACGCGAGCAAGGGCTCGACCTGTTTGCTGGCGAAGAACTCACTCTCGAGGCCGTAACATGGTCCATGAAAGATGAATCGGGGGCGTGGCTTGAGAGCGGCTCCTACACCGTGGAACTTCTTCATTCAGCTGGAGCCTCGTTCATCACCGAAGCAACCATCCAGACGCCTGTGTCCTTCCCTGAGGACCTGACCTTTGCCGTTCAAACCGCCCAGCGAACGACGGACGGACAGGCCGTTCATTTGGTGAGTTTGTACAACCCCACCGCCCAGAGCGTTGACCTTGACGAGACAGCGACCTGCCGACTGGAAATTGCGGTGGATGCCCAGCACCGTCTCGGGGCACCTTGCACCGGTGGCGTGAGCACGCTGATGCCCGGTGAGGTGATGATGGTGGAGCAGGTTTCAACCAGTCCATCGGCTGCGGTCACCATCTCAACGCCGGGTGATTTCTTCGTGTTCAACAGCGGAGAAGGTGAGCCGACCGGCGCAACACTGTCCGAACTTCAAATGGAGTTAGCAATGAGCGGCAATGAATTGCCCGCCTTCAGCCCAGGCGAAGTGCTGGTCAGCGAAGTGCTGTTGCGCTCCTCCTCCACGGCCTCCGTTCTGGTTGAGTTCACCGACGCCTGCAAAGCCGAGATGTGGGTGGTGGACGATCTTGGGGCCGTCGTCTACGACAGCCGAACGGGGAAGACCTGCACGACGATCGATTTGGAAGTCACGATCGAACCGGAGACCCCTGAACGCTTGACATTGCCACAGTGGAATTTCTACGACGCTGCCGGGTGCATGGTCGAACCCGGTTCCTACACGGTCGTAGCTGAAGTGCCCGAGCACGGGTTGATCACCAGCAAGACCGTTGAATTCTTGTCCGTGGAAGCCAATCCGTGCGCTGCCTCCGACGCTGCTCAACTTGATGCATCGCTGGCGTGGCAGGACGACCAAACACTCCGCCTCAACACAGAGGCCTCGACCGACCAAGCCACCTACCTCCGCATGGCCCAACCGTGCACGTTTGAAGTGGCCTTCCTCAACGATGGCGGTGATGTTGTTCACATCTTCCAGACCCTCTGCGACGCGTACGACGGTCGTAAAGTCCTCTTGCCTGAGGCCTCACAGCCGCTGGAGTTTGACGCCATTGACATCAGCATGATTCAAGACGGCAGCCCGCTTCTTCCCGATGGCTACTACACCCTGAGCCTCACGATGCTGTCCACTTCACCGTCCACCGTCTCGCTTCCGTTTGCCTGGCCTGCCGACTACGGTGTTGAAGAGGTCGAACCGACGGTCGTTGAGACGCTTGAACCGTTCGAATTGACGGGCACATGGACCGGTCTTCTCACCGACCAAGGCACGTGTTTTGTCATGGACGTCGACGGTGAAACCTTCCTCCTGTCCAACGCACGCACCCTGCCAAACTGGCAGCCCAGCGCCCAAAACCAAGGTGTTTACATCGTGGTCGAGACATCATCCTCTCCTGCCTGCAGCGGCTACCTTGCACCGTCGGTTGAAGTGGTTGAGGTTCGCATGGAGCAACCCATGGCCAGCGAAGAAGCCGCCCCGGGCGTGGTCTTGGACGAACCCACCACCACGGTCGTGGAATCCAACGCCGCCGTCACTGCGGTGAGCGTGGTGGTCACCGCATCGGTTCTCTCGATGTTCGTCATGGTCGCCGCCACCAACGAAGGTCTCCGTCTGCCGGCCACCGCTGCTGGCTTGTGGTTCCTCGGGCTCATCGGAAAGACGCATGAAACCACGGACGGTCGCTACCAGCGCGGCCGACTGATGGGCTACCTGACAGCCAACCCCGGGTGCCACTTCAGAGCCCTCATGAGTGCCCTTGACATGAGCAACGGGCAAATTACGCACCACCTTCGTATCCTCGAGGCCGAGGAGCACGTGTGGCGAAAGAACGACGGTCGCCTTGTCCGCTTCTATCCCCTGACCAACAAACTTCACCCCAACACCAGCGAGGAAGACCTCCCTGTCCCACCGCTCTCTCCCGACCCGAACAGCCTTCAGGGCAAGATCCTCAATCTGCTCGACCAAGACGGCGACATGGGCCAATTCCCCACGCAGGCCGAACTTGCTAAGCGGTTGGAAAAGAGCCAGCAACTCATCTCCCATCACCTGCGAACCCTCCAGAAGTACGGGCTGGTCGAACGGCGTAAGATGGGCGTGAAAAACCGATACAAACTCACTCGAGAAGCGGTGTTCCTGTTGGAGACCAGCGATGACTTCGCTCACGACGACCTGCTCTGAGGTTGGTGGTTCTGGGCAGAACCGAGGCGTGGATTTCATAGCGTGTCGTTGAGTGGCCACGGTTGTCCAGTGGACGGTGATGAACCATGTCAGCCGAGGCAGAACCCGTGGACGAAGTTGGGTGGCAGCAACGATGGGACGAAGCAGGCTTGTTTCACGCTGACATTCACAGCGATCGTCCCAAATTCTACTGCCTTGAGATGTACCCTTACCCGTCGGGAAAAATGCACATGGGGCACGTTCGAAATTATTCCATTGGCGATGCCGTGGCCCGCTTCAAGCGGCTGATGGGCTTTGATGTGCTCTACCCCATGGGCTTCGATTCCTTCGGGATGCCTGCAGAAAACGCCGCGATTTCCGAGGGTGGCCATCCACACGACATCACCGAACGGAACATGGCGTCCATCACAGAACAAATCAAGCGGATGGGCTTCTCGTACGACTGGCGACGCACGCTCAAGAGCCATGACCCTCGGTACTACAAGTGGAACCAGTGGTTTTTCACCAAATTCATGGAGAACGGTCTGGCGACGCGCGAGTTCTCTCCCGTCAACTGGTGCACGTCGTGTAGTACGGTGCTTGCGAACGAGCAGGTGAAGGCCGGTCGATGCTGGCGCTGCAACGGTCCTGTAACCCAGAAGGAAATGAATCAGTGGTTCCTTGACCTCCCATCCTACGGCCAAGAACTCGAGGATGGCCTCGACACCATTGGGTTCCCCGAGCACGTCAAATCACTCCAGCGAGACTGGCTGGGTCGCTCCGAGGGCGCGAACATTCGCTTCGGAATCGTGGACGACGAGCGCGACATCGAAGTCTTCACCACCCGCCCCGATACGCTGTTCGGCTCCACCTTTGTCACCCTCGCTCCCGAACACCCGCTGGCTGAATCCTTGGTCGCAGGAACCGAGTACGAAGCAGCTTGGAAAGCCCTCTACGACGAAGTGGCCTCGATGGCGGAGTTCGACCGCATCAAGAACATGAACAAGAAGAAAGGTGTGTTTTCAGGACGCTACGCCATTCACCCGTTGACCGGTGAGCACGTTCCCATTTGGATCGGCAATTTCGTCATCGCCACCTACGGAACAGGTGCCGTGATGGCCGTACCCGCTCACGATGAGCGAGACCACGATTTCGCCAAGCAATACGACATCCCCATCAAGCGTGTGCTGGTGATGAAGGAAGGTGGCGACGGCGACGCCCCCATGGACAAGGCCGAAGTCGACCTTGGCTGGATGGTCAACAGTCCGCTCGAGGGTTTTGACGGCCTCTACGGGTCGGAAGCAAAGCAAGCCGTGTGTGACGCCTTGGAGAAGGCGGGACGAGGGTCCCAGACCATCAACTGGAAGATTCGACCGTGGCTCATCTCCAGGCAGCGATACTGGGGGACCCCCATTCCCGTGATTCATTGCGAGGAATGTGGCCCTGTTCCCGTTCCCGAGGAGGACCTTCCGGTTGAACTGCCTCGCGACGTGGTCTTCGGCCAGGGCAACCCGCTGACCACCTCTGAAGCCTTCCTGAACGTGGATTGTCCACGTTGCGGTGGACCAGCTCAACGAGAAACGGATACGATGGACACGTTCATTGATTCATCATGGTATTTCCTGCGCTACACCGACGCCATGAACGATGAGGAACCCTTTGCCAAGGCGGTGGCCAACCATTGGATGCACGTCGACTTTTACTGCGGTGGTATCGAACACGCTCAGATGCACCTCATCTACGCACGTTTCATGACCAAGGCGCTCCGCGACCTCGGCTTGGTCGACATTGACGAGCCGTTCAACGAACTGCTCTGCCAGGGGATGGTCAACAAAGCCGCTCCCTTCTGCCAGCCGTGCGGTGTCACCTTGTCCACGTCCTTCGAGGGCCAACCTTGCCCCCACTGCGGGAGTGAACTCGGTTCTCGGTCTGCCAAGATGAGCAAGTCGCTGGGCAACACCGTCTCACCGGAGGACATGATCGCCCGCTACGGCGCCGATACCGTTCGTTTGTTCATTCTCTTTGCAGCGAACCCGACGGCCGGCATGGATTGGTCGGACGCAGCGCTTGACGCCAACCACCGTGTGATGGTGCAAATGCGAGGCATGCCGGAGCAACTGTTGGGGTGGTCCGAAGCGCCCTCACCCATGGACGGCTGGCTGGAGGCCCGTTTCGCTCAGCGTGTGCATGAATTCTCTGAAGCCATGGAGACGTACGATTTGCGTCGAGCCGTGGAGATCTCTCACTATGAGATCATCAAAGACATCAACTGGTACACCCGTCGGGGCGGTCAGAATGTGGACGTCGCACGGCGCTGGCTCCCATCGTGGGCCCAGATGGTCTCGGTGTCAACGCCTCACCTCGCCGAAGAATGGTGGGCTGCACTGGACGGCACCGTCGGTCTGGTCGCGGGCAGCACGATGAACGTGCCCGCCCCGTTGTCCGAAGCACAGCAAACCCTGCTCGACGGTGAGCAGTACATCCGAGACGTGCTGGAGCAGGCTCGAAAGGTTCGCGTGGTGGCCGAGCGTCACTTGGGCCAGGCAGCGACCGAAGCCACCTTCGTGGTCTCGCCTTCGTGGAAGCGAAGCATGGCTCAGGCAGCGCTGGCGTTTATCCAAGACGGTGGGCATCCAAAACAGTTCATTCCCGTTCTCCAAGAACTCCCGTTGGCGCAAGGTGAGCGGAAAGGTGAGATGATGGGCTTCTGGGGCAAGAAAATGCTGCCCCAAGTGTTCAAGTGGGACGATGCCTCAAAGGCCGTGGTCGCTTCTTCCCTCGATGAGACGGCGGTGCTCGCTGCTGCTCAGGCCTTTGTTGCAGAGGAACTTCAACTCAGCACGGTGAACGTGGTGCTCGGTGAAAGCGAGGATGACGGCACTGGACGTGCCGGTTCGGCCATGCCGCTCTCTCCGGCGGTTGTCTACGCCTGATCAAGCCTCTTCGTCCATCGCAGGACGGGGCGGCGGAGCCGTGATGGGTTCGGGTTGGGTTTTTGGCAGCGGCGGGCCCGGCCGCTGTGCATTGGTGTAGACCGCATAGACGATGACGGCACCAGCAAGGAGGAACATGACGGTCGACGCACTCACTCCACCGTCGTCGCTTTCGCCCGCAGGGTTGACAACGGCCGCTTCGCATCCTCGCTCGTCAACCACAGCGTCAACCGGCGAATCACCACAGAAGTCGTAAGCGTTGACAACGCCGTCGTTGTCATCGTCGAGCTGGTACTCACTGCATCCGTTCGAAGAAGCCGTTTGCTCAGGGTCGGTGTTCGGGCAGCGGTCCAGCGGGTCAAGCACCCCGTCTTGGTCGTCGTCGTCGTCCTCAACAGCATCGATGCACCCGTCGCCGTCGTTGTCCTGGCCGGGCTGAGCAGGTCCAATCAGGCCGCGTGGGCAGCGGTCCATCGGGTCCTTGATGCCGTCTTGGTCGTCGTCATTGTCTTCGAGGTCGTCATGGCATCCATCACCGTCGTTGTCGTAAAGAGAGGCATTGTCGCCCCAGTTCTTTTCTCCCATCGGGCAGGCGTCGTTGACGTCCAACACCGAATCGTCGTCATCGTCTTCATCCGAGGTTTCGTCGAGGCAACCGTCGCTGTCATAATCGTTCCAAGAGAAGGAAACCCAAGACTGGATGTCGTTGGGGCAGTTGTCGTCGGGAATGGTGATCCCGTCGCCATCTTTGTCGGCGTCGCAGGCATCACCGATTCCGTCGTTGTCGAGGTCGGCTTGGGTAGGGTTGGCGACTGCAGGGCAATTATCGGCTTGGTCGACGAAGCCGTCTTCGTCGTTGTCCTCATCCGAGCATCCGTCCGACTCAATGTCGCTCTCTTCGGTGGAGATCCACCCAACGGGTCCCTTGGGGCACAAGTCGTATTCGTCGAATATACCATCTTCGTCGTCGTCCAAATCCTCCGTGAGGTCTCGGCAACCATCACTGTCATGGTCGGACATGGTGTTGGCTGCCCACCCGACATCACCCGTTGGGCAATCATCGTCCACGTCCAGCACACCGTCTCCATCAACGTCATCGTCGCAAGCATCGCCGAAGGCGTCCCCGTCGAGGTTGGCTTGGTCGTAGTTGGCGAGGCCGGGGCAGTTGTCAACCCCGTCCAGCACCCCGTCGAGGTCCAAATCGGTCTCGTACAGCCATACGCCCATGTCGTAATGATCACGCTGCTCGAACGAATGAGCGCCGTAGGCACCGTCGTTGTTGGCGATGAAGGAGATGACCGGTGAACCGGTTGCACTCATGGCGAGCGTGTCGGGAAGATCATCGCCTTGCCCTCCTGCTGAAATGGCCCAATCCCAGGTGCTGTTGGCTTGACGCCGTGCGAGGAAGAGGTCGTGGTGGTTCCCGTCGTTCATGCCATCGAGGTCGGTGAGCGTGTACTCGCCCAGCACAAGTGTCCCTGTGGTTTTGCCCAAGATGAGCGAATCACCTTGCTCGGTGAGATGAATCGCCACGGCGTGGTCCGCTGCACCGCCGCCGAAGGCGGTGGCGTGCATCCATTCACCTTGTGGAGAAAGATGGGCTTCGTAGAAATCGACCCACACCGAGGGCGAGAGTTCAATCTCACCAAACGTCATGTTCTGCAGGAAATCACCCACCACCGCCACACCACCGTCATGGCGGCCATCGCAGTCAGCAGCGGTCGAGTCGCCCGCACCTCCGGCACTTGTGGCCCAAAGCCAACCACCAGAATTGTATTTGGCCACGGCGACGTGTGAGGTTCCTTCGCTGGTGAGTTCGTTTTCTCCGAAACTCACGAGTTCAAGGAACGAGGTCACAAAGTAGGTTTCGCCGTTGTAGTCTGAGCACAGGGACCCTGTGTTTTCGAGGTTCTGGCTGGAGAACACCGTTTGCATGTGTCGATGCTCCCCCATGCTGTCCAGCACGATGATGGCCACGGAGTCCTCGGAGAGGCTTCCAGGTGCCAACTCGCCACCGGAGGTCAGCGAATCTCGATGAAGGAGTGCGAGGTGAACTTCGTCGTTCGGGCCGACCATCATGTCAATCACTGAGAGCTGGTAGGGATTGGAAAAACTCGTTGCCCACATCCACTCGCCTGCGGCCGTCATGCCAGCCACGAAAACGGCGTTTTCGTGTTCGTCAGCTGTTTTGTTGATGGGTGCGAGTTCGCCAAGGGTCATGTTGCAAGCATCGCCCTTGGTCATGTCGCAGAACGTGCCTGCGACGATGATGGTCCCGTCGCTCATACGGTCCATGGCGTCGATGCCGTCGAGCCCACTGCTCGTACCGGCGACGGTTTGGGTCCAGGTACCGTTTTCATCGATCCATGCAAGGAAAAAATCAATTCCAAAACTGGAGTCATCGCTCGAGAAACCAACCACATCCCCGTGGAATTCTACGTTTTGTTCGAACATACCGCCCACGAGCATGCTGCCGTTGGGCAAGGGAACCATTCCTCGCACGCGCTCGTAACTTGCTCCGCCCGCGCTGGCCAACCAACCGCTGGCGTTTTCGGCAGAGGTGTGGCTGGGGCTCACCTGAGTCAAGGTTGACTTGCCATCGTGTCCACCGCTGATGGACAACGGGGTGAGCAACATCATGCTCACGACCAAGAACGGCATGATGCGACTGATTCTCACACGGCAACCAAGGTGCCTCTGCATAAGAACCCCTCGTGTTTCCGTGAGCGCGCGATTGGGGGAGCCTTCATTGAGTGTCGTCAGAAAGAGAAGCACATGGGTGAGGGTTCACGGCGGCCGCCTCGTCGGCAACAACAACGGCGTGGTTCGTCGTCTAAACGCCGCTATGGCGGACCAAAGCGCGCACACCAAATGGAGCGATTTGCTGACGACGTCGCATCAATGAACGCCGATGCTGAATCGCGGTTTGAGCGGACACCGCTCCCGATGGCGTTTCCCAAGGACATGGAACCGCCTCGAACGTTTCACCTCTCGTGGACGCCCCAACCGGTGCCGTTGAAGGCTGAAGAGCGCGTGGCATCGCTGGTGGTCAAGCGGGGTGATTTTGGCTGGCTCAGCGATGAACGGGTTGACGCCATCGCTGCACAGGTCGAATCCGAGCAAATGAACCTCGACCAAGCCCTTTCCCTGCGGTCCGCTCTTCTCCAGCAGAAGACCGTGTATTCTCACCACCGGCTGAAATCAAAGGCCCGCGAACTTGCCCGACTCTACCGAGAGGGTACCTCGGTGGTCGAACTTTCCAAGAAATACGATTTCCCACCGGTCAACATTTTCCGTGTTGTGCTTGAAGCGATGGGATGGTCGAAAAAGCGGATCAAGGAAAGTTTGCGAAACCCCTCATCCATGAAGCAGCGAGAGCGAGAGGAATTCGAAGCGGCCGAAGCCGTGGACCGCGTCTCAAGCGTTGACCAGTCCGAGACCCAAGTCAAAGCCGACCTGTTTGAGGACATCCTTGCCGATTGGTTCGAAGCACAGGGGATTCGTCTGCGCCGTCAGCCCGAAATGGTCAAGGAGCAGTCTGAACTTCTCGGTCGCCCCGTACGAACGCCCGATCTGCTGTTTTTGGATCATGTCTACATCAACGGTCAACCCGTGGCTTGGATCGACGCCAAGCACTTCTACGGGGCTGACGTCGAATTCCAGCGAAAGAAGATGAAGAAACAAATGAACCGCTACATCGAGGAGTGGGGAAGTGGAGCCATCATGTTCCGTCACGGTTTCTCTGAAAACTTGTTCTTACCCGGTGTACTGATGCTCGACGCCAGTCCGATCGACCTCTCCCGGCTCAATCCAAATGACTGACCGGTGAAATGCTCGTGATGAGGCAGGCAAACCCTCGTTGACGGATACGTTCTGCCAGGTGTTCCAACTCCTCCACTGCGCCGCCGTCGTCCAGGGTACGAGGGAGCACGGCCACCGAACTGCCGAGCATGCAAAGACGGACCGCCATCGAAGCTTGCCAGCCTCCGTCCTGCACCGCTTCGAGAGTGTGACGGTGAATGCGTGCTCGCTCCTCTTCCTCCAACATGCCAGAGGCGGTAGCAAACGTTCTCGATGCCAGCAGAAGATCACCCCAGCGCTCGGGTGACCACGGCCGTGCGGCGAGCGCCGATACACCGGCCTCGCCTGCCATGGTGATGGACCGCTGCCAGGCTGGGTTGTCGATGTAGGTGGACGTGTGCCGCTCTTCGAGCGGGTCCCATGCCAGCAGGACCGGTACGTTGGCTTCGAACGAGGTGGCGTGGCCGGGCCACCCAGGAGCACCGGGCGCCAGCCTCAATTCGACCCCCCCGACGGAGGCTCCGAGCACATCGCCGAGTCCAGCTCCGTGGAGGCGCTCAATGCGATGAGCAATTTTCAGGTATTGCGTCGCCCGCCCCCGTCCGGTGAGGGCGTGAATGACCCGGCCTGCGGCGATGAGGCCAGCGGCCGACATACCGAATCCTTGACTGGTCGGGCACTCAAGGGTGACCTCCATCTCGATGTGTTCGTCCGAACGTAAGAGCGTGGCATCATAACATGCCTCAATGAAATCCAGGTAGAGGTCAACTCGTTCAAGGTGGTCGCCGTGCATGTCCTTTGCCGTCACCGTGGGGGGTTCTGGGGCGTCTTGTTCGTTGCGAAGATCGGGCGTGATTCCCGCCATGGGCTCACCGGCCGGGGCGTTTTTGCGGTGAAGGGTTCCGGTAATTTCGACGCCATGATGAATGGAAAACCCTGCGCCCTTGCTGCCTTGACTTCGTTTCAAGGTGGTGGATTTGTCAACCGTGAAGAGAAGGGTAATGTGGCCACCGCAGCGACGGGTAGCGGTGGTCATCCCTCCAAGCGAAGGGGCATCGGCTGATGAATCCCGCGTCGGTTCAAGCCAAAGCGGAGGCCAAGTCTTCGCTCAGGTTGTTGAATCGGTTCTTGAGTTCATCAAGGGCCATGTTGAAGGCCGTGACCGGGTCAAGGCTGCCGTCGGTTTCGTAGGTGAACACGTAGGCGCCATCAACAGGCTCGAGGGTGATGGCGTCGTCAAAGGCTTCCTCT
Organism: Euryarchaeota archaeon UBA486; assembly: GCA_002497765.1. Lineage (GTDB taxonomy): Archaea > Thermoplasmatota > Poseidoniia > Poseidoniales > Poseidoniaceae > Poseidonia. The sequence goes on from DAET01000056.1 coordinate 20,725, forward strand.
CGACCGGTGCCTTCGCCCACTTGGTGAAGGGCCTTCTCAAGGTCCATCACGTGGTTGATGTCGGTCAATTTCTTGTCCTTACCGAACAACTTGGCGTCGATGGCCGTGCCGTCCGAGGTGGTCAGTCCAAGTTCGAAGAGCACGCTGGCTTTCTTTGGCTTGTTGAGGACGGCGACGCGGTGTGGGCGGAAGCCAACAGCAGCCGCGGGGGACCACTTGGCGTGGTCTCGACCACGGCCGAGCACGGCAAAGGCGTAGAATTCCAAGAACTGACCCTTGGACAGAACGGTGAGTGGGATTTGCTTGTGTTCGTCTCGGATGTCAAAGACGGGGTCGGAGATGGTGGTGATGTCGCCGGCGTAGACGGTCTTGAACTCCTCTTCAGCGTCGGCAGATGGACCGCGGGCAGAGAGCGTGTAGAGGACCTGGCACATGGGGCAACCCTTGTCCTTCTCGACGACATCTTGGCAGTTGACGCACTCGTTGGGGAAGACCAAACCCTCGTCAAGGTTGGTGGGGATGGGGATCATGGCCAAACGGTGAGCAAGCACTTCGTCGGGAAGCACGTTGACCGACTCCACAACTTCGCCCTTGTTGTCTTGTGTGACACCCTGCGAGAAATCCACGCGAGTGATGGCGAGTTTGGGGACATCGGCGATGAGCGCACGGCGAATGGCGTTGACCTGGGAGGCGTCGGTCTCGCTGATGAGGATTCGAATCTCGTGGCCTTGAGGCCAGCCTTCAACAATCTCGGTCTTCATGTGTGTTCAACTCCTTCATCAGACACGGCGGCCACGTCGGCCACCCTTTTTCTTGGTACCATCGTGAGCGATGGGGGTGACGTCTTCGATTCGTGTGATGGTCATGCCCGCACGGGTCAGTGCACGGATGGCGGCTTGAGCGCCAGGACCGGTGTTGTTGGAGAGGTTGCCGCCGGGAGCACGGTACTTGACGATAAGTTCGGTGAACTCTTTGTCTTTCAGTGCGTCTGCCATGCGTTCGGCAGAACGGGTTGCAGCGAACTGGCCGCCCTTGTCCTTGCCAGCCTTCACGACTTCACCGCCGTTGCAGGTGGTGATGGTTTCGGCACCGGTCAAATCGGTGGCTGTCATGAGGATGTTGTTGTACGAGCTGAAGATGTTGACAATGGCTTTGCGGGACATCATTCATCGCCTCCTTCAATGGCTTCCGTCGAGGCTTCGGCAGCCTCACGGACCTCTTCAGCGAATTCGGCGGTGGCCTCCGGACTGACGTCTTCGTCTTCGTAGTTGGCGGCTTCGCGAACGCCCTCAATCGCCTTTCGGATGGGGTGGTTGGGGTCGTTGAGCGGGGAGGCGGGGTGGTAGCGGAGTTCGCCCTCTTCGTCTCGGCTCACGGCGTAGGATGGAATGGTGATCTTCTGGTCTCCGATGCAAATCTGACCGTGCGTGACCAGTTGGCGGGCTTGCTTCATGGTGCAGGCCAGTCCTTTGTAGTACACTTGAGCCTGAAGGCGGCGGTTCAACACGTCCTCCGTGCTGAGCGAGAGGATGTCGCCGAGCTCGGCGTTGGATTCGATGAGGCCTTTGTGGTGGAGCGAGCGAAGCAAGTCTTCGCGCTCTCGCTTGCCGTGGCCTTCGGTGGTGTCGATGTTTCCAATCAGGCGCATGGCTTGACGTCGGTGTCGTCGAAGTTGGGACTTGGCCTTCCAAATCTCCTTCATGTTCTTGAGACCGTGGTTGCCTTGGATGGCGTGCTCTTCTTCAATTCGGTCAGCCTTCCAGGGGTGCGAAGGCGTGTCGTACTTGGGTCGTGAAAACTTTGGCTCTCCCATGCTGATTCCTCCTCATCACTTCTTTCGGCTGACACCCAGGGTCAGGCCACCACGGCCGTTGGAGCGACCGCGCTGACCACGAACCTTGTTGCCGGAGGCGTGTCGAACGCCACGGTAGCACTTCATGGTTCGAAGGCGGTTGATGTCGTCTTGAAGCGTGAATCGGACTTGTTGCCCGGTGAGGTGGATCTCGTTGCCTGTCTCGAGGTCTCGCTGTCGGTTGAGCATCCAGAGAGGGACGCTCTCGGCGTAGGATTCAATGGCCACACGGAGTTGCTCTTGCTGGTCGGTGTCGAGGAAACCGGCGAGGGCATAGGGGTCAAACCCGGTGTTTTTGCAGATCTGAATGGCGGTGCGGGCACCGACACCCTTGACCGAGGTCAGGGCAGTAGCGAGCGGCTTCAAGCCGTCCATGTCCGTATCTGCCATTCGCAGAATGTAAGAAAAGTCATCACCAAGGTCCTCATCCTTAGGTCGTGCCATATCGTTCACCTTAACGTTAACACCACAGTGTCAAGCATCCCTCCGACCAACCTCCCATATATCAAGACCGCGATGATGAAATCCGCGCCACTGAGCCGCGAAAAGCCCTCAAATCACGGCAGGTTCATCCGACGTGTTGGGAGAAACGCAGAGCAAGAGAACCTCGCCGTGAGGGTGGCGGGCTACAAATCCGACGCGGTCGCCGTGCCTTCGCTTGAGTTGTCGGTCGAGTGAACCCTGAAGTTTTGGCTGCAGGGCCGGGTCCAAATCGAACCGCAGTTTGACGGAGGACAAGCGATGGTCCAGCGCAACGGTCACCAACCGGTCGACCGTCGTCTCGTCGAGCGTGAACGAGAGAAGCTCAACCACCCTGCCGGTGGCCTGAATGAGCCGTTGGTCGCCCGATTGAAGTTGGAGCGGGCGTTCGTGATGAAGTTGAGGCCGTCGACCCTCAAGCGTGGCCCACCGCCCTTCATCGTTCGGTGCGACGCGTGCCAGCCAGTCGACCATCAAACCGCTCTCCAACAAGGCAGCGTCAAGGATGCTGACATGCTCGTTTCGCTTCGGCGGGTGATGGCGCTCCTCGAGTTCGGTGGCGAGGGTGGTTGACCGGAGGATGACCGGTTGGTCCGCCATCGATGGGGGCACACGAACGAAGCGGCGCGTGGCGTCCGGGTCGGCCACGCCCCCGAGCCACAACGCCAACCGGTCCACACGACCTCGACCCCGAGAGGTCCACTCCCAGGTTCGAGCGATACCGGGCCACGTGTCATCCACGATGGCTTCGACTTCCGTTCGCTGAGCGGTGGTCAGGCGGGGCGAGAGGTCGAGCAGGATCGCCGGCCCTGCATCGGACGGGGTGAAGTGCGGCGCCCATGCGGCCAGCACACGGTGCAACGGTGGCTGCATTTCCTCGAGTGCGTGGGTTCGGCTGTTTCTTGGTCGTGCCGGGTCAAGGTGGAGGAACGCCACGGTGGTCCACGGCTCGTCCAATGATTTCAGCACGCCCACCGCATCGGTTCCGTCTCCGCTGATGATGCGGCTTGAGCGGTACCAATCCTCGTCGCTGGCGCGGCTGTGTTCGACCAACGAACGCACGTTCACGGCGCTGGCCTTTGCCCGTTCTTCCGCTAACTCGACCCCCAGCACTGGTCGCTTGAGAGCCGTGGCGTAGGCCGCCAGTTGAATCCCACTTCCACAGGCGCAGTCGAGCACCCAACCCTCCGGCAGACGATGACGGCCGACCATCCCGGCACGAAGCGCTGCGACCTGCCAAGGCGTGGCAAGCGGACGCCCTTCGTTGGCATGATAGAACACCAATCCTTCCGGGGCCGTGGTGTCTTGTGCCCGTTCAACCAACCCTTCGATGGTGGTTTCGCTTGGGGTCAGGCTCCGGTGCAACGGACCACCTCACAACGCCACGATGTCAGATCGCGTCAGAAGCGATTCGAAGGGAATGCCAGCCTCGGCAAACGCCGCTTCCGCCCCCTCTTCTCGGTCAAGAATGCTGATGACGCCGACGACCTGGCAGGCGGTGTGTTGATGAATGCGCTCAACGGCGACGATTGACGACCCTCCCGTGGTGGTCACGTCTTCAACGATGACCACGTTTCCGCCTGCTTCCAATGAAGTGCCCTCAATGCCGGGAGGGTTGTTTGTTTTCCTTCCGCCTCGGCCCTTGGGGTTCTTTCTCACCATGAAGCCGCGAAGTGTGCTTGGTGCATGAGGTGATGTCACTGCGATGGCGGTGAGGGGTACAGCGCCCAACTCGAGCCCCCCGACAAGGGCAGCGTCCATGGCTTGGATGCGGAGGTTGAGCAGCTCACCCATGATGCCAGCGGCCTCGGGGTGCATCATCACCGGTTTGGTGTCGAAGAACCAGCGAGATTCTCGCCCGCTGGCGAGCGTGAACGCCGCATCGTGCCCACCGTCGAGAAAGGCCAAGTCGTGCACCAATTCGGCCAGCCTCGGCCAACGCTCATGGTTGCGAACGGTGTCGTGAACGCCCATGGTTGCTTCCTTGGTGGACACGACATGAACTTTCCTTCTCTCAAACGGCCATCCATTGCTACCGAGGTGATGATAAAGGGTCGGCATGAACAGAATCCGAGCGACCATGAGCCAACCGGACGAGGGCGTGAATTTGGGGGCAAAAAATCCCCTCATTGGCGTCGATGTTGAGCGTTTGGAGCGTGAGATGGAGGCGTATCATCAATGGCTCGACGAACGAGCGGATGATGCGTATCGCATCGCTGAACAAGCCCGTCAACAGGGTTTTGACCACAAGGACAGGGTGGAAATTCCTCGAGCCTCCGACCTGGCCGGGCGAACGGAAAAACTCCTCATCGAACACCTTGAGGGTTACGAGGTCGCCGACGACATCCGCAACCTGCTGGAAGAACACGACCGTGAAACCACGTCGATCATCATTGCACAGTCGGTGGCGCGCGGGTTCCGAGATTCGGGTTATGATTTGGAGAAATCCATCGATGTTGGCCTTCGTGTCGGTCTTGCTGTGTTGACCGAGGCCGTTCTTGTGGCCCCGTTGGAAGGCATCAGTGAGGTTCGTTTGCTCAACAACATCGATGGTTCCCAGTTCGTTTCTGTTCATTTCGCAGGCCCCATTCGCGCCGCAGGTGGAACCGCCCAAGCGCTGGCCGTTCTCATCGCCGACATGATTCGTCGGGAACTCAACATCGGGCACTATCAGCCGACGGACCCCGAAGTTGAGCGTGTGAAGGAAGAGTTCGGTCTCTATCGTGGGAATCTCCAGTATCGACCATCGCCTCAGGAAATTGACGAAATCGTCCGAGCATGCCCGGTGATGATCAACGGCGAATCCACCGAGCGAATCGAGTGCGCTGGCTATGGCAACGTCCGCAACATCGACGAGGCCCGTATCCGAGGCGGTGTCCTCCTCGTCATTGGTGAAGGCATGTGCCTGAAAGCACCGAAAATTCAGAAACACACCGAACGATTGAGCGTACCCGGATGGGACTTTATTGCGAAGTTCGCCGCACGAGGAAAAGAATCGGAGGACACCGGCAAAGCCACGTTCAAAAGTCAGCAGATTCAACCGATTACCAAGTTCATGAAGGACATCATTGCCGGACGACCGGTGTTTGGCGGACCGCTCCAACCGGGCGGTTTCCGACTCCGCTACGGGCGTGCACGCCCTTCGGGTTTGGCGGCTGCTTCCACCAACACCGCCTCCATGCTGGCGTTGGATGATTTCATCACCATCGGGACGCAAATGAAAATCGAACGGCCGGGAAAGGCCTGTGCCATCACGCCATGCGACGAGGCCGAGGGTCCGTGGGTGGTGTTGGAGGACGGGCGATTTCTGCGCATTGACGAGCCTTCGGCCTACGCTGTTCTTCGCCACCGTGTGAAGCAGGTATGGGACAACGGCGAGTTGGTTATCGGCTATGGGGAATTCATGGAGAACAACAAACGCCTCGTTCCCGCAGGCTACACGATGGACTGGTGGGCCAGCGATATGTTGGACAACCTCGAGAGCGAGGACGACATCCATGCGTTCCTCGACGTGTTGGGTGACAACAGGTCGGCTTGGCCGTCGGGTGCTCCGGGCCTACCTGCCTCGGAAGCGGAAGACGGACACGACCAGTTTTGGGTCCGACGCGACTGGCACGAGCGTCTCCGTCAATGCGAGTTGACGTGGAGCCAAGCGCATCGCTTCGCCCGCCGATATGCCACCTCTCTGCCCCCGCCCCACAACCCTTGGTTCAAGGACCTCCCGCTTGAATGGCTTCCCGCCCTCTTGGACCAGCTTGAAACTTCGATCATCGAAGCCCAACCGACCGATAGCGAAGCGCCGGAGGGAGCCCGCCCCTTGCCTAGCGGGCGTCGTTTGCGGCTGCCGGGAGGAGCACGGGATTGGACGCCGAAAATGATGGACGAACTCGAACCCGAGTCGCTTCCTTCACTCGACAGCGTTCAACTCCCAGGATTAACGGTCGAACTTGAAGCACCGATCATGGGCAACGGACTTCCCGAAGGCTGGGCCCTTCACCAACACGGGCTGGTCAAAGGCGCCATGATGCTCCTGGGTCTTCCTCATCACCACGAGGATGATGACATCGTGGTTACGGCGGGTTGGGAAGCACTCCTCGAGGGTCTTGGCTTCTCCTTCGATGGGGAGAAGCCCCTGCGAACGAAGGACGCCCGACACGTTGCGGCCGAACGGATTCACGCTCTCCGTCAGGCAAAAGAGGTGTTGAACGAAGAACGGGCTCGAAAAGGTGCATTGGAAAAAGAGCGTGCGACCATTCGAATCGCTGCTGAAACCGGGGCTCGTCAACGTGGGCTTGGGATTGCAGAAACCGACCAGGTCGGTCGAGATGCGGCGGCCTCGGTCCCCGACAACGGGCCTCGCGACCCTGCTGCGTACCTCGCCGCTCAGCGCCTCGAAGACGAGCACGCTGTCGAAGGCATCATGGTGCTCGTCAGGTCGCTGTCGGACCTTCGTTGGGAACACAGCGCTCCGGTCCGTGTTGGTTGCAGAATGGGGCGGCCAGAAAAGGCGGCCCCCCGGGTCATGAACCCGATGACGCACTCGTTGTTCCCCATCGAATTGAACGGTGGAAACCAACGCTTGCTCAACCACGCCATCGACAAGCGAACCATTCGAGTCCAACTCGGTCGGCGAACCTGCTCAACCTGCGGCCAAGAATCGCCTTACCTCCGCTGCCACCATCGGGCACTGGACGCCCACGGCGAGGGTAAAGCCGGTGAAACCTGCGGCGGCCTAACCACCGCCAACCCTACGAAATCCAACGCTTACCGGCGGGGCGAGGTCCAATCCGTGCGGATGGACGAGATGGTGGAGGATGCCCGTATCCGTCTCGGGATTGACCGCCTGCCCGCGCAGGTCAAATGCATGAAGAAACTGAACAGTCGAGACCAAACACCGGAAGCCATCGAGAAAGGCATCCTCCGTGCCAAGCACGGGTTGCCGGTGTTTAGGGACGGTACGGTTCGTTATGACATGAGTGATGTACCAACCACGCACTTTACGCCCCGCGAAATCGGCGTCCCGTGGAAAACCCTGCACGGTCTCGGCTACACGCACGATTACCGCGGTGCGCCGCTGGAAGACGACGAACAAATGCTCGAACTCTTCCCACAAGACTTCATCGTCGCCAAAGGAGCGGCCGATTTCCTGCTCAGCACGGCCAACTACATCGATGAATTGCTGGTTCGCTTCTACAACATGGAGCCTTACTACAACGCCGACAAAGCCGATGACCTCGTCGGCCACCTCATCTGTGCCCTCGCACCCCACACCAGCGGAGGGGTGCTGTCCCGAATCATCGGTTGGGCGGATTGTTCAGGCGGCTACGCTCATCCACTCTTCCATGCCGCCAAGCGGCGTAACTGCGACGGCGATGAAGACGCCATCATGCTGTTGATGGACGGTCTGCTCAACTTCAGCCGGGACATTTTGCCCGCGAACCGTGGCGGTCAGATGGATGCACCGCTCGTTCTCACCACTCGCTTGAATCCCACGGAGGTTGACAAAGAGGCCCTCAATGTGGACTCTGCATGGTTCTACGAGCGTGATTTCTACGAAGCAACCCTGAACCAGCCCCACCCGAAGGACATCCAGGATCGCATGGATTTCGTCGAACGTCGGCTTGGAAGCGTGGCGGCCGTGCGCGGATACGGCTACACCCACGACTGCCATGCCATCGACCAAGGCCCAGCGCTTTCGGCCTACAAGACCCTTGAGACGATGATTGACAAGATGAACGGGCAACTGGCGCTCGGCCACCGTCTGCGCGGTGTGAACGTTCGCCAGGTGGCCTCAAGCGTGGTGCGGTCCCACTTCCTACCGGACCTTCGGGGCAACTTGAACGCCTACGGACGGCAAAAAGTTCGCTGCCTCAAATGCGCTCATTCGTACCGGCGCATGCCCATTTCAGGCAGTTGCATTCAGCCGAAAAAGGAGACCGGACGAGGTCTTGCTCGCATGGG
>DAET01000075.1:0-237 GCA_002497765.1 Euryarchaeota archaeon UBA486
ATCGGCTACTTCCACCAGGACCACGCCACGCTCGATTTCAACCTCAACCCGGTGGAGCAAATTCAGAAACTCCGTCCCGACTTCCAGTACGGTGACATCCGTGCAGCCCTCGGCCGTTTCCAGTTCTCAAGCGAACAGGTGGCGACCAAGCTCTCCCAATTGTCCGGCGGCGAGCGAGCCCGTGTGGCGCTGCTCAAGCTCCTTCTGGAGGAAAACAACCTCCTGCTGATGGACGAG
>DAET01000075.1:568-5655 GCA_002497765.1 Euryarchaeota archaeon UBA486
CGAGCCGACCAACCACCTGGACATGGAATCCAAGGCCACCCTCGAGGAAGCGCTCGTCGACTACGAGGGTTCGCTCATCACCGTCTCCCACGACCGCTGGTTCCTCGACCAGGTCGTCAACCGCATTTGGGAACTCCAAGACGGCGTCGTGACCGTGTATTACGGCAACTACACCGATTACGTGCGTGCCAAGAAGGGCCTGCCGCCCCTCGCAGAAGGCGAAGTCTCCGAAGTTTGAAACCTCCAATGGACCTTGTCCACCGCACACCTCGTGGGTGTTGGCCTCGCCAACGGTGAACAGAGGCGAGGCATAGGATAATATAATTTTACGAATGATTAACATTCATGCAATCTTATGAGGAGGCCGAAGTCGCCTCTCCTTCGTGGCCCGATCAGGTTCTCGTGGAGGCTCGAAATGCCAACCCTGCGTTTGATGCGTACTTTGAGGCCGTGGTGAACGAGCTTGAACCGCTGGTGCGTTGGTTCAAGGACGGTTGCGACTTTGACGCCACTCGGTTGGAACTCCTCCAGCATTTCCCCGACGGTCCCGTCCAAGGTGTCAAGGAAGACATTGTTGAGGACGTTCTTCGATTGATGTCGATGTTCGAGGCCACCACCCTTTCGGGTGCGTTCAAACTGCAGTTGGAGATCGTGAATCACGACATGTGCCGCCTGTTCCATCAGGACTACTACCGCCAACGGCTCATCTGCACGCTCAAAGGGCCGGGTACAGAGTGGCTCGACCACGACAATGTGAACCGTGCTGCGCTTGGGAAAGGCGACAACGACGCCATCGTGAAGGACATGGACAAGGTCCACCGAGCCAACACCCACGATGTGCTCCTTCTCAAGGGAGCAAAATACGGGGGAGGGGCCACCAGCGTCATTCACCGTTCGCCGCCCATCGCCCACCAGAAGGGGTTGCGCGTGTTGCTCAAACTCGACGAATAGAGCGCCTCGGAGGCCTTCTTGTCCTCAGACGCCGAGCAAGCAATGAAAAGAAAACGGATGGAGGTGGCGACATGGCGAACAAACAAGCAGCGGTCATGACGGTCCTCCTGATGCTCTTTGCCCTTCCCTCGCTCACCACGATGGCTGAGGAAGCCACCACGGTGGACGCCTTTGGCGACGGCTTTGTTGAGACGGTCATCGCCGACGCCTCCGATGATTTGGACGACCCTCGGGACATGGAATTCCACCCTGGCCGTGCCAACGAGTTGTGGATCGCCAACCGAGCCACCGATAGCATCACCATCGTTCACAACACCGGCCTTGACAACCAGACGTCGGAAACCCGAGAAGACGCCTACAGCAACCACTTCCTCGAAGAGGTCAGTGCCATCGCCTTCGGTGCCTACCACCCCGAGTTCGACTGGCAGTGGGGCTCGGCTCAAGAAACGGCCAACACCTACTGCGGTCAGGGTGCGGCGAACAACTTCATGGGGCCCACGCTTTGGCCGTCCTCCCTTGACCACTATGCGGTTGAAAACCAGAACAACAACCTGCTCGGCAGCCACATCGACATGAACCACGAATCGCCCTACGGTGTGGGTATCGCTCATGATTACGACAATGTGTACTGGTACAACGATGGGCACTACGGTGAACTGGTCCGCTACGACTTTGCCGAAGACCACGACACGGGCTACGACGATCACTCCGACGCCATCGTGAACCGCTACTCCGACATCCAACTCGGCCATGTGCTCGGTGTCCCCGGCCACATGGAACTCGATCACGACACGGGCATTCTCTACATCGCCGACCCGGCCGCCAACCGCGTGCTGTGGGTCAACACCGACGACACCACCTACACCACCACCGACCTCATGAACGACCCTTCACGCCTCGAGCCCTTGGCGGAGTACTCGAGGTTCACCGGCATTGAATGGGGCGTCCTTGCCACCGGCCTCGACCGACCCACCGGCATCGCCCTTCACGACGGTCACCTCTTCGTTTCCGAATACAGCAACGGCAAGATCGTCGCCTACGACCTCCCTTCCGACGGCAAGGGCGGCACCTACGTGGACGAGATCTCAACTTCGGCCACAGCCATCATGGGGCTCGAATTCGGCCCCAACGGCCACCTGTACTACGTCGACAACGGCCAAGACGAAGTCGTTCGCATTGACCCCTTCACCGATGAAGACGGCGACGGCGTGGGCGACGACGACGATAACTGCCCCATGGTGCCCAACGCCTCACAACTTGATTTTGACACAGACGGGCTTGGCGATGCCTGCGACGAGGACGACGACGGCGACAGCGTGCTCGACCTCAACGACACGTGCCAGCAGGGTGCGCTGATGTGGACGTCCGATGCTCAAAGCGACCACGACGGCGACGGTTGTCGGGACAGCGTGGAAGACGCTGACGACGACAACGACGGCGTCTACGACTTTGCCGACACCTGCGTTGCAGGGCAACTCGGTTGGACCTCGTCCAGCGCCACGGATTACGACGGTGATGGATGCCAGGACGCCGGTGAGGACGTTGACGACGACAACGACGGCATTTGCGATGGAACCTTGACCGATGACATCGCTCTTTGCGTTGTATCCACGGTTGAGGAAGACCTCTGCCCGACCAGTCCGCCCAACTTCACGTCCTCGCTCAGCAATGACGCTGACCGAGACGGTTGTGAAGACAACGGCGAGGACCTCGACGACGACAACGACGGGTTCGTTGACAGCGAGGACGCCTGTCCGTTGGTGGCCGGCACCAGTTCGCTGGGCGAGGTGCTCGGTTGCGCCGACGGTGATGATGACGGCTACAGCGACGTAATCGATGTCTTCCCAGTTGATGGAACCCAGTGGTCGGACCTCGACGAAGACGGTTATGGCGACAACCCCGACGGCACGCAAGGCGATGCTTGTCCAGCCCAACCTGGCACCTCAACGCAGGATCGTTTCGGTTGCGCTGATGCCGACGACGACGGCTGGTCGGATGCCAACGATGCGTTCCCACAGGTCAGCTCCCAACACCTCGATGCGGACGGTGACGGTTACGGCGATGCCGCCCTCGGCTTCCAGCCAGATGCGTGTCCCGAGACAGCGGGCACCTCCACGCAGGACCGATTCGGATGCGTCGACAGCGACGATGACGGTTGGTCGGATGCCAACGATGCCTTCCCGGACGAGCCGACCCAGCACAGCGATGCTGATGGCGACGGCTACGGCGACGATGCCAACGGCTTCCAGGCCGACGGCTGTCCCGATCAGGTGGGCACCTCAAGCGAGACGCTCTACGGCTGCGTTGACGGCGACGGCGACGGTTGGGCAGATACGATGGATGCCTATCCCGACAACCTGCGCTTGTGGTCCGATACCGATGAGGACGGCTACGCCGACCAGCCCGGCACCGACCTGTCCGATGATTGCCCCGAGGTATACGGTACATCCACCGAGGACGCCCTCGGCTGCCCAGATACGGATGGCGACGGCTGGTCCAACTCGGCCGACGCCTACCCTGAAGACGCCACCAAACACGAGGCTGGGCTGCTCTCTGGCAGCATGCTGACTGTCGGCGTGCCGCTCATCGTGGTCATCGTGCTCTTGTTGCTCATGCTCGGTCGACGCCGAGGACCCAGCGCTGAACAAACGATGCTCCCTGCTCTTCCAGCAGCACCGGTGCTCCCCGTCGCTGCACCGACACAGACCGGACCGCCCCTTCCGCCCGAAGGCCTTCCGCCCGGCTGGACGATGGAACAGTGGGCGTGGTACGGCGAGGACTATCTCAACAACCGTTGAGGTTCAATCAGTCCGCTTCAGGGTGCTTCTTCGGAAGCAGGGACCGAAATACCCCAGTTGACGTAGGCGGCTCCGACTCGATTCCTCCACACCGAGAGGATCTCCCAAGCACCCGAGACGGTAAAGGAGTCACGATCGGTTTCTGGTTCAAGGCGAACGCTCACACCCCATTCATCGCATTCCAATTGGGCGGTGGCATGGAGTCGGATACGCCCTTCCTCAAACAGCACGCGCTGTTCGTGAAAGGTCTCCATGAGGTGGGGCTCAAAGCGTGCCCGAAGGGCTTCAGGCGTCCTGCTTTCATCGCTGTTCTTGCTCATGAAAACATGAGCATTTGAGGGGATATAAACGCCTCAAGCGATGGCCTTGATCTCGTCCTCGTGCTTGGCCAGGAGGTTTCGCAACTTGACCTTGAACGAGGGTGTGAGCATCTCGTTGTCGGTGGTCCACTCCTCGGGGTCGAGGATGAGGGTGCGAGCCACTTCGTAGCCCTTCCAGTCGGGAGCAACCATGTTGTTCTTCTTCAGGTCCTCAAGCAGGAAGGCTCGCACGTCGGCGTTGGCACACAGGGCAGCGTCGTCGCCTGAGGTGTCAATGCCAGCGCCCTTGAGAGCGGCACGGAGCGCTTCCATGTTCGGGTGGGCGATGAGGAAGGTGTGGAGCATGTTTCGTCCGTCCAGCACGCACTGCTCAACCAGCGGGTTGAGGGTGATGGTTTCTTCGAGGCCGGAGGGAGCGACGTACTTGCCGTTCTCCAGCTTGAATTGGGACTTCACACGGCCGGTGATGGAAAGGTAGCCATTGGTCAACTTGCCAAGGTCACCGGTACGGAAGGTGCCGGGTTCAATGATGACTTCCTTGGTGGCCTCTTCGTTGTTCCAGTAGCCCATCATGACGTTGGGGCCGGTGACCACGATTTCACCTTCATCGGGGCGCTCGGGGTCGTCCCATGCGTCGGTGTCAATGGTGACCTTCACGCCGTTGGCGACTTTGCCGACGGTGTTGAGGCGGCTGGTGCCTGGACCCGACCAACCGTTGGCAGAGACAAGCGGGGAAGTTTCGGTCAGGCCGTAGCCTTCGTAGCAGTTGAAGCCGACCATCTGAATGAATGCGGCGACATCAGGGGAGAGGGCAGCGGCACCGGACATACAGAAACGGATGTTTCCACCGAATCGGGCACGGACCTTGGACCAGACGAGCTTGTCCCACAACTTGTCGAAGAAACCGCTAGGGGGTACAGCGTCGCACTCCACGCCGGCCTTGGCAATGCGCTTGGCGGCGGACTTCTGAGCGTTCTTGATAAACCTCTTCTTGAGGCCGGTGGCGGACTCGAACTGA
>DAET01000058.1 GCA_002497765.1 Euryarchaeota archaeon UBA486
TGGGACCCGAGGGGCAAGCGAGGCAACGCCATGGCCTACATGACGGCCAACGTTGGGGCGTCGCACATGCGGGCCGGCTACAAAGCGCCCACCGGGCTGCCCAACCGCTCGGCCGTGGATTTGATGGAAGAGCTGGTGGACAGCCAGCACAGCATCGTCATTCGTGATTCGATGATCCTCTGCGCCTTTGCCAAAGGGGCCACGCCCGACGACGTGATGGTTCAGGCATGGAAGGCTACCACCGGCGAGGATTGCACGTGGGACGACCTGATGGACCGTGCCAGGGTGCAGTGGGACCAGGCTCGTCAGTGGAACGTGGAACATTGGGCTCGTCAAGGCAAATCAGCGGCACAGGAAGACCTGCTGTCGTGGCGACTTCGGCGGGAACCGATTCCCAGCGGGGTGGCAGCGGGCATGGTCTCGTTCGTGGACGATGACGACGAGGCGGCCTGCATGTCGGCCTACTACGAGCTCCGCGGTTGGAACAAGGATGGAGTCCCTGCAAACTGAAACATTCCTGCCGTGAAAGCGAGCAACAAGGCTTAACCTCACGAGGCCATGGGTCCGAACATGAATCCCCGTCGTGCGGTTCTTCTTGCGGCGCTCATGGTCTCCATGTCCCTTTCGGGTTGCTTCGGTGAGGCCGAAGTGGAAGAGGAAGCGGTGGTCTCGAGCGTGTGGACGTTTGAGCGTCCCGAACTGACGTGGTACCACTTCCCCGACGCCGTTGACGTGTGGGGCGACGACAGCGTCGACCTGAGCGGACGCAACATGCCCTACCCCGCAGAGGGCACCTACTACAGCATCGGCATGTCCACCTTTGAACCCACGATGGGCATCACGCAGAGCGACACGCTGTTCATGTCCTCCTACGGCAACGGGCCGGCCGGTTCCACCGCCGTCGTGGCCTGCGACCTCATCGGCATGACCGGGACACTGGACTACACGTGCGAGAACGTGTACGACCCGTTCTTCCCCATCGCCAACTCCAACGACCCCTACATCTACGTCGACCCGTGGACCAGCCGCATCATGAAATTCGACATGCACGCGCTGCTTGGCATGACCGTGGAGTGGTCCGATGACGACGGTGCTTCGTGGAACGGCCCGAGCGTGGCCACGCAGATTTACTCGGTTCAGGACCACCAAACCATCGCCAGCAGCAACATGCCTGCGCTCTTCCACCCGACGACGTGGATGTTCTGCATCAACGGCAACGCGCCCCATCCGCTCTGCTCTTCAAGCCAAGACGGTGGCGCCACGTGGGGCCCAGAAACCTCCGGTGCTCCGGTGACCTGTTCGTCCGGTGGTCTTTCGGCGCATTTGGTTGGCAGCATCGACGGCAACTTCTACCGCGGCAACAAGGGTTGCACCGGCGAAGGGTACTCCGTGTTCCGCACGACCAACGCCGGCATCTCATGGACCGAGCATCCGCTGCCCACCGAGATCACCGGGACGGCCGACACCTGGAACGCCGAGGAAGCGCAGGTTGAGGTGGATTCAGCTGGCAACGTCCACGCTATGTGGAACGGCCTGGACAACAAGCCCTACTGGTCTTACTCTCGAGACCAAGGCGAAACGTGGTCCAACGCCACGATGATCGCCCCGCCGATCAACCTCTCCGGCACCGGTTTCCCTGTGGTCGTGGCGGGCGATGAGGGCACGGTTGCCTTCGGCTACGTCGGTGAGACGGCTGGTGAAGACGAAGTCTGGAACGCCTACCTCACCTACACCACGGATGCGTTCAACGAAACGCCGTTGCTGACCACGGTGCAACTCAACGGTGCAGACGACCCGATCGACACCGAGCCGGATTGCGGCTACAACCGCTGTGGCGGCCTCGGTGATTTCCTTGACATCCGAGTGGACGCTTACGGCCGAACCTGGTTCTCGCTGTCCCACAACATTGGCGACCAGGGCATCTTCGGCACCTTCCACATCGGCCCGAGCCTTCGTGGCGACACCATCACCATGCTGGACGAGATGCCACCCGGTGGAACCGCCAGCCTGCTGTGAATGCGTCACGCATCCTCAAGAAGCAGAACGACCGCCTCAGCCCATGGAGGGCAAGAACCGATGGCGCTCAGTGGCTCTCACCGTCCTGCTCATCTCCTCACCGTGGCTGCTGGTTCAGGGCTGGATTTTGGTGGGCGCACCCACGCCCAACCACACGAGCATGCCCGATTGCCCTGATCGGACGATGAACTGTGCATTCCTCTCGTCATCCGGCACCGTACGCATGGATGCTGGGCTCACCACCGTTGTCGAAGCCAACGTGAGCGAGGTATGGGATGCATGGGTGTCATGGTCCGAGGAGAACGGCTT
Organism: Euryarchaeota archaeon UBA486; assembly: GCA_002497765.1. Classification (GTDB taxonomy): domain Archaea; phylum Thermoplasmatota; class Poseidoniia; order Poseidoniales; family Poseidoniaceae; genus Poseidonia. The sequence goes on from DAET01000058.1 coordinate 2,326, forward strand.
GCGAGATGTTCTGGACGAGGTTGGCGAAGGCGGTGAGCGCTTCTCTCATCGGGTGGCGATCACCCCGTTTTGGCGCTTCCCCGACGATGTCGTCGTTCAGTTTGAACCGGTGGGGGAAAACACCGCCATCACTCTCTACTCGGCTTCCCGACTCGGCGGGAGCGACCTTGGGGTTAACCCCGCACGCCTTGAAAACCTGCACACGGCGTTGGTGGCGGTTCAAGCCGCCACTTGAACCGTTGACGTTCAGGCTGCCAATTGAGCCGTCGCCACGTCCCAACCGTACGGAAAACCGTCGTCGTCCACGAACACGATGTTGACGCCCACGCCGGATTTGTGAAACCCGATGAGTTGGATTTCGTGGATGGCGTGACCGCTTGGTGCACGACCGAGCACGGGAAGGGCGTGGCGGGCAAAGAACGAGCGCTTGCGTGGCTTCTTCTCCTCGGTGGATTTGAGCGTCCGGCGGGTGCCTTCGACGTCGTCAAACCACGGCAGTGGGCCTTCGGGCGAGAAGCGAAGGCCGAGGATCATGTCGATGCCTTGGGTCTCCTGAGCCGCATCGGCATCGGCCCCGCTGGGAATGGCCGGCGCGTTGGGGTGGGTGTGGAGCCAGTGGGTGAATCGACCGGCCCTTGAACCACGGTCGGCCGAGAACATGTCGTCGGTCCAGTCCTCGGGCAGGTGATGGACCGAGTAGGAATCGCCACGGTTCACGATGTGGGCCTCCTTGATGACGTAGCCCTGGCCCTGAAACAACCGGTCGTGGACCTCGTCGCCCTCGAAGTACGCGTTCACCTCGGTGCGGTGGGGTCGGTCGCCGTCGATGTCGATGCCGACCAGAATTTCATCGGGCAGAGCCTGAAGGGCCCACCAAACGAGGGATTGAAACACATCACCGGGCATGTGGACCTGGGCGAGGTACCCGCCACGCTGGGCGTGCGAATCTCGGTTGTAGGAGGTCATGAGGTCCTCCAACCACGCCTCCACCATGATTTTCCCAAACATCCGTCCATCAAAAGACCCGCGAAGGACAATCTTTGAAGAAGGGTCAGCCCAACCACACCCCATGGCGAAGAAGAAAGGTGGGTTTGGTCGGTTCCTCGGCGCCATCACGGGAACGCCCTACGAGCGCCTTCTCAAGCAGATCGACAAACTCGTTGATCAGTACGATGAGGACGAGGAAGAACTCGCCAACCAACTCGAGGCCATGGTTGACCAGGCCGGCGACGCCTACGAAGAGGAAGACATCGACGAAGAGGAGCATGACCTCATCATCGAAGCCATCGAAGAGGCCGACCCCGAGGGTCGTGTGTTCGGTAAACTGGGCTCGGAAGAAGACGCCTTTTACGCCGGCGATGTCCCCGACGCTCCCGAACTCAAGCGTGAGAAGCGCGCCAACCTCGACGACTTGATGAAAGCCAAAGGTGACGAATTCACCGGCAGTTTTGGCCGTGAGGAGTTCGATGAATTCCGAGAGCGAATGACCGACGAATTCTACCAGGAATCGGACAACGCCATTCGTCAGGGCGACCACGAAGCCGAGATTCGAACCACCAACCGCGTGTTTGGCGGCGCCGAGGAAGATGTTGACGACGCCAAGCGCCGCATTGCCGAAGAAACCGGCATGGCCAACCCCGCACAAGCTCCCGAGCCCGAACCCGAAGAAGAGGAAGAGGACTACGACGGGAACTATTCGATTGACGAAGACGGTGTGGAATGGTTCGAGGACGAGGACGGCTACTGGTGGTACCGAGAAGAGGGTCAAACCGAGTGGCAACCTTACGACGAAGAGTGAGGAAACCCTCATCATGCCGCACCGCCCGTAGTCCAGCATGAACCGGGGTTTGGCGAGGTTCATCGGCGATATGTTCGATTTGTTCGCCGATCATGCGCTGTTCTTCACCATCGTCGGCGCCGTCTGTTTTCTGTTCGGCCCAACCCTTCTGGTCGTGCTTGAACGAAAAGAACGCCTTCCACGCGTGGTCGTTTGGTTGTTCACGTTCGTGTTGACCCCGGCCATGTTCCTGATGATGATTTTCATCGGCAACCCGCAATCCTACTGCAATGACCCGCTCCCTCACGATGCGTTTCGCGTGTTCTATCCGCTCTTCCTCCCGTTGATTCCCCTCTACATCCACTACGCCCGGGCGGACCGCCTCAACCACCCCTTCATGTTCGGGGTCATCCTTGTGCTCCTCAGCGCTGGCGTCTTCACCCTCACCGTTGCCAACGAAGTGCTCCACCTTGCCTACCAGTCGGTTCAGGGGCACGGCGTCGTCTACAGCGGTGCTCGGGCATGGGAGTGTGCCTGGGTCAACTACGCTTCGTTGTATTCGGCCCGTGACACCAGGGACACGGTGTCCCAACTCTTCATTGTGGTACAGGTTCTTGCATTGTTGGTCCTACGTCTACGCAAGCGACGCCAACGTTCGAGTGAAGAAGAATGAAGCCGAAGCGTCAGGCGCTCCAGAGGTCGAGGCTTGCGAGGTCAAACTTGACAATGCCAACATCAGCGCCCAATGCGACCATGGCGTCGTTTTTTCCCGGGTCGCTCGACATGGCGACGACGGTGGTCGGTCGAGGAACATCTGAGGACAACAGGTCGCTCAGCACTTGATGACCGCTGTGGGGCGGCATGTAGTGATCGAGCAGCAACACATCGGGTCGGAATCGCAAAATGTGGTCGAGGGCCTCGGACGAGTTCCAACGCTGTTCAATCACGAATCGTTCAGCATCAACCCCGCCAGCCGTCAGCATCGCTTCGATGTCGTAGTGGTCCTCAAAGGCCAGCACCCGCACGAGCCACGCCTCACGAAGGGATGGGTTGTTGCTGCCACCATGGCGGGGCGAGGAACCAGCGGTCGTCGTCAACCGGCCGGTCGATGAGTGGCAGGCTCAGCGTGGAGGAGGCGTCGAAATTGACGTTCATGCCAACGGCGGCGCACGGGCTGGGCAGGTAGTCTTCACCCGATTCGGTTAACACCACTTCAATCACTGCCCCTGCCTTCAGGTCAACATCCATCGGATTGAATTCCATCAGCATCGTGTACGACGAGAACGGTGTGGCCGGGTTGGCGTCGTAGCCACCGTCGCGGTAGCGCACGTCCATCGTGGCGTGGCCCACTCGGAGGCCATCGGCGTACATCGTGGCAAAGATTTGGCCGCCGTTGCAGGCCAGCGTGTTC
>DAET01000042.1:0-1303 GCA_002497765.1 Euryarchaeota archaeon UBA486
GAAGGCCACGACCACACGGGAACCTGAATGCCGTACTTTTCCTTCAGGGTGACATGGAGGGGGTCGCGCTCGTGCACCACCACGTCGTCGTCATCGTCCAGCGGCAAGACCAGCGTGGCGATGCAGGCCACCATCTCGTCGGGGCACGGCGGCGTGAGGCCGAGGGCCTCGCAGAGGATGTTTCGCCCACGAATCGCCAGGTCGTGATTGTGTTGCATGATGGCGGGCCAACCGCCTTCCAACAACCTGCCAACATGCTCGATGGTGGCGGGAAGCGAGCAGTGGGCTGAGAGGTCGCGGGTGCCCGTCCAGTCAAATTCGTGGCGGAAGCGGGTGGTGTCACCCAGCGGGAAGGTCATGCCGTGGCTGATGGTGAGCGGATGGATGTCGGCTTGCTTGTCTTTGCGCACGTGGAGGAAGGCCGAGCCTTTGGGGGCGCACAGCCACTTGTGGCAGTTGCTGGTGGTGTAGGAGGCACCGAGCTCGTCCAAGTTGAGCGGCACCATGCCGATGCCGTGCGCAGCGTCGAGCAGCACAGCGACACCCTGGCCTTCCAATTGCGCCGTCAGTTCCTCAAAGGGCATGCGAAGACCGGTGGGGCTGGTGACGGTGTCGATCATCGCCAGCACGGTGCGGTCTGTGACGGCGCCCAACATCGCTTCCAAGACGACGTGCGGGCCCTCAATGGGAAACGGGAGCGGAACGGTGACGACCTCGGCCCCCCACCGCTTGGCCACGAAATCAATCGTGTTGCGACAGGCCTGATAGGCATGGTCGGGGACGAGAATTTCATCGCCCTCGTTGAACACCAGCGAGCGCATGACGGTGTTCACGCCCGAGGTGGCGTTGTCCACCAGCGCCAAATCATCAGGTTCGCACGAGAGCATCTCGGCCAAGGCGTGGCGAGCGGCCCTCATCTGTTCGAGGCCTTCGCCGTCAAGGAAAGCCACAGGTTCGTGCTCCATGCGGTCTTGCCAACGGCGTTGCTCCTCACGAATCGCCGTTGGGGTAGCACCAAAGGAGCCGTGGTTGAGAAACACCGTCTCGGGGTCGAGCCCCCAATGGACGGCCAAATCGCTGCGAGAGGGGCGGTCCATGCTCTGCGAAGGGAGGAGGCGAAACATCAACTCTCCCTCTCGGTGGCCGTGTCCAACATGGATTGAATGATGGAGATTCAAACCGGCGTCGCAGACGGCTTGAACATCACAACTTCCACGGTGACAATGATTTCTTCATCTGAGTCATTGAGGAACGGGGGAGATTGCGTGTTCAACTCCAACACGACCGAAAAGGTGCCCGTGCC
>DAET01000042.1:1642-3666 GCA_002497765.1 Euryarchaeota archaeon UBA486
CCGGTCACCAACCATGGCTGGAGCACCTGATACTCGTTGAGGCCACTGGCGTTGACAGACTGGCCCGTGAAGCCAGGGTGGGTGCGCAGAAGGAGTTCAATGTCACTTGCGTCGTTTGAGGACCCTGAAAGGGTGTTGTTGTCATCGCTCCACTGTGCCTGCATGCTCGTTTGCGGCACGTTGGCAGCTACCGAGTCAGCAGGGTCAGCAGGAAGGCCAGAGGTTTCGCCATAGGACACGGTGGCCCTGATGTTGCCCACCCTGAATCCTTCTGGGACATCACTGGGGTCAACATCAAAATCCAATTGGCGTTGCTCACCGTCGACCATGACCACGGTTTCTTGGAAGGTGAATGATTGAAGCTCAAACGAGATGTCCCAACTGTTGTCTCCTTCCACCAGTCCACGAACCTCCTCGTTGAGGTTCGCCAAATCAATGGTGGTGTAGGAGAGTACGACCAGTGAGAGCACTAACGCCGCCATCATGGCGATGTTACTTGTGCGGTCGTCAAGCAGTTGCGTGAAGCCAGAGAAATCAAACTCCGTTTTGCTTTCCTTGCCACTCATGCACCCACCCCCATGGCAGCAAAGAGCCAACTGATGGCGATGATGTAGACCAGGACAACCGACATCAGTACGGTGAATTTACTGAACGACTGAGCGAGGATGTTGTCTCCAAAAACGGTCTCGCCATCAGTGCTTTCTTCAACAAACCAACCGGTGATTCGCTCTTCCCACCCGATGAAGAAGGCCACAGCGATGGCCAGCAGCGAGGCGGTGACCATTTGGGGCACGGGGATCAACGACTGAATCATTTCGATGAAGCTGGAGGAAACGATGAGGAGAAGGAGGAGAATCATGATGCGCAGGAGGTTGCGGTTTTCATCCGAACTGGTGTCGATCAACCGATACTGAATCAAGATGTAGACAAAGAGCAGCGGGACGAAGAGGTAAGAGAGCACGCCGGTGGTGAGCGTTTCCCAAACCCTGAACGCAGCGGGCAGTTCTCTGCACTCCGTTTCGTAGCAACTCACCAAAATATCAGAGACAGCGATGTCGATGAAGTAGTTGATGAAGCCGATGACGGCGACCACGAAGATAACCACGGAAAGAAGGGAGGCGCCCTTCTTGAACGTCCTGTACCCTTCGCCAAGGAACAGCACCACCAGCGGCATGAGGCCTGCCACCCACAGGGTTTCGACCCCCAAGAGGTAGAAGATGGACGAGGATTCCGACATTTGTGAGATGACACCCGAAAACCATTCATTGTTGGCCAGCATGATCGTCGAGAGCCACCAAATCATCGTTCCCGAATAGAACGCGATGAGCAACAAACCAGCGCCTTTCGACGCGGAGCGAGCCTCCTGGTCACCGTCAATCAATTCAGCGACAATGCCCCGGATGTAAATCATGGTCCAAATGGCCGATGTGGAAAAAATCATCAAACTCTGAATGACGGTGATGGAAAAACCACCAAAGATGACGACGATGGGCATAATGATGGCATACACGCCAATCCCACCGATGATGGCGGCGTTCCAGCCGCGGCCCGAACCCAAGTCAAACGGAAGGTGAAGTGCCAACGCCAACGTGAGAATGTTGATGCCTGCTTGAAGGCCGTACAGGATGAACACCAGGGCATCAAAGGTCCCATCGCCCGTTGGAGCAAAGGTGCCAAATTGAATCAGTGACCAACCGAAAACACCGTCAGGGTAGCGAAGTTCAATCACCGAGATAATCATGTAATACGCACCGATGAAGATGAACGTCCATCCAAAAAGCAACGCTGTAAACCGCTTGTGTGGGTCGTGGTTGACCGCTCGGTTCGCAAGGATGATGGTCAACGTCCCCAGAATCAAATCCGTGATGGCTGCGACCGGTGCGAGGGATTCGGTCGCCATACCGAAGGCTGGTTGTGGAAATATATCACTTCATTGACGGCGCAGAACCCGATGTTCCATGTTTCCCATCCGAGTGCCCTTTGACGGTAATGTTTCATCACGCAGTGGACGGATGATGCGGGGG
>DAET01000052.1:0-141 GCA_002497765.1 Euryarchaeota archaeon UBA486
CCCTGTTCAAGCGATGGTCCGCTTATCAAAAAATCACCGGGTCATCTTGGACAATTGTTATACGACGCCAGCCGAGCAGCAATTCATGGGTGCTTGCCCTTATTGCCGCAGTGCAACGCTGCCCGGCGACACGATTTGCTA
>DAET01000052.1:565-11521 GCA_002497765.1 Euryarchaeota archaeon UBA486
GAAACCACCTACATGATGGCGTCCAAACCCTCACAGCGCGGTGTCGTCCAAACCCATACGGGTCGGCAACGCAACATCATGAAGCGGAGAAAAAACCGTTTCCGTAGTCTCGCTATGCTTGGTTTGGTAGCCTTTGTCATGCTCTCTCCGCAAGCACAAGAAGCCGTGTTTGGTGAGTTTGGTGGCGTTGAAGAATTCCTGCAATCCCAACTTGCTCCCTACCATGTGTATCCCAACGAAGCGAGCTACACGCTTTCGAAGATCGCCGATGTCTCAAAAGGAAGTGGCGAAGGGGCCGTTACGGAGAACATCCTGATTCCGCCCACTGTTCGGTCATCCATCTCCGGCGCAGCACAATTTGCCTTCACGGACGGGACCAATCAAACCGAACCGCTTGTGCTTCAACAGACGCTCCAGATTACCCTGGCCATTGACGGCCAAGACATCAACGTCCCCATTGACGGCATGCCAGACAGGAACATCGACAACGCTATCCTCACCAGCAGTGGACACCAAGTTTGGTGGCCAGCCATCGGAGGCGGAGATGATCAATGCCCGCTCGCAAAATGCGTGAAGGTTCGTGCCAATTTTGACAATGGAGGGTCCGTTCAGTATGCCTTCAATGTTCGAGTCCAATCCACTTCGTATTCGTGGTGGGATGATGGACGAGTCGACGCTCGCATCGCAGGACAAGACATGGGCATCAACGCGGACAACTCGGGGACGTTTGCAGACCTTGCGAATCGAGGAAACGGCGTTCGCCAAGCGCAGTTTGGTGGTTCGTACTGGTACGACCGAGGCGGAACGGCCGGCTACGCCATCAATGGTCAGGATGCCTTGGTGATGGCCACCGCTGATACCATTGCGAGCAGTTTGCCCGAAGGTCGAACCGACAATGCATACGCGTTTGCTCGTGCCACCTTCGACTATCTCCACGCCTACATTTCTTATGACCGAGATGCACCTTCGACAGCGCGCTCCGGTCCGGCTTGCCTCGCCGCCAACACGGGCGATTGTGATGAACAAACCAACGCCTTCTTCAGCATCTTGCGTACACGCGGCGTGCCAGGTTGGTACGCCTTCGGTGTGCTCGGTGATCCGTTCTTCTCCAACGAAGGTTGGGAGGCGCACGCCTGGGGCTACATTCAACTGCCGTTAGCGGACAGTTGGTGTGAAGAGCGAAACATCGTGCTTCAGACCTGCTTTGTTGAAGCCCAGGTCGATGTGGTGAACAACAAATGGTTGTTGTCCACGCCGACGGCCTACCTTGATTGGATCGAAGAGGCCGACGCCTCAGGCGGCATGGTGTACGACTACTACCACCCTGTGCGAAGCATATCCTACGGGCAAGGTGAGGCAATTGAGCGCCTACGCAGCTTTGAGACATTGGACGCCGTGGAACTGAACGGCGGGTCCTACAAGGTGAAGAAATACGCTGAGGCGTTGTGAGAGGAGGGGCCGAACATGCGAGTGATTATCGGTGGAGCTGGACGAGTAGGTATTGCACTGGCCAAAGCCATGGCGAACGAGAAGTACGACCTTGTGGTGGTTGACAACGATTCACGTGCGGTCGCCAACGCCCAATCCTTGGATTGCTTGGTGGTCAACGGCAACATTACCAATCGAGAAACACTCCTCGAAGCGGGCATCCAGAACGCCAGCGTGTTCATCGCAGCAACGCCTTCGGACGAAACCAACCTCATCGCCTGTTCCATCGCAGAACATGCCCATGAAAGCAAGGAAGGCGTTGACCGATTAACCAGCATTTGTCGACTACGGACCTCGTCCTACGTGAACGAATTCAAGGCAGGTCATCTGCACGAGTGGGCCAAGGTTGATCACGTGGTCAACCCGCTCCACGGGGCTATTCTGCGACTGAATGCAGGCCTGCGCTCAACCGAACTTGAAGAGGTTATCCCGTTTGGCGAAGAAGCCTACGTCATCGAATTTGACATCGGCCAGTCCGCCGTCAACCTCGTGGGACGCCCGCTCCGAGAAGTACGAGAAGACTTCGTTCATGGCCTGCCAAACATCGTGGGCGTGAAGCGTGACGGGGAGCGGAGTTTCGTTCCGAACGACGACAGTGTCCTCCAAATCGGCGACCGAATTGCCGTTTCTGTGATTGGCCTCGACAAGTTCAATCCGGCCCTCATCACGTTTGGACATGAGATCTCCTACTTCCCCGAGCACCCCCACGTCATCATCGTCGGTGCCTCGCCCATTGGAACAAAGATGGCCGAGGATTGGTTGAAACACGGGGCGAGTGTAACGGTCTTGGAACGTGAACTTCACCTCGCCAACAAGCTGGCTGGCTCGAAAACCGGTGGGCATCTCAACATCGACGTCATTCACGGCGACCACCTTGACCGGTCGGTTCTCGAAGAGATTTCGATCGACCAGTTCGACGTCGCCGTCAGCGCACTTGGCGACGACCACGCCAACATCGCAGCGGTGTTGTTGATGTCGGATCTGGGCGTCCCCCACACTGGTTTGATGCTCCATGACGCTGATTTGGTCAAGGTCACCCAACGCATGGGGATCTCGTTCGCTGTTGACCGCCATCGAGTGGCCGTCAACAACATTTTGTCCCACGTTCACCGAAGCCTTTCCGGGCATTACGCACTCCTTGCCGAAGTTCCTAACGTGGTCGGCATCACGCTCAAGATCACGGAACGAGCAAAATTTGCAGGCAAAAAGGTGGCTGATGCACAGTTCCCAGACTGGATGCGACCCGCGTTCATCAAGCGAAGAAACTTGGCTGGTGAGTGGGAGTCCATTGAACCCAAGCCCGACCAACTGTTGCTCGAAAACGACCGAATGGTTCTGTTTTGTTTGAAGGAGAAGGTCTCCGAAGCACAGAAGCGATTCAAGGTGTAATCATGCGCTCCGACGTGCTGAACCTGATTCTCGGCTGGACGTTGCTGGCCCTGCTCGTTCCGCTGGGCGTTTGCGGTTTAATCACCCTCTGGCTTGACGGCTGGGTGCTGGCGGTTCAGGCCTTTCTACCTGCGATGCTCATCAGCGGTGGCTTAGGTGCTGTTATGCTGGGGTTGTTTACACGAACGGACTCAGCGCAGCGCTTGCGAGATTTGGAGGCCTTCGTCGGTGTTGGCCTGGTTTGGCCACTCACCGTGTTCATCGGTTCACTGCCGTATTGGTTCGGGGGCGTGTTTGTCGGCCCGTTCGTGGAAGATGCGCTCCTCGTTGACATCATGCGTGGATTTGTGAATTCTTGGTTCGAATCCATGTCCGGATTCACGACCTCCGGTGCTACCGTTCTTTCTCACTCGATGAGCCCCAATTGCATTCCCGGCACCACGCCGGATTGCATCAATGCCCAACCTCGGGGCCTCTTGCTCTGGCGCTCACTCACGCAGTGGCTGGGCGGCATGGGGGTCGTGATGTTGGGCATGCTCGTGCTTTCCCGAATCATCGGCGGTGGCATGGCGCTCGCCCGTGCTGAATTGACCGGTCCTTCGCTGTCTCGTCTTCGACCAAAGTTGCGGCAGACAGCCATGGCGCTTTGGGGCTTGTACCTTGTTTTGACGCTTGTTGAGATGCTTGCCCTGAAATTCATTGGCGGAATGTCGGTGTTTGATGCCGTGAATCACGCCTTTACCACGATGCCAAGCGGTGGATTTTCGACGCGTGATGCCAGCATCGCCTACTACGATTCTGCTGTGATAGAGATCATCATCATCGTGTTCATGTTCTTGGCGGGGGTCAACTTTACCTTGATGTGGTTGATGGGAACGGGCGATTTCAAGGCCGCTTTCAAGGATGAGGAGTTCCGCACGTACCTGTTCTATATCTTTGCTGCCGTGTTCCTCATTACGCTTTCCTTGGTGCTGATCGGTGTGTCCTTCGGCCATGCGTTGTTGGACACGGTGTTCCACGTCCTTTCCATTGGTACGTCCACGGGGTATGCTTCAGCGGATTATGCTGCTTGGCCAGGCGTGGCACGCATCATCCTGCTGCTGTTGATGATCGTAGGTGCTTGCGCCGGTTCGACCAGCGGTGGGCTGAAACTCATGCGTATTCGTATTGGGCTCAAGGTCGCTTTCCGTGAGCTGGCTCGTATTGCTCAACCGCGGAAGATTCACATGATCCGCATGAACGATGAGGTGGTTGAGGACAAGCAAGTCAGCCTGGTGGTTGGTATGCTGTTCATTTGGGTCATTTTGTTCGGTTTCTCCTGCATTGTGTTGGCCATGATGATGCCCGATGCATCGTTTGAAACGATCTTTTCTGTCGCTGCATCGGGGTTGGGCAACACCGGTCCAGCCCTTGGCGCCTACGGGCCCACCGAAACGTGGGCGAGCATGAATTCTGGCTCTTTGATCTTCACGTCCATTCTGATGTGGTTTGGCCGTCTTGAGTTGCTGACGGCGATCATCGTTCTCCACCCGCACAGTTGGCGCCGTGAGGAGAAGTCCGATGGAGAGCGGCAAGGCATGGCCATGGTCAAGCGAATGCTCGACCGAGATGGTGCCGAGGATTAGAACAACGTCATCTGTCCTGGGCTTGGACCGGGGTCGTCATCCTCAGGTTGCTCAACAGTTTCGACGTGATCGTTGGCCACAACACGTGGTCTGGCTGGTTCTGAGGTGCCTTCCTGGCGTTCTGCTTGTTGATGCTGCAACGCAAGGACGTCAATCTTGTGCTTCTCCTCTGCGACATCGTAGTCCTTGAGAAGCGCCTTGGACGACCGCCTGGTTTTTGCTAAACCGGCCAAGGAGAGATGTTCTTCACCGGAGAGCCCGAGATTGAGGGAGATGTCGAACAGCGTTGAATCTCCCAACGGGCTGTCATCTTGAGACAGCACGTACAACGGGTGAAGGAATTCATCGCGGGTGGTGGCTTTGTTGGTACCTGCCAGGTCGGCCAATTTCTCAACGATGCTTCCTCGGCCGACAGGTGCTGAACGGCGCAGGTAGTGCGGGTAAGAAGGGAAAATCCTCCCCTCGAGTGGCACGGCGTTGGCCGTTGAAGCGGCGAGTGCCGTGAGGTGTTGAGTCCAATAGGTTGACCGGTGGGCTGTGTTGAGGAAGCGCCCCATCATGGCTCGGTCTGCTTGAATCAGTGAAGATGAGCCTCGTCGAATGCTGGGTCCGTGGGTGAACAACGAGGCGTTGTTCCAGTGCACCCAGTTCAAGAATTCCGACGGGTCTTTGTCAATGGTCCGTATGAGGGTGGAAGCTTCGTTGCTACTCCTTTCTCTATAGAGGCGGTCAAGGCCAGGAAAGATCTCCACGGTTACGTCCCGTTGACTCGCTTCGGCGTGGGCATGAACCATGGCTGGTGTCAGAGCCCCTTCTCCCAGGCCCGTCGCCAGCACCTGGAGGTCCCGAACCAACGCACGCAGGTCGCCATGGTTGGTGCTGGCCAGGGCGTCAATGGCCTTCTCTTCGAATTGCACGCCTTCCTCTCGAAGCACTCGCCTTGCAATGCGCCGCAAAGCCTCATCGCTGGCTCGTACGAAATTGATCTTGATCAAGTGCTTCGTAAAACGGTCCCGGGTGCTACGCCATGACGAATTCTTGCCCCACAACCCCATTTCTTCGTTGCAGGCAAGAATGACCGGTTGTTTGGTCTGGTCGAGCAACCTGAGGAGCTCAGCCTTGCCACCAGAATCACCGGAAAGGGTCGAGCCGGGGCGATCATCATCGCTGTCCATCGCTCGCTCGATGCGCTCCTGACTGACCTGACGCAGACCACCTGACAAGTGGTCCACCTCGTCCAAAAGAATGAGCGTGCGAGAGGGTGGTGCACTCGGGTCGTGGAACAGGGATCGGTGGGTTGCACCGCTGGTGGCGGCTTTACGAATGGCCGCTGCATTTCTGGCATCGCTGGCGTTCAGTTCAATGACGTTCCACCCCATGTCCTCAGCGATGGCTCGTGCAACCGTTGTTTTACCAACACCCGGGGGACCAATCAGCAGAATGGCCTTCTTCTTTGGCGTCCCGTTTTGCCATTCGTCGAGCCATGCTCGAATTTTGCGTCGTTGGACTTCGTTGCCTTCCAGCAACTGTTCCGAACGGGGACGGTGCCGCTCCGTCCAATCGCTCGGTTGACCCATGCCTCCCCATCTGCTGGAGGGTTCTTCAACCTTCAGCACCCCAAGGCGATAGGAAAGTGGTGTCACCGTTCGACCGGCTTCAGGAAAGCGAATCGATGGTTATACGATGCTGCTCACCGGTGTCGCGGTCGCGGACGGTCACGGTGCCGTCCTCAAGCGATTGGTGGTCAACGGTGATGCAAATTGGAACGCCGATTTCATCGGCCCGTGCATAGCGGCGGCCAATGGAGCCGCTGGCATCGTACATCGAAACAAGGCCAGATGTTTTGCAGAGCGTTTGGTGGAGGTTCCACGCCAACTCTCCCATGCCATCTTTTTCGAACAACGGGAAGACCGCATAGTCAACGGGTGCAATGGTTGGCGACAAGCGCATCAACGTGTAGGGTTCGCCATTTTTCTCCAGTTCTGAATAGGCGTGGTCGATGACGTGCCAGATGATTCGGTCAATGCCGAAGGCTGGTTCAATGACGTGAGGGATGTACCATTCGCCGGTTTCTTTGATGGTTTTTTGATTGGGTTTGACGTGCTCTTCGCCCACCACGACCTTCGCTCCATTCTCCAAACTGATCTCACAGGGGAAACTGGTCGATTTTGGGAGGGCCTCAACCGCTGTCTTCACTGCGCCAGCCAGGGCTTTGAAGGCCGGTCCCGCAGTAGCCCCGTCAATGGTCCACGCGTCAATGGTGATGGTGCGTGGCTCGTCGAATTCTCGGCGTGCTCGGAGTGTTTTTCCAGTTGCCTTTTCATGGCTTTCGAGGTCGTAGCAACCTCGATGCGCAATACCCACGCATTCAATCCAGCCGTAACTTCCCTCGATTTCCGCATCCCAGCAGTCCACGGCATAGTGGGCCATCTCGTCCTGCTCGTGCTGCCTGAACCTCAATCGGGATGGATCAATCCCGATGTCAACCAGGAAATCCCGGGTAATGCCCATGAATCGTGCGACCGTAGGGTGGCGAATGAGTTGTTGCTTACACGCTTCACTCAACGTTATCTCAACGCCATTTCCGCCATCGCTGATCAGGTGCAGTGGAGCATCATCCCACGGCGACAAATCGTCGTTTAACTCGGCTTCTGGATCGATAAAATATTCCAGTTCAGCCATGTTGAACTCACGGAGGCGAATCATTCCTTGGCGAGGAGCGATTTCGTTCCGATACCCTTTGCCAACCTGCATCGCACCGAACGGAAGGCGCTCCCTGAAGTGTCGATGCAGCGCGTTGAACGAGGTGAACATGCCCTGCGCCGTTTCCGGTCGCAAAAATCCTGGGCGTCCTGAATCGCCAGCACCGATGGTGGTGTTGAACATCAAATTCTGTGCCTTGACCTCGCTCCATGCTTGGTTGCCACACCCTGGACATGGCGGTTGAACTTGGAACAGAAGGGCTTGCAATTCGTCTCGCTTCAGGGCGTCTGGGTTCGGGTGATGGGGTTCCAGTAGTGTATCGGCACGACTGGCTTCGCCACAGGAACCGCATTCGGTCATAAAATCAGAGAATTCGCCAACGTGTCCGCTGGCCTCCAGGACGGCGTAGGGGGTGACGGTTGGGCATGAGAGTTCGACGACGTTGCCTAGCTGCAACCAATGGTCCAACCAACGCTGATTGACCCGAGAGCGCATTCTCCCTCCCACGGGTCCAAAATCGTAGAGGCCTTTGGCGCCGCCGTGAATTTCAAACGCAGGGAGAAGGAAACCTCGGCGCTTCAGCATCCCGCTGAGTCGTTCGAGTCGTCCGTCTTCGGTCATGACCTTCGCCTCGTTCTCCGGCTGTGAGGGGCACCTAAGAACTTCACCGACCCGTGGAGGCCTGACCCTCCATTCCTCAGACACAGCATTAAAGCCGACCACCGGGTGCTGTAATCATGGGTCAGTCAATGGTTGCCATCGTCGAAGACGATTGCACGGGGTGCGACCTCTGCATCCTTCATTGTCCATTTGAGGCGCTTCTACCACTCCAAACGAACCCTCCCGGTCGAAACCATCCGAAGCGCCCAGTGGTGGTGGTTGAGCAGCGTTGTGTGGGTTGCCTTTCTTGCATTGGATCCTGCCCTACCGATGCGTTGTACGAAGTTGGCGTCCCCCCCAACGCCGCTGAGTCGCCTCTTGTGTTCCATAAAGACGGACCTGCTACAGAAGCGGTGCTTCGATGGAAAAAGCGAGCAACGCGCTGGCCTTGATGTTCATTCACGTATGCGCAATGCTTTTGAACACCTTTTGCACGCTCCAACCCCATAGGGTGGCAAAAAGAAATGGCCGAGATTGTTTACTTGGACTCCCCGTTGGAGTCTGAGGCACTGTTTGAGCGATTGTGCCCTCCGGTGCGCCAATGGTTCAAGGATAAATTTCCGGACTTCACGCCTCCTCAAAAATTAGCCATTCCAGCCATCATGGACAAGCAACATCTCTTGCTGTGTTCCCCCACAGGCTCGGGTAAAACCCTCACGGCCTTTTTGAGCGTGATTGACCAGTTGGTTCGCCTCGCTCTGGACAAGAAGTTGGAAAAGAAGGTCCACGCCATCTACATCTCGCCCATCAAAGCGCTGGCGAACGACATCCAGCGAAACCTGATTGGTCCGCTCAACGAGATCACGGAACACTATCTTCCCGATCGTGCACAAGAAATCCGTGTGGGTCTACGAACTGGAGACACGTCGCAATCCGACCGACAGAAAATGCTTCGAAACCCTCCTCACATTTTGATCACAACGCCGGAAAGCCTGGCCATTGCCATCACCTCTCCTCGGTTTCAGCCAATCGTCAGCGAAGTCGAATACATGATCATTGACGAGTTGCACTCAATGGTCTCCACCAAGCGTGGTGTCCATCTGTCGCTGACGCTTTCACTGCTGGATTCACTGCTCAAAAATCCCGTGCAGCGCATCGGTATTTCCGCTACGATGGAACCGCTGGAAACCGTTGCAGAATACCTCGTGAGCAGTGATGACCGTGAGGCAAGGGGCAAACCAACATCGGTGTCCATCGCCAAGATATCCGGTTCGAGGGAACTCGACCTTGACATCCTCATCACGCATCCGAAGTTCAGCGATCTCTCGATGGCCAAGTTGCTTGAATACAACATCGAAGCCATTGCAGATCTGATCAGCGCCCATACCACAACCCTTGTCTTTGCCAATACTCGAAAGATGACGGAAACCATCGTTCAGAAATTGCGCCCCTTCCTTGGTGATTTGGTCGCAGGCCACCACGGTTCCATGGACAAAAACATCCGTTTGGATGTTGAAAAGAAACTGAAATATGGCCACCTGCGTGCTGTTGTGACCTCGTCCTCACTCGAGATGGGTATTGACATTGGTTCGGTCGATTTGGTGCTTCAGGTCGGTAGTCCAGGTGACATTGCGACAGCGCTCCAGCGTATCGGTCGTGCCGGCCACCACGTCGGTGGAATCCCACGTGCTCGATTTTTGCCAACCGGCGTGGACGATCTGATTGAACTCGCAGCGCTGCAGGCCGCCATCCAAACCGGTGATATGGACCGATTGGATTTTCCACAAAACTGCCTTGACGTCGTGGCTCAGTTCATCATCGGCCTGGTCATCATCAACGACTTGGACATTGACGAAGCCTACGAAGTCATCGTGAATTCATGGTCCTATCGAAATTTCGAGTACGACGATTTCATCGAAGTCCTTGACATGCTTGAGGAAGAACGTAGAATTTGGATCGATTGGGAAGAAAACATCTTTGGAAAGCGCGGCTACTCTCGGATGATCTACTACACGAACATCGGGACCATCGCACCCGATAATTCCTACTTGGTCTTCAACGCCGAAGGGTCGATTCTCGGAAAGTTGTCCGGTTCCTTCGTCTCAAACCTTCGAACAGGTGATGTCATTCTGCTGGGCGGTTCCACCTACCGTGTGACCAACATTCAGGGAACCCGAGTCAACGTCACGAGCGTCACCGGTCATCGGCCAACCATCCCATCGTGGTCAGGTGAGGCAAGAAGCCGCAGTCGAGAATTGTCTCAAGCACTTCTGGACCTCATTGGGCACTGTATTGTGGCCCTTCGTCGTGAGCACGACCCTCGAATGCTGCTGCGAGAGGTCTACGGTCTTTCCAACGAGGTGGCCAACGCCATTGCTCGCCATCTTGAGGAGCACTCACTAGATTCTTTCCAGGTTCCCGATTCACGACGAATTTTGGTGGAGCAGGTCATCTCCGGAGCGTTTCCCACCTACATGATCACCACCTGTCGAGGTCGAGGATTCAACACGGCCCTTGGCTACTTCATGGCTGGATTGGCTGAAGCCAACAACATCGCCGTCATCGAAATGTCGTTTGACGAGAACGGCCTCCTGCTCAAGACCTCACAGGAAGTTGACCCGGGCGCCATGTACACGGCGTTTCGAGAGAACAACCACCACGACGTCATTGAACGCTACATCATCAACACCCAGATTTTTGCCAAGCGATTCAGAGAAGTCTCGGGTCGCTCGCTCATCATCCCCAAGCGAATGGGTGCTGAAGAGATCAGTCCTCAGCAATTCCAACAACGAGCAGAGGCCCTCTTGCAGAAGCATCGCACCATGGACAGCAGCCTGCTGATGCGGGAAGCGAAGAGCGAAATCATGTTTGGCGACATCGATTTGATCGGCCTGGAGGATTTCCTCACCGCCTGTGTGGCTGGCGACGCTCGCATTGTCCATACCAAGGTCGTCGTTCCTTCCCGTCTGGGCATGTCCTTGTTCATGTCGGCCTTTGAGGATCTCATGTCCATGAAGACGCGTGCCTTCCTTGTCAAGGACATTGACCCGTCGATCCTCCAACGCCTGCTCGGCACGCGGTCGCTCGCAACCGAACTCTCCTCGGAGCAGCTCAGCACCTATTACGCCGACAAGGCCCCGGTGCCGACCAA
>DAET01000052.1:11920-14519 GCA_002497765.1 Euryarchaeota archaeon UBA486
CCGTTGTACAAAGAAAAACTCGCAGATATCCCACTCGAGACCATCCGGGGTTGG
This sequence comes from Euryarchaeota archaeon UBA486, assembly GCA_002497765.1. Classification (GTDB taxonomy): domain Archaea; phylum Thermoplasmatota; class Poseidoniia; order Poseidoniales; family Poseidoniaceae; genus Poseidonia. The sequence goes on from DAET01000052.1 coordinate 11,975, forward strand.
GTTGAGGAGTTGTGCCAGTCCGGGCAAATCACCAAACTTGACGGCACAGGTCAAGACGAATTGGATGGGAAGTGGTTTGCCCCGTACATGGCTGAAATTCACGGTACGCTGGGCTGCTTGGCGGTGGCTGGTGGCAAGGAGGTCGAAAACCTGCTTGAACTTCATACGGCCGGGTTGACCTACACCACGGCAACCGCCTTTGACGGCACGAAACCGACGGCGTGGGAAGAGCGCTCCCTTGGTGATCCGCAAGAGGCCTTGCGCGTGAAAATCATCGAGATGTTGGGCTCGGAGGGTCCGAAGACTTCGGACGAGATGGTGGAACGTCTCCCATTCCCGCAGACCCTCATCGAACGTGCCCTCCACGAACTTGAGGGCCGCAACGTCATTTCGGTCGGGTTCTTCATTCAGACCGATGATGCCGAATACATCCTGAAAATCGACGAACACCGCCTCACGGGTGGTGAAGAGGAGGTCGTTGAGTACCGCTGGGTTCAGAACATGGTGCTCGATAAATCGTTCAAGCAATACGATGACGGGTTCAGGGCGTTCAATGAACACGTGCTGTTCCAAAAACAGCAGGAACTCCTCTACCGAGTCGACCAATTCGCATTCAGCGATTGGACGGATGTTCAACTCGACTCGGATGTCATCATGGGTCGATTGCTTCACAACCGTATTGGCTACACCACAAAGCGGAACATTCCGATGTTGCTCGGCTTGAAACCCGAACCCTGGATGGGGCCGATGGAAGAGGAAATTTTGAGCAAAATTCCCCCCGGTGAAAACGTGACACGCCAGGAAATCATGGCTGGATACCCAAAGGGCGACGAACACAAGTCCCTTCAGCGCGATCTCAAGAACGCCTTGAGCAACCTCGAGCGACAAATGCTGGTCGTCAAGCAGTTCGAAGAAGTGGCCGGCAGGAGGCGCCGTCTTTCCCTGTTCCACCGCGTGCAGGACGTCTATCCTGCCCTTTCGTTCGAGGACGCCCTTGAGGAAGTCGTTCGTCGCATGGGGCCGGTCAAAGCCAGTACCCTCCGCTTCTACGTCTCCCGCAGTTTCGAGGAATTGACGGTGGCGTTGATGAACCTCGAACAGGAGGGGCGCATCGCCAAGGTCATGGCCCTGGTCCCGGAGCCCGAGGCGTTCTTCTGTGCGCCCGATGAAGTGGACGAGTTGATGCGCCCTCGAAGGGAAGACCGCACGGTTCGTATCCTCACCCAATCTGACCCCTATGTTTCTCGGTTCATCTGGGAGGTTCGGAGCGTTCTTGACCGGGGTTGGTACTTGCCCATCTTCAAAGGCGTTGACCCCATTGGAAAGGTGTTGATGTTCAAGGTCAACGATTACCTTGAAATCAAGGATCTTCATGTCCCAACGGCCTACCTCGACGAGTTCTGTAAGGCGTTCAACATCCTCCTCGACAATCACGCCGCTCAACTTGTGGATGTGAGTGTCCTGTCAAATTTCAACAGCGAACCCATTACTTCCCTCGATGATACGACAAGAGCGGCGTTGGAAGGCATTGGATTCAAGGTCACTGGCGAACGGATGATTCGTGGTGCCGTGGTCGACCCACAGCCGAGGGAAATTGCCGAGCGGGCGCTGTTCCACAAGCACCACTTGCACCAGTCCACTCGCCACGAGAACGAAATTTTGGCGCTCAAAGTCGTTGATGAAATCCGAGATGACTTTGCGCTCAGGGGGCGAAGCGAACTCTATAGAGTGGACCTTAAGAGCATGGCGAGTGCCCATCGCCTCCACCAAGGCATCAACTTGCGAGGCCATCAGGTTTGGGCGTCGTACGAACACTTCCAAAACATCCTCGCGATTCGAAATCAACCGGCCGATGAGGAACTCTGGGACATCGTGGAATTCTTCAGCAGCCATTCAGACCCTAATTTGTTCAAAGAACGCCATGCGCTTTCGCAATCTGAATTCCGAAAACTCGTGCAACCGTTGATTCGTTCGGGCCACATCGTTCAGGATTTCAGAGGTGGCTTCCGAAGCGTGTTTGTCCCCGAGGGCGTGGACCGTGCAGAATTGCGAAAGGAATACATTCGCAACCTCGTGGAAAAGTTCCCGGTCATCACCCTTCGACAACTAACGCAACTGGCCGGTCCTTCGTTCAAACCTGAGGAGTTGAAGGCCGTGCTCAACAGCTTCGAAGAAGACGAGACCCTCATCAAAGGCTTCCTCATCGAAGACTTCCACCAAGTTTGTTGGGGCCGCAAGGAGTTGCTTCAAGAGGCGAAGTCCATTCCAGCCATTCGAGACTTCGTCCTCCCACCATCCGATCCCATCGCACCCTATTTCGCTGACATCATGAAAGAGCGGTTTGGCTTCGGTTCGGCCTACCTCGTGTTCCGGAACGCCGAACCGGTGGCGGCGTTCAAGGCCAACACCCGAAACAAAATCATTGATGTCAAGGATTACGAAGGCTCTGAGAAAGCATGGCGGATCGTCAAAGAATTCGCTTGGGAACACCAAATGCCGCTCCAAACTGAACTCCGAATCGGTGGAAAGAAACTCCAGTAGTCCA
>DAET01000048.1:0-8263 GCA_002497765.1 Euryarchaeota archaeon UBA486
ACACCACCACAGCCATGAGAGGTATCAGCGCCTCATGCGCTTGGTATTTCAATCATGCGCCATCCAAGACAGCGGATATCCGCCCCTGTGGTGCATGGAACCCTTTGCTTCAAGAAGTGCCAAGCCCTCCATTTGCTCATGCGACCCGCCAACAAGGCCCTCACCCTGATGCTGATGTTGCTCTTGCTCACGGTTTCTCCTTGGGTTTCCAGCACGGGGGCACGCAGCGTTCACAGCACCAGCACGGTTGATCTGTTTCCTCAAGGAGGCTTCACCGATGCTGCCTCCTGGTCGGTCGGCGCTGAGACCTCGTTCACCCAAGAAGCAGCAAGTCACACCGAATCCATGGTGGCCGACCAACGCTTGACCATGCTCCACAATCGCCCGCTCAATCTCGACACCATGACGGTGTGGTCGTCCACCTCCCCGACCGATTCAAACTACTCAACGGGCGCCCCAGACGGCGCCAGCACGTGGTCAACCGGTCCGGAGATTGAACTCACGGACTTTGACATCACGGGCCTCTCGAACTACCAAATGTACGAACTCCACATGGTTGGCGTGTTCCAAATTCCCGACGCCCTCTCCGAAGACACCGTTCGAATCTCGGTGGAACACGGCGATGGGTTTGACCTGCTCAAGACCTTCGCACACACCCAAGGCAACGTGGATTACATCAACAACACCGCCTACCGTGTCAACATCACGGGTTTGATGGATTGGACGTGGAACGACATTGCCCAGATGGTGTTCACGTTGGACTATGTCTCAGCCGGCGGTGTTGACGATTCTCGTCTGGTGGTCGACGCACTCGGCCTTGACATCACCGTTCAAACGCCATGGTACGGCGGCGAGGTCGCCTACGCTTCATCCGAATTTTCTGGCCACGACATGCCCGTGATGGGTCTGGACCTTGCCGAAGGAACCACCGACAACCTCGCCCTCGACACCTGCGGTTTGAAACCCACCGTGGAAGGCACCTCCGGACAGTGGACAAGTGAGCCGTTTTCTCACCCTCCCGAGCAAATCTTGGGCCGGATTCATCACGCTTTGAGCGAAGGTGAGAGCCAAAACGTCACGGTGGAGTTGGCCACGTCGTCGGACGGCACCTCGTTCGGTGCGTTCACGGCCATGACCCCCAACACCCTCCTGCCGCAAGGCGAGGCCTACCAGCTTCGGTTCTCCGTGACCGACGCTTGTTTGTCATCGGTGTGGGTGGACGTGAACGACCCCTCGCTCTCGGTCGCCGGGCGAGTCTTTGGGTCAAACGAAGGCATTGATGCTGACTACTCACGGTGGTTGGTCTTCGTCAACGACGAACTCGTCTCCAACGAACCCATGGCCTTGGGCACCTTCACCCACGAATGGCCCATTGGCGGCTACTTGCAGCCCGGCAGCACCTCGCTGACGGTGAGCATTCGTGCATGGTTCACCTGGGACTCCGACGGCGCCGCAAGCCACACGGCATTGGAACTGACGCAGGTCGATGTCTCTGGAGGCTACGCCATCCAATACGACGAGGACCCGTCCTGTGAGGGCGTGGGCGATCAGTTCCTCAGCGAGGACAACGGTGGCATCATTCTGCCGTTCCTGAGCCGATGCAGCGACGACCGAGCTACCAACGAAGACCTCAACGTCGCCTTCACCAACACCGATGAATCGGTGGTGGCCGTTGACCTTGCAGAAGGCGATGTCCGTCTTCGATTGCTTCCTGAGGCCAGTGGTCAATCGGTCATTGGCATCACGGTGACCGACCCCGCAGGCAACGCGTGGAGTCAAACGTTCACCGTTGACGTAGCCCCGGTTGACGACCCACCCGTGGTCGTTGAATTCCCACCCATCATCCCCGTTGAGCACGAGCTGGAGACCGTCATCAACATGACATGGAGCGACATCGATTCACCCGGCCTCGTGACCGCCTCAACCAACCGCTCGTGGGCCACCGTGGACCTCACGAGCAACGTGGTCAAGGTCACGCCACCAACGGTCGGGTTCCACACGGTGCTCCTGTCCGTTTGCGACCAAACCAGCTGCACGGAGCGAGAAATCGACCTTGAAGTCATGGCCTTGCCGGACCTCGTGGTCGAATCCATTGATTTCGGAACCGATGACATCACCCAGGGCGACTTCATCACGATGCGGGTCCTGGTGCGAAACCAAGGTCAAGCTGACGCCACCATGGTGTCTGTTCGCTGCCAAACCGACCAGCAGCTTATCGACGTTCAAACCATTGCCATCATCCAGCCCGGCGAACTGCAATCCGTCCGCTGCGACTGGCAAGTGCCGGAGGATGCAAGGGTGCTGCGGTTCAGTGCCGTTGTGGACCGAGGGCTGGAAATTCCCGAAGGGGACGAGACCAACAATGCGATGGAAGAACTCGTCGCCATCAACGAACGGGCAGACGCCACCAACGATGGGGCAGAGGGCGGCGTTGCTGCCGGCGCCGTCTCCATCGGCATCGTGGTAATCGCCCTTGGCCTCTTGGGATTGATCATTTTCATGATGCCACCGAAAATCAAGAAAATTGAGTGAACCCGTTGGGTTTTACCCCTTGACGTGAACGCCACTCCGGTGTCGGATAACGCGAAAAAACCCCTCAAACTTCATAACCAAAACGTGGAAGGGCGGCCTGCTTTGAGGTCGTGGGGGCCGTTCAACTTCGGTTGACAAAGCGGGAGTGGGAACCATGTCTCAATTGAAAATCCGTATTGAAACGGACGAATACATCTACGAAGAATACATCGAAGCGTGAGCATCAGGACGACGTTGTCCAGCGACGAGGGTAAACCTCGGTGTCCATCAAGACCATGCTGGGTCGTGCAAGTTCGCCTGATTCCATCGATGGAATGTCATCCGAGTCAGTCTTGAGTTTCACGAAGCCAACGGCCTCTTCCTTGAGCGACGTGACCAAGAGTTCTGTTCCTTTCTTGAGCCCTGCGGGGATGGAAACCAGACCGGGTCGAAGCAAGGGTGCGCCATAGGAAAGGGCTGCAACTGCACTGTCCTTGACGGTGCATCGTGGCACATCCACGAGCAGTTTCTCGATGGGGTGGATGATGGCGTTCAGCGCGTCGGCTTGTCCGCATTCTTTCCAGAGCCACACGGCGTCAGCCAGTTGATCCATCGTAATGCAGTGGTCTAGGTCAAACATGCCGGACGTTTCACGTCGCAATTCCTTGAGCGAGACCGGAGTGTTAAGCAAAAGGCCCATGTCACGAGCCATCGTTCGGATGTAGGTGCCCGCTTCACAGGTGATGCGAGCCACCGCATCATGACCGTCCGTGTCGAGCAGCTCGAAGGCGTGAATGGTGCGGGTCCGCACCTGCACCTTGACGGCTGACACTTCGGGAGGAACGTTGTAGATTCGACCGGTCATGGTGGCCATGGTGGCTTGGAGTTCCTCGATATCGGGCATGGTGCGAAATCGGAAGACGGCAATGTAGGTCTTTTGATGCTTCAGAATCTTGTTGGTGATTTTCATGCATCGACCCGTCATGAGTGGGAGGACGCCCGTCGCAAAGGGATCAAGGGTGCCGCCATGCCCAAGACGCTCGAGGCCCAACAAATCACGGGCCCATGCCGCCAATTGGTGGGAAGTCGGGCCCGCCGGCTTGTCGACAAGGATGAAGCCGGAAGCCAACCGTTGCTCCAACGTTCGGTCGTCAGGAACCGTCCCGAAGGAAGCGTCCGTGGTGGGCGATTCATCAAGAACGTGCACGGTCATGGCGCTTCCTCCAACAATGCGACGACATGGTCCAGTATTTGAGTTGCATTGAGGGTCGTAGCGTCCAGCACATGAGTGTAGGGCTCAGGGTCCTCGGGCACCAAATCGTAGAGCAACATGAACCGCTCACCATCAACAGCCGCCCTCGCGCGGTTGGCTTCAAGTGCGTCCTCCAGGGCCAACCCTTCACGCTCTGACACTCGGCGAGCGCGCTCCTCGTCGCTAACATCCAACCAGATGCGGAGGCAAGGAAGTTCGAGGCGGTAAGCCCACCAACCGGCTAGACGAGATTCCACAACGTTCGCTGCATCAGAGCCTTGCATGCGCTGGCGAAGCAGTTCATCCAGCGAGCGGTCGACGTCCAACTCGTTCTTGCACAATTCGCCAAAGTCTCCCAGCGACATGCCGCGTCGTTTGGCTTCCTCACGGAACACATCGCCGCCGTTGAGGCTGGTCCAACCAAATCGGTCCATCAACCCGCGAACCAGCGTGCTGGTGCCGCTGCCCGGGTGGCCGGAGACGGTCACGTTGACCATGCTCACAACACCCATTCGTGGAAGCAGATGTTGCACCGTTTCGTTCTCGGTCCGTCATGCGTAATGACGTCGCTGCCACATTCTGGGCATTCAAGAGCGATTCCAGTCATCAGTCCGCCGCCGCCTGATAATTCGGAGGGGGCGGGTTTGGAGGTAGAGGCGTTGCGCTTGCGTTGTTGTTGGCTCCGCTTGGAACGCTGTTGGCGCTTCTTGGCTTGGTTGGAGGTGGCAGCTGGTTTGGTGGCCACCAAATGAAGCAGCGGTTCTTTGAGTACTTCACCAGCAACGACCAGCGGGTGGGACTTGTAGCGAGCGAGCTTGATGTGGCGGTCAAGGGCACGGCCGTAGGCTGCGCTCATGCAGATGTAGCAGCAAATCCATGCGGGGAAAAACAGGAATCGACCGTCGAGGAGGTGCCACTCTGGCGCCCATGGAAGCGAAACGTAGTCAACACGGAAGGTCTCAACCTTGGTGGTCAGCCAGGCAAAGATACCGATGATGAAAATCATGGTGAACATCATCGGCTTCATGGCGCCCATTTGGACCTCCAGTTGCTCTGGCATCATTTGCTGCTGAAGCGTCATGGCCTTTTCCTGAAGGATGGGGTCGCGAGACATCCGTGCCTCGTTCATCATTTGCCGCACCTGGCCTTGGCGGTGACCGATGTGGGCCTGGTCCATGGGGTCAACGAAGAAGTTACGAATCACCGTGTTGAGTGTCATGGAGAAAATTCCCAAGATCATCACGGTGATGACAAAAAACGACTCCTCTGGCAGCAGCGGTGAAAGGATCGGGTCGGCCGTGGTTCCCAGCGACGTTCGAATGGAGGGGGTCATGATGAGCACGGTCATCAGGATCATGAACATCAGCATCACGAACATGGAACCGCCCGGGGGAGGTGGCGGTGGAGGCGATGAACCGTTGGCCATGCATCAAAGGCGACAACGGTAGGGCATGAAGGTTAGCATACCCGACGGCGAGATTTGCCGGTCTGCACGAGCATCCGTGAAGTTCAAACCCACCGGCACCTACGGTGTATCATGCGCCAGAAAGAGCCACTCGATGTGTCTCCGACTTGGCGCTACCCACTACCGATGCCCATGCCGGGTCAACCGGTGTGCGCCACCGAAATGGAAGCCATTGAACAAATGGCCCGTCTTCCAGCGCTTCCAAAGGTCTTCTTTTGGACGGACGCCGAGCGAAAGTGCCCGGAAGGATGGGGTTTCATCGCCAGCGTTCGTCAGGGCGTCCCACCCAGCGGTATCGAGGCCGAGTTGAACGCTTGGGCCGACCAATATCCGAAAGCTTGGCTGGCTGTTGATCTTCGAGACGGCGTGATCCCGCCGTCCACCGTTCGACCCCTCAATGACGTGCTCATGGGACTCAAGCGCCCGGTCATCGTCATCGTCAGCCGTTCACCCGAGCATGAGGAATGGCCACAATGGGTCCTACCTGCATGAAAGGTTCGAGGAACACCCTCGCTCTCGCTGGACCATTTGTCATCATCGCCGTTGAGCGATGCCAGACCAAGCAGCCTCATTGGGTGAAGGCGTAATCGCAAGCCATGCAATTGTCGTTGTCAGCAGCGTTCATCGTACCGCAGATGGGGCAGGCCTTCTCTTCAACAGCCTCAGCCTCTTCGGCAGGGGCGTCTTCAGCAGGTGCCTCTTCGGGTGATTCTTCAGCAGCCTCTTCGGTCGCTTCTTCTCCACCCTCACCGTTGGCTTCGTTCCACGCCTTGGCAGCGTCTTCAAGTTCAGCCTTCTTGAGGTAGCCGTTGTCGTCGTGATCGTAATCCGCAGCGAAGGCCACGAATGCATCACGGTGGCCGACATCAATGCCGGCAGCTTCCATGACACGGAGCAGCATGTCCTCACGGAACTTCATCTTGGGACCTTCATCGGCGGTCTCGTCAGCCTCGGTTGCTTCTGCTTCAGGGGCTTCGGCGGCCTCGGTCTCGGCCTCTGCCTCAGCAGGTGTCTCTTCTTCGACAGCAGGGAGGTCATCGGATTCGATTTCATCACCGAAGTGGACGCCGTGGAAGCGGTTCAATGCCTCAGCGTCGACTTCGCCCGAGCCCTTGATGTCAAAGGAAACTTCCAGGCGCTCGCCCTTCTCGACCTTGGGGACGTGCCACACGATGTGAAGACCGCCTTCGCCGTCTTCAGAGGTCATGGTGACGTCGTCTCGCTTGCCACTGGCGTTCTTCAACTCCCAGTCCTTGATTTCAAACTGGGGCGGAAGCACGTCGTTGATGTAGAGGTCGCTCAGCGCAGTGTCGCCGTTGTTCTCGAACAAAATCAGCACTTCGTAGCGGCCCTTTCCGCCCAGCGGGATGGCCTGCTTACCGGCGCTGAAGTTGCGGCGGTTGTGAACAACCTTGATGCTCGGCGTTTCGGACGGTTCCCGGGTGCAAATGGGGCCAAAGCGCTCAGCACTGAATTCAACACGGGCAGGGGCGTCAACGCGCTCGTTGCCTGGCGAGGGGTCAGGAGCGGTCAGCGGGTAGGTGATCTCAATCTTCTTACCGGGCTTCAGGCCGATGGGACCGCGAGTACCGACGGTCAGCATCATGGTGTGGCCTTGACCATCAGGAGAGCGGTGCTCCTTTTCGATGGTGATGCCTTCGGAAATCTCGGCCTTGTACTGGTCATCGTCGATGGCCTTGCCGTCAATCTTGATCGTCATCTGCTCGGGCAAGGGTGCCTCGAAGATACCGGGGATGTCGTCGGTGATGCGCATGAGATTAATCGTCGATGAACCCTTGTTGACCAGGGTCATGGTTGCCTGGACTTTCTGCGACCGATAGGAGCGGAGGCTACCCGTGGAGTAGGACTTCTCAACGTCGGCCTCCAACACTTCGAGTTTCTTCTCTTCGAGGGTCATGGTACCCTCAGCGGTTTGCATGGCCTTGGGCAGCACGGTGTAGGAGAGCTGGTAGGTGAAGTCAGGCTCGGATTGCGCCATGACGGTACGCTCTTCGGATTCCCACTTGCCGTTGGGCGTGACGTCCTGGTCAACATCATGGATGTCAAACAGGAGGTCGTCACTTCCCTTCATGCTGACCTGAAGCTTGGTCAAGTCGACGGCGAAGGACGAGCGGTTCTCAAAGATGGCCTGACAAATCCAGTTGTCGGGGCGCTCATCTTCTCGAACTCGCATGTAGGTGAAGCCACGGCAGAAGGCATCGAGTTCACGGAAGGCCATGCTGGACACGGTGGCGTCGGCACGGTAAGTTGCCGTTGCCTTTCCGGCCTTGATGGCCTTGGTGGAAGACACGGCGATGGTGCCTTCCAGTGCGATGGTTTGCTTCTCACCGGCTGCCAAGCGACCAACGGTCCAGGTAATGGTACCGCCGTCAAGTTCAGCACCACCGGCCATCTCGAAGTTCATCTCCGATGCGAGCGGCCGGGTGACAACCACATCGTGGAGGTCCACGGTGGCGAGATTCTCCACTTCCAACTCCAAAGCGATGGCACCAGGGTCTTCGCTGATGGCCACCGACATGGAGCGCTCTTGAGAGCGGGAGGGGTTGGTGTCAAGGCGTTCCCGGAGCGTCATCATCTGCTTGCCGTTGACCTTGTAGGACATGGTGTGGTTCTTGGAGGGCTCGAGTTCGTCCACGGAGACGTGCTCGCCACCGATGTCGGTGGAGTCGATGTTGTCGAGCAACACGTCGATGTCGTAGATTCGGTCATCCGCTGAGGGGTTGTTGACCGTCAGCGTACCTTTCACGTTCTGCTTGATGATGTTTCCATCGGCGTTGAGCGTCGTGGTCTCCACCTCGTGCAGCGTTCCTTCAAGCTTGTCGCCAGGCACAGCTTCGACCTCGGCACGACTGCGGATGGTGGCGCCTGCTTGTTCGCCGGTCAAGTCGGCGACAACGGTGTCAGCTGGTGCATCGGCGGGTGGGTCGAGCGAAAGAGCAGCGAGTGGATCGGCAGCAGGCGCCTCAGGCATTGGAGGCATCTCCGGTGGCGCAGGTGGTGCAGCCAGCGGGTCC
>DAET01000048.1:8595-8820 GCA_002497765.1 Euryarchaeota archaeon UBA486
GTCCATCAGCGGGTCAGCCGCAGGGGCCTCGGGCATGGGTGGCATGGGTGGAGCGGGCGGTGCAGCCAGCGGATCCATGAGTGGGTCAGCCGCAGGTGCCTCGGGCATCGGAGGCATGGGTGGCGCAGGCGGTGCAGCCAGCGGGTCCATCAACGGGTCAGCTGCAGGCGCCTCGGGCATCGGTGGCATCTCGGGAGGTGCTGGTGGTGCAGGTGGTGCAGCCAG
>DAET01000060.1:0-3804 GCA_002497765.1 Euryarchaeota archaeon UBA486
CGAGCTGATGAACGAAAACCCAACAGGTACGGGGGTTGTTATCCTTGGCTGATGCCACCACGTACGTGTTTGATGCTGACGGCCTCATCATGGGCCGCTTGGCCTCGGCTTCCGCAGACATTCTGCTGAAGGCTGCTCGCGAAGACCGTGATGACAAGGTCATCATCGTTAACGCCGAGAAGGCCATCATCTCGGGTCGTCCACGAGCCGTGCTCGACACCTACCACAAGAAGTACGAGTTGAACCACGCCCGAAAGGGTCCGTTCTTCCCCCGTATGCCCGACATGATCCTCAAGCGAGCCGTTCGAGGCATGCTGCCCTACCAAAAGAAGAGCAGCGGCCGTCGAGCCCTTCGCAACCTCCGTGTTGAGATTGGTTGCCCCAGCCACCTCTCTGGCGATCTGCCCGAGGGCCACCAGCACGGCGATGACAGCAAATTCCGCCGTGATTTGCCTGACCGCTACATCCGCTTGGGTGACGTCAGCGCAGATTTGGGAGCACCCGCTCACCGATGGACGGGAGGTGACCAGTGATGGCACGCAAGAAGAAGTCCGTTGAATCCTCAGGAAAGCGAAAGACCGCTGTTGCCCGCGCCACCGTGAAGGCTGGCAAAGGACGTGTCCGTGTCAACTCCGAACCCATTGAAATTCTGCAGCCGTCCCTGGCTCGCCGCAAGTCGATGGAACCCCTGATCATCGCCGACGCCATGAACCGACTCAGCAAGGTCGACATCGCTGTCACCACCAACGGTGGCGGCATCATGGGTCAAACCGATGCCATTCGGACCGCCATCGCTCGCGGTCTTGTCCACTACAACGGTGGCGCTGAGGGCATTGACGAAGAACTCCGAGACGAGTACCTGCGCTTCGACCGCAGTCTTCTCGTGAACGACCCACGCCGAAAGGAGCCCAAGCACCAACTCGGCCGTGGTGCTCGCCGCAAGAAGCAGAAGTCGTACCGATGAGGTGAAAGCATGATTATTCCAGTACGATGTTTCAGTTGTGGCGGCGTGATCGCCCATAAGTGGGAAGATTTCAAGCAATTGCTGGCGGACGGCAAGACCGACGCTGAAGCCCTCGATGAAGTGGGTTTGAAGCGCTACTGTTGCCGACGCATGTACGTTGGACACCTCGACCTCATCCACGAGGTTGCACCGTTCAGCGCAGCGCGCAACTGAGGAATTCCTCGGGCCCGTGGGTTAGCTTGGCCTATACTTGGCGGCTGGGGGCCGTCAGACCCCGGTTCAAATCCGGGCGGGCCCACCATTTCCTTGGGTGTGTGTACACTTTCTCCGTCGCGTAGCCTCGGGGTTGATATGACGCCACTTCAACGCCACACCATGCGACAAGGGCGCGCTTACGGCTTGGTTTCCCTGCTCCTGCTGGTTTCGATTCTTCCCATGGCGACGGCCGTTGACAGCACGGTTTCCGTGAACACCACATGGTCAGGTGATGTTGTTCTGACCGGGAATGTCACCGTTGCCAACGGTGCCACGCTCACCGTTTCGCCAGGCACCACTGTGGACGCCAAGTCGTACAGCATTGTGGTGGAGGGCACCATGGTGGTTGACCAAGCCTCCTTTTTCTCATCCGTTGTACCTGAAACTCAAGGCTCACACGGCCAAGGGCTCTGGTCAGGCCTCGTGGTTGAACCCGGCGGCCAACTCAATTTGACAGACTCCGTGGTGGCCAACGCCTCGGCGAGCGTGTTGGTCCGGGGAGCCTTCAACGGCACTGATGTGGTGTTCAACGATGCGTATCGAGGCCTCTCGGTGATGGGCGGCGACGCCGTGGCGACCGGCCTCGATGCCAATCGCATCGATTACGAAGCTGTCTACGTGGAATCCGGCTCCCTGAACCTCACCCACGCCACCGCAACGGAAGTGGCCGTTGGTCTGGCCAATCACGCGCAGGCTAGCGTGGTTGATCTGACGGTGTCGGAAGCGGGCGTCGGCGCTCAATCTCTGGGTGGCGATCTGTACCTGTCCGGGTTTGCGGTCCACAACGCCAGTGTCGGTTTTGCGACGGTGGCTGGGGCCGACACGACGCTTCGGACGTTCAGTGGAACGGGCTTGGCGCTGGCCGTGGACGCCAGCGATACGGATGGTCTCAATCTGTCCGGAGCCACGCTCTCCGGCGAGCGGTTCCTGGTTGGTCAGGGCGTCGCTTCGATGATGGTGCACGACGTTGGTTTTGTTGCCATGTCCGCCGACAGTCGCCCCGCCATGGATGTTCGCTGCGACGGGACGTGTGAACTCCTGGGGAGCGTCATCGACGGCCCAGAAACCGGAATCTCATGGTCGGGCCCGGGCACGTCCATCATGGGCGATGTACAGGTGCACAACGCCACCTACGCCGTTGAGGCCACTGGTTCCGGTCATGCCGATTGGACCAACATCACCGTCAGCGCATCCGAGACCGGCCTTTCGGTGCAAACCCCGACCAGTTCACTGGCCAACGTTGAGGTGTTGATGACCTCGGACGATGCCAAGGGTGTCGATGTCCTGGGTGGCCAGCATTCGTGGTCGACCATCACCGTTGAGAAGCCCTTCGTGTCCGCCGATCGCACGTCCATCGGCTTGAACGCCTGGTACAGCGACCTCATTCTTGACCACTTCACCGCTCGTAACATGTCTATCGGCATGATGGTGGAGGACAGCACTGTTGAAGCCCAGACGACGGAGGCCAACATCGGTAGCCTGGCTGGCCTTCATCTCGTGGATGCTTCGTTCACCGGAACGAGCCTGACCACCATCGCCCAAGACGAGGGCGTGCTCATGGAAGGGGACTCCACGCTCCATCTTGCTTCGTGGACGGCTCAACTCCACGATACGCCGCTGATGTTGTCGACGGGAAGCACGGCCACCGTTCGTTCTTTTTCGCCGGCCAACACTGCACCATCTTCGGCTGACGCGCTCGGTGATGGAACGCTGTACTACGGCTCGTCTGGAAACCCGACCGTGAGCACGACAGCCTCTTACCGCTTGTTGGAAACGGATGTCACCTTCACGGATTTGGCCGGTCAGCCCGTCGAAGCCAACGTGTTGGTGCACGGCTTCGAATTGGTGAGCAACAGCAACGGGGCCCTCACGTTACCGCTGGTGAACAGCGGCTCGGAGGTGGATGTTACGCTTGACGGTGCAGGGACACGCGTGACACTGTACGGCGGTCAAACCGGACAATCGGTGCAAGTTCCTGTGATTCCAGACGGTGACTGGACCATTTCATCAGGCCAAGACGTGGTCCTCGGTCCTCGACCTGACGGTCAGCCGCATCAACTGACGGGCGATCTCACCGTGGCCAACAACGGTGCGTTGACCTTGCTCTCCACCGATGTGATTCTCTCCACCGGCCACAGCATTACGCTCCAAGGCACCGGACAACTGACCGGTGTTGACGCCTCCATCATCGCCGACACCCTCCAAGCCAGCGGGCAAAGCATGCTGACCGGTTCGCCAGATGATTCGCTGACCGTTGAGGCAGATGTGCAGTGGGGCTGTTTGAGTCCCCGTGAGGTGGAGAACCTCAACATCGTGGGCTCGCTCGTTGTCCAGCCCGGCTGTGAAATCGACGTGATGGGTGGTTCCATTGAAGGAAATGTCCAGGCGATGACAGGCGCGGTGTTCACGAGTTCATCCACGCTTGATGTGACCGTTCTTGACAAAGGTACTCCGGTTGAAGGAGCGCTGATTTCCATTGAGGGGTCGGTGGCCATGACCGACCAGGAAGGGACCTTGACCACCCAAACCGAGGCACGAAGGGTGACCGATTCGGGTGAAACTTGGGGCGGCATCAAAACGGTGTC
>DAET01000060.1:4194-7586 GCA_002497765.1 Euryarchaeota archaeon UBA486
AGCACACGTTCATGGCCTCCACCGTGCCCACCGGCGAAGTATCGGGTTGGCTGGTCCTCGAACGCCAGTGGAGCCCCTACACCCTTGACGGCTCTCTTCTCCTGCAGACTGCTTCGACCATGAGTGTCCAGGACGGGGTCTCGCTGCGTGTTTCTGAAGGCGCTAGCATCACGGTGAACGGGCTCTTTGACGCGGGTGAAGCCACGATCTCCTCCACGGGATACGGCGCTCGCTGGGGCGGACTTACGCTCGGCACGTCAACCGCCGCCGTCATTCAACTCTCAGGAACACAACTCATTGAATCAGCCCCAGCCTTGACCGTCTCGGGCTTGGGGTCGGTCGTGGCTGATGATGTGTTCATGGCCCGTTCCGCCAGCGACCCGTTGCTGGTCGTAGAGTCGGGAAGCAATGCTGAATTGGCGGTGCGCAACAGCCACTTGCAAAACGGAAGCGGATGCGCCCATCTTTACCCCTCCAGCGGCCTTGTCACCTTCGCCAACGTGTCGTTCGCTGACTGTGAGGAACAGGCGATTTGGGCGCAACAAGTCCCGTTGGACCTCAACAGCTTGACGTTTGATGAGGGCAGTGAATCCGGTTTGGAACTCACCGGCGTTTCCGGGTCCGTCAACGGTGTCGATGCAACCCACTTCAACGGACAAGGGGCCATTGTCTCGCTGAACAACCTCGCTCCAGGCTTCGTCTTGAGCGATGTTGAGGGGCACGTCACCGGCGAAGGCGGCATCATCGGTGAAGGCAACGAGGACCTCACCCTTGAGCGCATTCAGTTGACCGGTGCCCCAGGCATCGACGTCGACCGCACCTCAGGTGTGTTCTCGGACCTGACACTTCAGGGTGAGGGCTCGGGCACGGCCTTTGTTTCCCACCACGGGCGTTCATCGGACAGTTTGGTGGTGGAAGGCCTCAACATTTCCGGATACAGCGTGGGGGTTTCGCTTCACTCCGACCCCGGTGAAATCAGCGCTCCACTCATCTTGCGCGAGGCCAACATCCTCGTCTCGAGCGCTCTGGCCACCGAATACTTCCCGGTTCGACTGGAGAACAGTGACCTCGTCGGTAGCGTGGATGTCGCCCACACCACCGTTCACACGGTTGACGGCTCTGCAGGGACCTTGATGGTTGGCGACGGCGGCGAGTATGCGGCCTTCCGAACCGTCGTGTTGGACGCTCGCCGGGGCGGCACACCGGTTCCTGCATCGTTTACGGTGAGTTATGGAAACGAGAACCTTGACCCACTCACGGTGATGGGCACTACCGTTGATGTTGAATTGCTCTTGCGAACCGTGTCTGAAAGCAGCGAAGCGGTAGCGGGCGAATGGTCGGTTCAGGCCAGTGTCGCTGGCTCACCGCTTGCCACTCTCTCGGTCGACAGCCCAGCAACAGCACCTTCCCTCCTCGTGGTGAACGTGCTCATCAATCAGGCGCCCGAAATTCAGCTGCTGGAACCGTATGCAGGCCAGCGCGTGATGGAGGGTGATTTCATCCGCGCCTCAGCCTCCTACAGCGACGACATGGACAGCGTGGGCGACCTCGTTCTGTCGTGGCGCGTCTACGACCTGCAAGGCAACGACGTCCTCCAAGCCGGCAACGAACCCGTGTACAACATCACGGATCTTCCGGCCGGCTACTACATCGTTGAGGTCAAAGTTGTCGACACGTTTGGTGAAGCGGCCACGGCCTCCATGGATTTCGAATACACGTTGCTCGACACCGACAACGACTGGTCGGCCTCGTGTTCATCCACAACATGGTTCGATGCGAACACCGGAAAATCCTGCGGTCCGAACATCTACGATGAGGACGACGACAACGACGGGTTCAGCGATGCGAAGGATGCCTTCCCGCTCGACCCCTGTGCCCAACTTGACACCGACGGTGACACGCAACCCGACGTGCTGGATTGCCCTGAAGGCTACACCAGTTGGTTGACCGAAGACATGGACGACGACGGTGATGGAACGCCCGATGTGCTGGAAGGGGTCGAAACGTCCGATGCGGATGTGAACCTCAACGCCCTCCTGCTGGTGGCCGCCATCTTCGTGGTGGTGTTCCTTCTCTTCCTTGCTCGACTGCGACGAGGTGGTCCTGGCGACTTGACCTCTCTTGACCAGCGACATTTGTGAGGGGAGAACATGGTGGACCTGCCTTCGGCTGAGCACGTGGCCCTCGTGGCGGTGTGCGTGCTGGCCGCCATCGTTGCATGGGACGCCTACTGGCTCACCAAGCAACGGCGAGACGTCCCAGAACTCGGACAACTGCCGGGCGGGGGTTTTGCATGGTCGAGCGAAGGCGTTCACGAGATGATTCGCCAGTGGGGTAACCTTGGGTCAATGGCGGCCATGATGGTCCTTCCATGGGCGTTGCTTGAGGCCAGTGATACACCGGTCATCTACGCCATTCTTTGGGACGTGTTTCTCGGTTTGCACCTCATTTCACTGCTGGTTCCAAAACGCTACGCCATCACGTCCACGCATCTGTTCGCTGACGGGCAGCGCTACCCGTGGGAGCGTCTTCGACTGGCCAAACGCCAACCAAAACGGCGTATCATGCTCTTGCGCAACGGATGGGGGCCGTTCGGGCCGCTTCCACTCGGTGGCGACCCGCAGTCGCTTGGTGTAGCCCGTGAATACATCAAGGCCATGGAGCAGGCACGCCAACCGCTCCCGGCGGAGAAGGAAGCCGAATGAACGGCAGCCTCTTGAGCCACCGCAACGACCCAGTGGTATGGAGTGGACGCAAAGCGGCGATGACGTGTTCGTGAGGTTGGATCCCGGTGAGGAGATTCACGCTTCGTTGCAGTCGCTGGCCGACACGATTGGCTTTGACGCTGCCGCCATCACCAGCGGCATCGGTCGAACCAGAAACAGCGTTTACGGCTACATGGACGACGACCACGTCTATCACCGTGTGACGTTGGAAGGTGGGACCGAATTAGTCACGTTGCAAGGCAACCTCGCTCGTCGAGAAAATGGGGACGCCTTTACGCACCTCCATGCCACCTTCTCCGATGACGATTTGAAGCCCCACGCAGGTCACATGTTCTCCGCCGACGTCCACGTGGTGGCCGAGATTCATCTTCGCATTCTGAGCCAGGCTGTGATGACGCGATGTCCGCTTGAGAACAGTGAATTCGTGGCCCTTTCCTTCAACTGAAGGGCCCCAAAGCGATGCTTCATAGCCTGTCGTGGTCCTGTTTCCGTTATGGGCGAGGAGGCTTCATCCACCGATGCCCGAGAGGCTCGTATCGCCTTCCTCGCTGAGCAAATCGCTCACCATTCCAACCTGTACTACAACCTCGCTCAGCCCGAGTTGAGCGACGCAGAATTCGACCGCCTCTGGGACGAACTCAAGCAACTCGACTCCGAGCATCCACA
>DAET01000060.1:7976-11091 GCA_002497765.1 Euryarchaeota archaeon UBA486
CCCATGCGCAGCCTCGACAAGGCCACCACCACTGAAGAACTGAACCACTTCGTCAATGTCACCACCTCCGGTGCCCTGCAGTTCCTTTCCCAACCGAAACTGGACGGGTCCGCTCTTTCGCTGGAATATCGCATGGGCCGTCTGGTGCGAGCCGCCACTCGGGGGAGTGGCGAGCGCGGCGAGGATGTCACGCGAAATGCCCGAAAGATCGCCAACGTGCCCCATACGCTCCCGCTCCCCGTTGATGTTCACGTACGAGGTGAAGTCGTGATGCCTCTGGCGGTGTTTGACGCCAAGTACCGTGAAACATCGCCCAACCCGCGCAACTTGGCGGCGGGCGCCCTTCGACAGAAGCATGCTGACGGCAAAGCCGACGCCGCTGATTTGGTGTTTCAGGCCTACGATGCCAAGCTTCCAACCGGCGAACATCGCCACCCGGACAGCGCAACTGTTCCTGATATGGCCAACGACACGGACATGCTGGTATGGCTGGAAGACACCCTCGGCATTGTCCCCGCACCGTGGGAAATCCACGCGGCGGCCACGCCGTCCGAAACGGCCGCCCTGCTCGGTAAGGCCACGGTCGGCTGGACGGGGAAACGCAGCGGGTATGCCTACGAAATCGACGGTGTGGTGTTCAAGCTCGACAGCCTCGAACAACGGGAGCGCCTTGGCATGACGGCCCATCATCCACGTTGGGCACTGGCATGGAAATTTCCTCCCGAGGAAGCCTTCTCGGTGTTGCTGGACGTTGAATGGCAGACCGGACGAACCGGGAACATCACGCCAGTGGCCCGCATTGCACCGCAACGCGTGGGCGGCGTAACCGTTGAGAACACCACGCTGCACAACGTGGGCGAAGTGGAACGCCTTGGCATCAGCATCGGCGATAAGGTCCTCATCGTACGCCGAGGCGACGTGATTCCCAAGATCGAACAAGCGCTCGGGCCGGCCACGGCCAACGATTTGGCCGACCGATTCCATGCCGACGGTGAAGCGTTCACTGGTGCGTTGCCCGACCACCAACCGATTCCGACACCGACGGCTTGCCCTGCTTGCGAGGGGCAGGTGGAACTTGAGGGCGCCTTCCTCAAGTGCGTCAACCTGTTTTGTGAGGCTCGAACAAGCCGCTCCGTGCTCTACTGGTGTCGAGCCTTGGAGTTGGACGGTGTAGGAGAGAAACTCGTCGACCAACTGCTCGATGCCAACCTCATTTCGTCGTGCGCCGACCTCTATCGTTTGACGTTGGACGACCTGTTGGGCTTGGAGCGCATGGGCGAGAAATCCGCGAACAACGTGTTGCAAGAAGTGGAGAAGGCACGCACCATGGGCCTCGGAAAATTCCTGCATGCGCTCGGCTTGCCCGGTATCGGGCCCGAACTCGCGGCTTCCATGGCGTCCGCCATCGGTGATGCTCCTGCGCTCCTCGCCTGGCTTGACCGGGCCCATGCCACGACCGAAGACGAAGCCTATGGCCCATCCCATGACGACCTCGGCAAGCAGTATGTTCACAACGAAGCCCTTCGCCAAGTGCTCGACCTCGACGGCGTGGGCGAAATCGTGGCGCTTCAATTCCGAGACGGCCTTCAGATTCGCCGGTCGCTCGTCGAGGACCTCATCGGGTTGTTGACCATTGAGAAGGAAATCGTCAGGGCGGCCGAGGGCCCCTTCGTCGGCATGACATTTTGCGTCACGGGCACGCTGTCCGCTCCTCGCAAGGAGATTCAGCAACGCATTACCGACGCCGGTGGCAAGATCGTTGGCAGCGTTTCGGCCAAACTCAACGTGCTGGTCGCCGGTGAAAAGGCAGGCTCCAAACTCACGAAAGCCACCAATCTTGGCGTTGATGTGTGGTCGGAGGACGAT
Source organism: Euryarchaeota archaeon UBA486 (assembly GCA_002497765.1). Classification (GTDB taxonomy): domain Archaea; phylum Thermoplasmatota; class Poseidoniia; order Poseidoniales; family Poseidoniaceae; genus Poseidonia. The sequence continues at coordinate 9,843 of DAET01000060.1, forward strand.
TTGAATGCACGACTTGAGGGGTCGGGCAGCGCAGTGAACAACGATGCTGAAGAAGCGATAGAAGACGAAGCTGTCACAGGTGAACCTGAACCAAAGCGTTCTGGGCAATTTTCCCTATCAGATTTCTCTTGACGGCCATTCAGCCGTAGAGCATAGCGTTCGACGAGGGGCTGGGCTTCGATGCACCACCGGCCGATTCCATCAGCGCCTGAAGTTGGGCTTCGAGCATTTCCGCTTCGGCCAGCAACGGCTCCTGAGGCAAGTCGATGGCGGGCAGGAGCGTGTTGAGCTTCTCGATGAGGGCCGCAGCAGCACGGGCGTCGGGGAAGCGAGGGTCGGCTTCGACCATGATGGACATGGTACCCAGCCCGCGCCGGGTGGCTTCACTGAGGATGCCGGCGTTCATGCCACGGATGACACCGGTCTCAAGCAGAGGGATGTCCATCTCTTTGAGCATGGCACGAACCGTTTCGTTGCAGCCAATGCCGACCACGTCAATCTCTTCGGTGTCCTCGTATTCCACGACGGGGTCAACACCGTCCATGCCGCTTTTCATGCCGGCCTTGGCGAAAGCGTCCACGACGACGCCAGCGAGCACCTGATGTTCCTTGGACCACTCAAAGAGCGCCCAGACGATTTTGTGGACCAGGGATTCTGGCACGACCATCTCGCTCATCAGCAAGATGACCTGGTCGCACCCTTCGATGCTGCACTTGGGTTTGCCTGCGTAGGCTCGAATCGGGGGCAATGGAACGCCCTGGTTGATCATGGCAAGGGCGGGGAGTCGGTCGTCGACCAAGCCACCAACGAATTCCAAGTCGAGGTGGTCAATGAGGTAGTGCGCCACGATGCTGGAGACCATGCCGACGCTCGGAAAACAGGCGATGACCATCGCATTCTCGTGTTCAATGGTGGTGTTGATTCGGAGACTCGGGGTATCCATGCACCGCGGTGGGGCCGCGTGCCCTTCAACACTTTCCCCGTTCTGACACCAAACCTTCATGATGAACGCCGCTCACCTTTCCCCTATGGAGCAAAGTAGTCCTCAACCCCGAAGGGCACACCAACTTTCTCCATCAGCATGGAATCGATACGAGACCTGCCCTCGAATGTACTGGTTGAGCCGCCAGCGCCTTCCTCGAAAGGCGGGCATGGCTGCCTCCCTCGGGACCGCCGTCCACGCTTCCATCGAAGATTTGCTCAACATGGACCTTGAAGGCCGAGAGGGCGGTGAAACCGGTTGGTTGCC
>DAET01000063.1:0-2162 GCA_002497765.1 Euryarchaeota archaeon UBA486
TGCAACATCTCGAGGGCGATGTCCGACCCGCCGATGAGCTCGCCGTGGACGAAGACTTGGGGCATGGTGGGGAAGTCCGACCAAGCACAGATGGATGGAATGGCGCGGGGGTCGCTGAGGACGTTCACGGAAGCGAATTCTTCGCCGAGGGACTGCAACACCTGGGCTGCGCGGTTGGAAAAACCGCACTGGGGCTGGTTCGGGCTGCCCTTCATGAAGAGCACGAGGGGGTGGTCGTCGACGAGGCTTTGCAATTCTTCTGGGGTCCAATTCATGGGGTTCACTCCTTGTTTCTCTGGATACGGCGGATGTGGATGCCTTGGCCGCCGCCGTGCGGGTCAAAGGCCGTGTCGCCAGCCGTTTCGGCTTGAGCGGGGGTCATGCACTTGAGGTCAAGCGCGTGAACGGGGTGAGGGATGTGCTGCTTCATGACGGCGAGCACCTGCTTTTGGCGCTGAAGGGGGCGAACGCCCTCAAAGGTCTCGGAGATGACGCGCACGTGGAAATGGTCGCCTGAGCCGTGCAGGTCGATGACCTCGACCGTAGCTTCGGGAACGGCTTTGAGCACCTCTGCTTCAATCCACGCCGCTTCAACCATAACCACGCCTCACATGCACCTAAGGGAGCACCTTCTTTGAACCTGCGCCCGAACCTTCGTGGCTCATTCACTGGCGAGTTTCTCGAGGATGGCGGTCACGCCAGTGGTCTTGGACACCCGCAGCCAGGGTTCAACCACTCGCGTTTCAAGGTCCGCCTTCAGCCGTTCCACGCCACCACCGCTGATGTTCAACAGAATGCAGTCGTCCTTGTCAACCTCGCCCGATTCGACCGCCTGCAACAAACTGGCAGCGGCCACGGCACCAGGGGTCATGATGTCGATGCCCTCGGTGGATTCGACCATCTCCCGCGCTGAAACCGCATTTTCTCGGGCCACAATGTAGGTTTGGCCGTTGGAGCCCTTGAGGATGTCATGAACGGCGCCCACCTGACCGTAGGCCGGTCCCTTGTTGAGCAAGTAGTCGGAATACACTTCCACCTCCTCAGGGGGGAAATCGTCGGGCACGAGGTGATCGCGCCCCGCCTGCCAGGCGTTGTGAATGGGATGATGTTCGACGTTTTGGGACACATGTTGGCGTGGTGCAGGGCCTTCAAACAAGCCGGCTTCAATGAGGCGCTCCGCCATTTCGTGGATGCCAATGGGGCCAGGTCCGCCGCCAATGCCCTGGAAGTAGTGGTCGGGCAGTTTTCCAATGGTGAAGGCTGCATCGAGGATCAGGCTACCAATACCGTCACGGCGAGCGACGTTGTGGACGCTGCCTTCCATTTGCCAGCCGGGGAGTTGGGCGGCGATCCCCTTGGCGACGGTCTTGGCGTCGTAGTAATCGCCGTCCTCAACCACGACGACCCGGACGCTCTCAGCGTTGTTTTCGGGACGCGCCCAAATGCGATGCCCGTGGTCCTTACCCACGACAACAATGAGCGGCGTGCCGTCGAGACCACAGAAGTGCGTGAAGGCACGGGCCGTGTTACCGGCGCTGGCGCAGATGAGGCCCTGGCAGCCGTGGTCGTGCATGCGCTGAATGGTCGGAACCGCTTCCATGTCCTTGAAGCTCCCCGTAGGGCAGAGCCCGCCCTTTTCCGGCCAGTAGCCGTGGTAGGTCACCCAGAGGTTGGAAAGGCCCATCGCTTTGCCCAGTGCTTCAGCCCGGTAGGTCACGGTGCCGGCGACGTAGTCGTTGGCCTGCGAAACGGGCATCCACGAGAGGTACTTCCAGACGCCCTTGGCGTTTTCCTGGAGGGCAAAGGGTTCGCTGTAGACGGCGCGAAGGAGCGCGTTGTCCGTGTAGTGGAGCGTGTAGTTGTCGTTGAGAAGATCACCTGTCTTCAAGCACTTGAGTTGATACTTCATGGTTTCACCGTGCCAAAAAAATTGGCTACGGACCACCGTCCGGAGGCCGTGATATAACTCTTGGTCAGGAGAAACGACTGGAGAGCCTGTCTCATCCGTTGGTGGGCCGACCTACAGCATAGCACTGCCAACCGGCTTCTTTGAGCGATTCCAGGTCGAGCACGCGACGGCCGTCGTAGATGCGTGGCGTCTCCATGTGCTGGGCGAGGGCGGACCAGTCAAGGTCAACGCAGGCCTTGTGCGCCGTGACCAA
>DAET01000063.1:2558-21656 GCA_002497765.1 Euryarchaeota archaeon UBA486
GGGAAGGTCTCAGGGTCGATGTGCGGGTCGAACACGCTGACGTTGATACCGCGCTGCTGGAGCGCTTCCGCCAGCGGTTCTGCAGGCGTTTCACGAGGGTCGCCCACTTCGGCTTTGTACGACCATCCGAGGAACAGCACCTCGGTGGACTCTGCTGAAAGGCCGGCTTTCCAAAGAATGTCAACCAGGACTTGAGCCACGTGGTTCGGCATCGAGCGGTTGACGGCGCGAGCGGCGGTGATGAGCCCTGCAGGCACGCCCACGTCGCTGGCTCGCTGAATCATGTAGTACGGGTCCACGGGAATGCAGTGCCCGCCCACGCCGACGCCCGGGGTGTAGCGGTGAAAGTTCCACTTCGTGGCGGCTGCCGACAACACGTCTTCCACGTCAACGTCCATGGCCGGGAAGATGCGGGCGAGTTCATTGACCAGCGCGATGTTGATGTCGCGCTGTACGTTTTCGATGACCTTGGCCGCCTCAGCGACCTCGAGCTTACCGACGTAACGGACATCCTCGCTCGTGAGTTGGCCGTACAACTGGACCAGCGCTTCACCCACCTCAGGATTGGAACAACCGATGACTCGCGCCACGGAACGAACACCGTGGGCGGCATCGCCAGGATTGAAGCGCTCCGGACAATAGGCTATTTCGACGTCTTCGCCGACGGTCATGTCCAAGGCTTCGATCAGCGGCAACCATGTATGAGCCGTCACGCCAGGATAGACCGTGGATTCAAGCACCACGATGGTGTTGGAACCTTTTGGAATGGCTTCAAAGACCGCTTTTCCAGCAGCCTCAACGTAGGAAAGGTCGGGCTTGAGGTCGTGCGTCACCGGTGTCGGCACGGTTACGAGGACGATGTCGCAATGGGGAACCGCCTCAGCCGTGGAGGTTGTGATGTGCCAGCGTTCGGTGCCGGGCTGGGGGACGATGTCGTTGACGTCCGGGTCGCCGGTCGGGTTGTTGCCGTCCTTCACCATGTCAACGGTGCGCTGAGAGACGTCCACGCCCCAGACGGTAAACCCAGCATCGTGGAAACCAATGGCGGTAGGAAGCCCCACATAGCCCAAGCCGATGACGCCGACGGTCATGTCGGCATTTGACGCCAGCGAAGCAAAGCGCTCGCTCCAACCCATGGCCCGCCTAACCGGTTCCTCTATTCAACTCAACCGCTGATTGCCATTCGCTCCGATGAAACCCGACAGGAATGGTGTGAACAAGTTGCAATTCTCCGCTTCAATGATATAGGGATGTTCCGAGGGAGAACCGATGGAGGAAGGAAGCGTTTCTTCTCCGGTTCTACGAAGAATCGGTAGGAAAACAAATCCACTTCTCGCCCCACTCAGCACCCTGTCTGAAATCAGGAAAAACCGATTCTTGGTCCGCAACCTTGTACGGAGAGAAGTCAGAGGGCGGTACAGGAACGCTGGTCTTGGTTATGCATGGGCCATCATTGAACCTGCCCTGCTGGCTCTCGTCTACTGGTTTTTGTTCATCATGTTGAGTGGGAACCCTGACGAATTGTATGCTGTCTGGGTGCTGATCGGTGTCATCGTATGGAGTTGCTTTTCAAAATCATTGAACGCCGCCACCAATTCATTGAGCAGAAACGTACGAACCATTCACCTGGTGTATTTTCCTCGCTCCATTTTCCCTGTCAGTGGCGTGGGGGCGAACATCGTGGTCACACTGATGAGTTGCATGATCATTCTCCCAATCATCTACATCTACGACATGCCAATCACGGTCCACATGATTTGGATACCGGTGGGCGTCCTGATGGCTGGTTTCATGGCATTAGGCTTGGGCATGATGATGGCTCCACTCAACTGTGTGAACGGCGATGTTGAGCACCTGATCCGATTTATCACGCGAGCTGGATTCTTTGTCTCCCCTGTGATGTGGACAGCTGAAATGGCGTTGGAGCGCGGAGCATGGGGGGAAGCCGCATTGTGGAATCCGATGGTGGTCCCCATCACTATGGTACGGCATGGACTCGAAGGAAAAGCCGTCGAACTTCCCGACGGCATCGTCATGGCAAGCATTCTTGTCTCCATCACACTCTATCTCATTGGCACCATGGTGTTTTCAAGGTACGAACGAGGGGCGGTGAAGTACCTATGACGAAGACGGCCATTCGGCTGAATGACATCAGCCTTCATTTTCCAAAGCAGCGAAACCCGCTTGCCATCGTGTTGGATTTCATCAAAAAGAACGATCGGAAATTCACCGCTCTGAAGAACGTGAACATCGAGATCAACCAAGGAGAAGTCGTCGGCATCATCGGAAGAAACGGGTCGGGCAAATCCACCCTCTTGCGCGTGATTTCTGGCATCTATCCCCCCGATGCCGGCGAAGTGCACGCTGCCGGTGACATCTCGCTTCTTGCAGGCCTCGGTACAGGCTTTTCCGGCCACCAAACCGGGAGGGAAAACGCCCTGCTCTACGGGTCAATTCTCGGGCACAACGAAGATGAAATGCGGGAAAAATTGGATGAAATCATTGACTTTTCCGAGTTAGGTGATTTCATTGATGAGCCGCTAAGAACCTACTCTGCAGGTATGAAGGCTCGACTCGGGTTGGCGGTGGCTTCAGCCATTCATCCACACATCTTACTGATCGACGAAGTTCTGGGCGTGGGCGACCCGAATTTCAAAGAGAAATCCAAGGAAAAAATACTCTCCATGGTGAAGGGCGCGAGCACCGTCGTCATCGTATCCCACAGTTTCGGGCTGATGACCGACATTTGCGACCGTGTTATCTTGCTCCACCACGGTGAAGTCATGCACGATGGCCCTCCGCAGGAATCCATCAAAAAATACTACGAAATTGCAGGTGAGTGAATGAAAAAGGACCGTTCGAATTTCTCTGCCACTGAATATTCCGCCCAGCGGGAATTGGCTCGAATTCGAAACACATTCTCCTTCCGTTTCGGTCTGCTCGTCACAGAATCGTTCGTTCGCAAACCTTGGCTGCTCTTGTTCTTCCCGTTCCGGTTCATTGGTCTCTTCTTCTTCAAATCTGAACCTCAGCAGATCGAGTACAAGAATCAAAACGGGCCTGAGACCTACATTCTCTTTTCGACTTCGGAAGAGGGGCCATCTTCAGCCGTTCGTGCCTTGAAGAGGTCAACAGAACTTGAGAAGCAGGGTTTCAAAGTGGTTCACATCAATTCATCCCGACAAGGTGGACAAATTCTCGAAGAACAGGCACTGTTCACACTGCCCGATCCCAAGAACAAAGCCGCAGTGAAGTCAACGACAGAGTGGAATGAGACGTGCCTTAATTTCCTCCATCACATTGTAATGTCGAATAACGTGACAACGCTGGAGTTTGATGGGCCCTACCCTTACAGAGGCGTTCTGAACCTCATGAAAATACACCCGCATGTCAAGACGGTATGGCGAAGGCTTGAAACAAAAATCCCCACGAATCAAGCTCATGTTGAGCACTTCGATGAATTGGACATCATCGAACTGGAGTTCAGTGATTTCTCCAAGCCGAAGAAGCCGATTATGTTTGGAAATGAAGAACCCAAATCGATTTTCATGGGCTTGGGTTATGACCACCGTGAAGGAAATGCAAAAGGCAAAAATTACGTGCTTCAGCAATTGAAGAAAAAAGGAAACCATCATGTCATCATGTTTGACCATCTTCACATTTCCAACAAAGCCCTCTCTCCTTTGCCGGTGACGAGGTGGGGTTCTTCCATCAGTAAGTTGTTTTCCGAGAACATCCAGTTCGCAATCGTACCCCCAAATCCAATGCTCTTGGAACCGTTGTCGATGAGGGGCATCCCTACGGTGATCGTGTGTGACGATTCGATACCAACGGACACACTCATGAAACTCCGAACACGATCACTGACTCAACCCATTTCAGTGTTGATGAACCCTGACGCTGAAGAAATCAAGGTTGGGCTGGCGCCGTTCCTGGAGGAACGAATCAAACCTCCAAATTTCATCCACTGAAGCCAGAGAACCAATGAATCAGTTGGTCATCAAGAGCCAGGTAATACTCTGGAATGTAATGGAAATTCGCTAGTCCCCATTTATGGGTGGAATCTGCGATTGAATTCGCCGAAGAAGAGATTATGTTTACAATTTCGATCTCCTCTCGCAGAATTTTTGTCAAATTGTCTAAGAGTTCATTCTCAAATTGAATTTTCTCCTGGTTATCAAATTCATGAATTTGGCCATCTTGTTTGTAGGTTGAAGCCCATCGTGCGTTGTGAAGGATGACTGGCCTATCCAGATAATCCGAAAACTCTTGGGTTCCGCGACGAAACAAGTCGAAATAATCTTCTGAACCACGCTTGATTCTTGTGAACTCACCTTTCATTGTTGATGCAACTCCGGATCGAAAAAATGCTTGTGAACGCGTTGCATGGGTATTTCCATCCGTAAAAACATCAAATCGCTCGTCAATCAAATCAATGATAATGCAATCTGCGTCAAAAGAAGAAAAGGGCTTTTTGTTGAGGTCCCACTCTACCATTCTCCGCTGGAATTTACTCTCAATACTGAATAATTTCTCTGAATCATAAACAGCAGATTCTCCGGTTTTTGTGCACAGGGACGATCTTGCCTGGTAGTGAGGCACTTCATAGCCGTGAAACTCTGCTAAATCACGAGTCACACAGGAACCATGGATGGAGATTTTTGGTCGCATATCCACCAATCCAAATCAGTTCATTGTGTTTGAGGAAAGAGGTCCATACCTGCTAATTTCTCAAATTGTTCTGGCGTCATGGACCTGGAATATTGAGAAAGTCGGCTGGAGGTGTACCGTCTGTATTTTTCAGGTAAGAGCTTGAGACCACCTTCGTGGTGGGCCTCCAAGAAGGAATAATCGCCCTCAATCAATGTGTTCAAATCTTCACTTCTTGAGAGGATTTCTTGATAGGATGCTGCGTCCGAAAGCCTCTGGATAGAGTAGAGGGTGCTCGCCGCCTGTTTCAGGGGCCGCTTTTTCAGGAACGTGTCAATTTCGTTGCTAAAGGAAAAATCGTGCCCCGCCAGTGTGTTCTTCCTGAAGCACTTCCAACATGCACCGCATGGCTTCCCCGGTTTGCTTGACCGAAGACACGATTGGGCAAAATCGAGAAGGTTGTTTTCGGTGACAATTTTCTGATTGATGACCTCAGAACACCCTCCGACGGGTTGATAGATGCTGAGTCCGATGTTTCGGAAAATTTCTGAGTAGTGGCGCCAGAACCACGACGCTCCGAAGTTACGGTACCGGTGTCCGTGGAACAGGAACGTGTTCTCAAGTGGCATGCCGGTGGCGAGCGAATCCAGCTGAAGATAATCTGCGAGAAGGATGACTTGGACGGCACATGCATAATCGGTACTGAAACCAGCGGACTTGCCTTGGAATTTTCGAATTGATTCATGGCTCGATGGAACTTGAAGAACCGGCCGGCCTAATGTTTCAAGCATGTGTAAAAAGAGACGATCGGCATTGGTGTGATCGATTCCTGACTGGAATCCCTCTCTCCGATTGTACACCAGTGCGGTGTCTTGTGGCATCAACAGCATGGCAGCGACAGAATCAACACCTCCACTGAACGCAAGACCTGGACGCCAACCTGGCTTTCTTGAAGGAATCCAATCATCAAGAATGCCGTCTTCCCACGGAGATGTCATGACATAATGTGCGACACGCAACAAATCCTCATGGGTTTCCTCAATACGCCAGTCGTCTGGCATCTTGAAATAGACCTCAATGTCATCATAGGTGAAATACAAGATGTTTCCGTTTTGTCGCCACCGTTTGGCGACGTTGTACGGTATGTGGGTTTGTGCGTTCCTCGGTGAACGCTCAAAACTCAGTTTCAACGGTTCCTCGACCATCTCGTGTTGGATGATTTGATTTGGGGTGATCAACTTCCATTTGCCGGCTGATTGAATCACCTCCAGCATTTTGTTCTGAAGGTCAAAATCCACCTGAACTTGCGCCCAGATGGCTTCAAGCTCCTCGTCTTCTTCCTCAATGGGAATCATCCACTCATCTGGCCGAGGCGGCGTAATCATGGGGATGTTGTTGACCTGTGCATGGGCGGCCACGAACAAATCCACCATTCGCTGATACTGGAAGTCTCGGTAGTCAAACCGAACGGCGTCGACGTGATAGGCCATGGTTCCTGTTCCAACGATTTGAACGGGCAGAGGTGTGCTCAAACCACGTCTGAACCAATGGACACGGCGGTGATCCTTGTAATCCTGCCACGTTTGAATGGGTTCGTTGACCGGAAGGACTGCGCCATGAAACCCTGTGATGACCTTGTTCTCAAATCGTTGAAGCCAATGGATGTGGGATTCAATGTAATCCTCTGGATAGATGATGTCATCGTCCACAGTGAGAACATAACCCTGATTCACTTTCTCGGTCATTTTGAACTTTCCAATGTCGGTGAGATTTTCATCCGGCGAACAATACACCTCAATTCGGTCATCGTCCGGGAGAGGAGGAGGCGTATCGGATTCATTCACATGGATGAGAATGCGAGTGGGTGGCAAACGCTGGTCAAGAAGGCTCTGAACCGCCTTTCCAATCACAGAAAAACGAGCGGGAAATGTTGCCATGCAAACTGAAATTTCTTCTTCAACACTTTTGTTTTCTAAAACCTCATAGTCAAAGATGTTCAAACTGAACTTCCTCATGTCCTCAAGGATGGGGTCCATCTCTGAGTCAATGAACTCGGTGTACTCGTATCCTGCATTTGATCGAGGCATCTCTTCAGGTGTTTTGAACAACCCTTGGACACCTTGACGAACCATCGAGAGGCCTGTTGGTGAAGCACGCAATTTCGCATGCCATGAACGGAACGATGAGACATAGGCTGCACGTGGACCCCGGATACCCGGCCAACCAATGGCAAATTGACCGCCCCCGGTAAGCGAACTGTCGTGATAGGTCGCGATGTAGGTGGGGACGGGTGTGTGAACGAGAGCAGATTTTCCGTATCGAATCTCTGCTCGCTCGAGTAATTCTGAATCAGCAGATACTCGTACTTCGTCAAAGCCACCCAATTCATCTTTCAGAGCAGATGTTTTCCACGTGATGCACATCAGCGCCTTTCTTGCAAACCAACTCCCAACCTTAGCGAGCCTTCCGTTTGGGTAAAGGCGTATGTATGATTCGAGCGTGGCCACGGAGTCTTCTGCTTCGTCGAGACGACCCAGTGCATGTTCTAACTTCTGCGGATGCTGCCAATCATCCGAATCAATAAAAGAAATGAATTCCCCTTTTGCTTCACTAATGCCACGGTTCCGCCCCGCATATGTTCCAGCATTCATTTCTTGGCGAACAACCCGAACGCGTGAATCCTGTGATTCATATTGCTGGTAAGCCGCAACATCCTCGGGTTGACTAGCATCATCAATGATGAGCAGTTCCAAGTTTTTGTGCGTCTGGTTGAGGATGGAGCTCACCGCCGTGTCCATCATCGGATTGATTTTGTGGGCCGTCATGATGACGGTGACCAACCGTTTATCCTCGGAGGATGACGATGGTGAAACCTCGATCTTGTCCAACTCAAACCCGTTGTCCATCCAGGACGGTGCAAATTCACTCATGCCATGAAAAGAAAACAAATCATTCAGCGTGTCAAATGCTGCACGGTGTTGTTCTTCTGCTCGATGGAGTTCGTATTTTGTGAAGGCTGCGTTCATGCATCCGTCTGCAACCAAATCAGCAAGTGTATCGTGGCCTTTCTCCACCATTCCGAGTTCAAGGTATGACAGAGCTTTGTGGGCTGCAAATTCGCTTCGTTGCGAAAACACCTCTGGAATGCGATTGAGGTACTTGATGTTCTCTTCATGGCGCTGGTATTGATAGAACTGGAGATGCATCATGAGGCGGTGTCCTCGGTTTTGCAACCGTTTTCCATTTCGCCTCAGAAGTTGTTCTGCTCTCAGAAATTGACCGTCTTTGATGAGCGAATCGCAAAGATGCTCGACCGTTGAAACATGAACATTGGGGTTCGTCACTGCAACTTCCCCTCGAGGAATAACATCCTCAACATTCAGAAGCTCTGCATATGCTTGGACCCACCAGCGTAGCACTTCAGGGTCTCGAGGATGGAGTAACACAAGATGTTCCAGAAAACCACTCGCTGCCTTGCTGTATCCGTTTCGAATCAAAACTTCGCCGATGAGGATGGCGCGTTTTTTGTTGATCTGATTACGAAAGAACGGCCATGAAGATTTGAGAATGCTCAGTGCTTTTGGATAACTCCTGGTCGCCAGTGCATCCTCAATTTCTGCAGTGACAATCTCAACCTGATTGTCAATGATGAATTCTTGCAAAATCAAGGCCTCCTGGTCAACGTTGCAAACCTTCGGTTGCTCCCACCCTCTCTCGGTTTTTCAACATCATAGGTCGTTTGAATCCTGTCCAACCGAGTTGAGAGCATTTGTGATAGTTGCAACTCTGCTTGACGGTCGACGTCGTCAACAAGAATCAGTGATACAGAGGCCAGTTCGTCCAGCATGGACAAAATACCGGTCCGGCCGATAAACCCTGGAGGACCATCCACAATCACGCACTGCGGGTCTGCTGGCCAATGTTGCTTGACGACATCGAGGTCGTACCATCCCTTTTCCCCGGCTTCGGTGGCGTGTTGATTTTCCACAATCGGGGCATGAATGTAGGTTGAAGAAGTCACGCCGAGCCAAGCCTCATCGTGTTCAAACGAATAGAGGTCAAAATGCTCGGAGAGCACTTGAGAGCCATGACCAGAACCAAATTCCACCACGACCGAGCCGGGCTCCACATGGTCAAGAATGAACGCCACGGCCTCTTGAGGAAGCATCCATGATTCATCCATTCGATCACCTTATTTTCTCCAGCAACAGCGTTGCCAATTCATCCGCGCCGTTGGTGGATTGAGGGTGTTCGTCAGGCACCTTAAGACCAAGCAACGTCTCTACAGAACGTGCGATGGAGGCCTTGGTTCGTTCCTCGAGCACCAACCCCCACCCTTCCTTCTGAGCAATCTTGCATCGCGCAAGCTGGTCGTCCATCCCGGTGTTCATGTTCGGGTAGAACAAGGTCGGGAGACCAAACGTCCGCATCTCGTGGAATGAATTGTAACCACCGGCTTGGATGCTTGCGTCAAAGGCTCTGAAATACATGGAGTTCGGATAATCTCGGAGGAGTTGAACCCGAGGATGTTGGAAATAGATACGGTCACCAAGCATGCTTTCACCGATGACGACATGGACATTCTCATGGTTGAGCAAAGCATCAACTGTCAGTCTGATTTCGGAATCAATGTCGTTAATGCGCCCCGCACCCAGCTGAACATAGACAATTTTCGAACCATCGGGAAGGTTCAATCGGCCGCTGGCCTGTTCTTTTGTCAGAACCTCATCGTGGTTCATGAGCAACATCGGACTGACGGAATGGGACTGTACAGAAATCTCAACCTTGAGGTGTTCATCAACATCCACGCTGTCACCAGGACGAACAATTGATGTGAAATGCTCAATGCTGTCAACAGGGATGTTGGAGCCTTTTCTGAACATGCCTCGCCGGACCCACACCTTCTCAATACGATCGCGGGAACGAATGGCATTCAACATGCCGCGATACGGAAAGGCGCCATCAAAGATGAACATCTTTGGTTTGTGTTGATTGAGAACCAACGACAAATTTTCTTCCACCATCGCGTTCCATTCGCTCGCCGTCATCTCTCGATGCTTCTTTCTCCCAGCCAAATGGTAGGTCGAAAAATCCTCATTGTAGAGGATTTGCAACGTCGGCATGGTGGTGAAAAATACAATTTCGGTGCTTGGAGATTGCATTCTCAATCGCTTCGCAAGGGCATACATCCGAGTAAAATGGCCAAACCCAACGCCGTTGGTGGGGAACAGGACGATGCAGTCTCTAAGAGGCTCTTTTGCCTCAGCATCATCCAACGAGCGGTCTGGATAAGGAAGCGGCCGACGACCAAGACGTTCGTTGACGTAGCTCCAACCTAACTTTGCGAGGGTAAGAGGCAAAAGCGGCAGCATCCATGGTTTTCGGAACGAATTGGTCAGCAGTGTTCCGACTCGGAACGAAAGAGAATTGCGTAATCTGCGGTTTTCTCTGCGATATTTATCCTCCTTCACAACCATCGTGTGCTGAGGTTGAATTTCCATATCGGAGTCGTCGGAAAGCGATGGACCCACGTCGAATTCATCCTCGTCCATGTGATTCGCCTCTTCTCTTGGTGCTTGGTTGGATGTTGTGGTTATGGTCTTGTTGTTGATGGTGAGCGAGAACCTTTCATCATGCTATCATTTAGTCCTCATCGAAGTGATTCACATCATGCAGGGCATAGGGCTCTGGCATGGTCGGGAGAATCCCTCGCACGGCGGTTTCAATCGATTCCCGCCATCGCTCCGGAAGCAGGTCAAACCCTGGCGGGTACACCTCGGCCCACCACGAGAAATCCTGTTCAAACAAGTGAGCCATGTCGGGAAGTTCGTCTTCATGATCCATCGTTTGCAGGGCCCAGATGGCGTGGGTCGCCGTGGGCATGGGACGTTTGTTGAGGTAGGTCTGAATCTCGTGGGCCTTGATGTCAAACGGCCGGCCTAGGGGTCCGTTCTTGTGGAAGCATTTCCAACAGCGTCCGCAGCCTTTGGTGCCGTCACCGCGCATGCAGGAGTTCAGGTGGTCAGCCCAGGCGGATTGTTTGACGATCATCAGGGCGCCGGCTTCCGAAATGGATGAAATGGGGAACAGCAAGTCAAGCCCTGCCTCGTGAAAACGCTTGGTCCAGTAGGTGAAGTAGTGCGTCTCCTCGAAGGCCCGGAATTTCCGTCCTTTCCACAGGAAGGTGTTGTCGATGGGCATGCCAAACCCGATGGCCCCCAGGTTGTAATGGTCAGCGAGCAGAATGAGGTGAACAGCGCAGGCAAAGTCGCACGAGAACCCCACTGGCTTGTCGTGGTGGGTGCGAATCAATTCGTGGTTGGATTCGATTTGCAGAACGTCCCGCTCCCCGCTGCCGTTCAAATAACCGATGAGGCGTTCCGCGTTCCGGTGGTCCAGCATGGATTCGAAGGACCGACGATGGTAGCCGAGCAGCGTGTCATCGGGCATGACCAACGCCGCCGCCGTGGAATCGGTACCTGCTGAAAACGACAGGCTGGCTCGTTGCCCGCGTGCTCGGGTGCTCGGAAACGGGGCGCGAGTGGAAGGCTCCCACGGATACAGCAAGGTTTCAGCTGCTAACCAGAGGAGGGCATCATGCGTCGATGAGAGGTTGAACCCTTTCGGCATGTCCCAGTAGACGTAGCCCTGAGGGTAGCGGAACCACAGTCGCTCACCCTCTTGGGAGAAATTCGCCGGCATGTCCGTGGAGTTCCATTCCATGGCGTGCTCGGGCTCGGGTTGCTCGCTGCGCAACCGTTCCAGACGGTTTTGCTTCATCGGTGTCAATGTCTTTCCTGATGTTGTGGCACTCAAACGATCTTGGGCGAGCGCACAGTACGACGTGGCCAATTCGTCCTCCCACTCGGAGGCCACATCGATGAGCGCCTGAAACGCTTGCTCGTTCCAGTAGGAACGTACCATCACGCTCCTCGCCAGTTCCCGCTCTTTTGGAATCGAAAGCAGGCGCCGTGCATGCTCCCTGGCCGTCTCGTAGCGACCGGCGTTGTAGGCGCGTCGCATGAGCACACGCCGGAGCATGAATCCACTCCCTTCACACGCCCTATCAAGTTGCTTCAACCCCAGCGAACCATGCCCCGGATTAGCGAAGGCTCATCAACGGGCGAACCCAGCAATCAGCCATGCCAACCCTGCTCATCACCGGTGGTGCAGGGTTCATTGGAGGCCACACAGCGAGCTTGGCCCTCGATTTGGGATGGGACGTGCGCATCCTCGACAACCTCTCAACGGGTCGCCAGGAAACCGTTGAAGCACTGGAAGTCAAGGGTGCGAACTTCATCATGGGTGATGTGCGCGACGAAGCCGTGGTGAACAACGCCGTAAACGGTTGTGACGCTGTCGCCCACTTCGCCGCCCAAGTCTCGGTCCCGCGCTCGGTGGAACACCCTCAAGAAACGATGGACATCAACGTTGGAGGGACATCAACGATACTCAAAGCCTGCCAGGTCCACGGTGTCAACCGGTTCGTGATGGCCTCGAGCGCTGCAGTGTACGGCACAAAGGACGATTTTCCGTTGCATGAACGCCACGCCGGAACGTTTCACTCACCCTACGCAGACTCCAAGTGGCAAAATGAACACCAGGTGCTTGAGGCCAAACAAACCGGCATGGAAGCCGTAGCGTTGCGATTCTTCAACGTCTACGGGGCCGGTCAACGGTCCGACGGTGCGTATGCGGCGGTCGTACCGAAGTTCATCGAACTCGCCCTTGCGGGTCAAGCAGCCACCATCTTTGGTGACGGTTTGCAGACGCGGGACTTCGTCCATGTCAGCGATGTCGCCAACGCGGTGTTGATGATGGCCACCCAACCATGGGACGGTGAACGCGCCCATGTCTACAACGTGTGCACCGAAACGGAATGCTCCCTGTTGGATTTGATGCGTGAAATTCACATGGTGCTCGAGGAGGTCGCCCCACACGTCGCTCGCCATGCCCCCAATCACGGACCCGAACGAGCCGGCGACATCGCTCGCTCAATCGGTTCCAACGCCAACCTGTGCCGCGACACCGAGTGGGCGCCAACAGTCGAATTCGCCACAGGTTTGCGCCAACAAATTCTCACCACCCGCCAGCGAGAGTGACCACCTTGAACGTGCTATGGTTGACCGGGCGGTCCATGAACGACCTGTGCTCCACCACTCAGCAAGCGCTCATCCACGGTCTGCTGAAGCGCGGCATGGCCGTGACCTTCGTCAACGCTGATTCAAATGTCAGCCTCGCTGGCGAGGGATTCACCCACGTCGCCCTTCCAAACCAAGCCCGACGAGGCTTTCAGGCCCGAACCCTCGGAAAAGCGATGCGGGATTGGTTGGCCGCCACCGCACCGAACGCAAGCGTCGCGGTGGTGGAGTGGCGTGTCGCAGCGTGGGTCGTGCCTGAACTCGAACGGCAAGGCATTCCATGGACGCTCATGGACCGAAGTCCACCGGCCGATGCTGGTTGGTTGGGGCGACTTCAGTGGCGAGGATGGAAGGCTGCATGGAACACAGCGGTTCGGGCTGGTGCGGATGGCTTCGTGGTTTCAACGGCGCACCAAGCCTTCGTTGAACAAAAGACGGGGTACGCCAACAGCACCGTGCTTCAGGCGGGTGTCGACCTTGAGCTGTTCAAGCCGAAAGCAAAACGGCCGACGACGACCATGGTGTATCACGGACGATTGGACCGCCACCGAGGTGTTCTCGCCTGCGCCATGTTGGCGCAGAAAGCACGTCTGGACGGTCTTGAAGTGGACGTTGTGTTCGTGGGCGAAGGGGATCTGATCGCCTCACTGACGGCGCTCGCTGAAGCCAACGCATTCATTCACGTTCACGGCACCATGCCGCAAAGCGAACTCGCCGAACTTCTCGGGACCTGTCACCTGGGCTTGCTCCCCATGCCAAAACGAACGGTGTGGGCGCTCGCCAGCCCGCTCAAGCGTAGCGAATACCTTGCCAGTGGACTTCCTGTGTTTGGCATTGACCACGAAGGGCATCGATTGGACGGCGTTGATGATGCATGGTTCAGTTTGGTGCCTCAGGAAGACTTCCACTTGGACGGGTTGGAGGTGCTAAGATCGCTTGTTCAACAACCCACATCAGCGGATGGCCCGCGAACCTATGCCCAACACCACCTCGCTTGGACGAACACCGTAGACCGGTTGGCAGGCATCTTGACCGCACGTCAACGCAAGGCATCGTAAACGGAACCCCACCGCTGTTGAACATGTTCAATCGTGTGGTCTCCCACCGAGGATTGGAGAGTAGATGCTTCGGTTGGGCGATGGAGCATCTCACGCACAGCAGCCGTCCATGCTTCCACATCATCCCATCTCGCTTGCTTCACGGTGGCGGGCAGGCCGACCACGCGGTCGCTGACGCAAACCGGCAGACCGGCTGAAAGCGCTTCAAGAGCCGCCATTGGCTGACCTTCAAAGGCGGAAGGCAGGAGGAGAATGCTCGCTCGAGCGAGCAGAGTGGTCTTCTCGTCATCCGAGACCCATCCCACGGCGTGCACCCAATCGTGTTCACTCCGTGATTCTCCAGTCATGGTCAACCTGAGGTTTGGAAATTCTTGTCGCAGATTCTCTGCGACCTTGACGGCAAAACCATGGCCTTTGACGGGGTCCTTTCGAGCGAGCAGCAGAAGGTGGTGGTCGTCACGGGCGACCCTCGTTGATGCGTTCAGGGGCCGAAACGGATTACCAACGACTTCAACTGCGCCAACCATCGGTCGCAGCCGTTCCTCCCAAGCCGACGACAAGACCACGCCTCGGGTGTTGGATGATGAGAGGGCACGCTTGACCTGCTGTGCTCGGCGTGCACCACCTTTGGCAAGCCACGCATCAAACTGGCCCGAATGGAAATGAATGACCACAGCGATGTTGCGCGATTGAACTTCCTGAATCAATCGTGATTTTCGCCGCCACGACCAATCGGCCGCCGTGTGCACGTGAACGACATCGGGGCGAAGGTTTGGGTTGCTGCACCGTCGCTTGAGTTCGCGTCGGGCTCGCCGATAGGCGCACCATTTTGACCAGAGTCCGCCGGGCATATGCGATGGGAGCAGATCGGCTACCCACCCTTCAGGTGGATGGTCGGCCAGCGTGTGCATGACGGTCGCCATGCCACCGGGCGTGTCGCATGGACCGACGTGCAGCACCTTGCGCATGGCCTTGCCACCGCCCCCGGGATGAAGAAATGGTCGGCAAACTGCCGTCCGTATGTTCGGCTTTTGAGGAGAACATAAGGGCAAACCGTCTCCAAGCGGTTGCATGGTCGTTGTGCCTGCCATCGTCGAAGGGGCAGCGATGGGCATCGCGATGCTGCCCTTTGTGTTGCACCGATGGGACATGTACCGCTGGGACCGCGACCATCGACATCAGCACGCACCCAAGGGAACCAACCACAGCGAACGCTTGACGGTGTTGCTTCCGGTCTGGAACGAGGCTGCGGTGATGGAGAAAAAACTCGACAACCTCGCTGCTCAACACCTCCCGATTCATCTGCTGGTGGTGGATTCTGCTTCGACGGACGAGACGCTTGACCTGCTCAACGATTGGCGTTCTCGCCACCCTGAGGCCTTTGCCTCTGTTGAGGTGGTTCGAATGGAACAGCGTCAAGGCAAAACAGCGGCGGTGGTCAAGGCGTTGACGCACCTTGGACAGCATGCCGAGGGTTTGGTGTGCATGACCGATGCGGACGCCATGCTCGAACGCGGGTGCTTGCAGCGCATGATGCAGTGGTTCGCCGACCCGATGATCGGAGCTGTTGGCGCCGTGCCCAACCGGATGGATGCCCGGCCGGACGAAGAACAGCATCGAGCAGCATGGGAAGCGATGCGCTTGGCTGAATCGATGGTGGACAGCACCCCCTTCCTCGAAGGTTCATGCATGATGTGGCGTCCGTCCTGCCTCGCCATTGACGATTTGAATCCCGGCGCAAACGCCGACGACGCTCAAATTGCAACCTCCGTACGATGTCAAGGGTGGCGGGTCATCGCCGACCCGCTTGCCACCTTCATCGACGTGGCGCCGTCAACCGTTGAAGGTCAACGCCGTCAAAAACTACGACGAGCGCAGGGTCTGCAGCGGTTGCTAACCAGGATGAGGAAACGAGCCACGGGGAAAAGCCAGGGCGTGTTCGGACGCATCTTCCGGCGCCAGCACCACTTCCACATCATCGCCCCGCTGGCCATGATGGTGGCCACGGCCTCGGCCGTGCTTCGCTGGGGGTTCATCGCGCTGTACGGTTGGCCGGCCACGTTCACATTGGCCAACAGCCTGCATCTTGGATTCAGCATCGCGGAAGCGGTCTGCTTGGTGTTGTGGTGGCGCAGCCGAAACGGGCAGCGGAGCGGACCCCTGTCTCTGCTCGGCCAGTGGCTTTCGAGCATGGACGTGTTGAGTCGTTCCCTGATCACCACCGCACGTGGCCGGTCTCTGCATCAATGGGAACAACACAGCGACGTGCGTGAACGCATCGTTGAGTTGGAAGTTTGAGAGAAAAGGCCCCCCCGGCGGCCGTGGCCGCCGGAGGCGCGTTGTACAGGTCAGAGACCTGGAAAGAGTGGCTACTCAGTGATCGGAATCACTCAGCAACGACGCCGTTGGTGGTGTCGATGGTCTTGCCTTCACGGGTGTCCGTGACGGTGACGTCGATGGAACAGCTGCCTCCGCAGAGGTTCTGTCCGTTCTCGACAACGGTCACACCATCACCAACGGACCAGACTTGGTCGTCGGTGTTGCCAAACTCGACGAGGCTGCACACAGAGGTGCCGTCAACGCCAGGGTTGTCGCAGGTCACTGGGGCAGCGCCGTCAATGCTCAGCTTGACGGAGACAGCGGCCCAGTTGATGTCGCCGCCTTGGTCCATGGTCAACATGATCAGGTTGTCAGCGTCGCCTGCACCAGGGGTGCCCTGTGCATCCTTTCCGCTCATGGCGTAAAGGGCCAGGTTGCCGTCGGTGTTGCCTTCAGCGAGGGAGCTAGCCCACACGTACAGCACACCAGCCAGCACCACAGTGATCGCCACCATCAAGATGGTAGCGATAACGGGGCTGACAGCCTCTTCGTTTCGGTTTTCGTTTTGCATATTTTTGTCCTCCTTTCCCCATTCGGGGTAGGCCTGCCTATGTCCATCCTCATATTAAACCCATCTGCCTTTTTTCTTCGCCTCCGCGCGAGAAATTGCTGTTTTTCGGTAAAATTGCCCATGTTACATTTTGCGCCTGAACGCGCCGACGAGTGGTACATACCGTTTGTAAATACCAAAATGAACACGAAAATATCCGCATGGCTTACGCTGATGGTGGAGTGGAGGTGAACAGGGTGAGAGAAAACGAGAGGGGATGGGATGCACTCAACGAGAACTTCAACAGCCCTGTTCATGAAACCGTAGTTGAACGCGGTTTATATGCGTTTTTGATGAGAAAAACGCTGCTTTACTCAACGGTGAGGATCTCTGGACCGCCGGAAGTGACGTGAACCGTATGCTCGAACTGTGCGATGTTGCCACCGTCTTTGCACCGAAGCACGTGGTAGGTCTCGAGGAAACGGATGCTGATGAGTTTCTTCACCAAAGCATTCCACTTGCTCTGGAGACTGGCTTCATCAGCGTCCGGGAAGGGTTTCTTCAGCATCGGGAAAGCCCATCGCTCGGCGAACGGGAGGGTCGAGTAGCGTTCTTCCAAATTCCGTGCCATCTGCGCACCCAGCGGTTTGAGTTGGTTTTTGGCGCGCGCTTTGCGAGAGGTGGTCAGTCCGGTCACGCGGTAGATGTTGGATGAATGGGGACGACCGATGTTCTCGATGAGACCCGATTCCCCGGTGGTGTTGAACGGTTCAACGGCGTACACGCCGCCCTCCTCAACCACCCCTGAAAAGCCACGGTTGTCTTTGCCGCAAGCATACGACGGCACGGAAACACCAGCATGGAGTTCCCACGGTTTGAGTTGGTGGCCGCACAAGTTTCGGATGGGTTGGAAGCCTGCATCCAAGGACGGTTGTGCAGCGGCTTGGCCCACTTTGTACCAGGGTGTTCCGGGATGAAGCATCTCGATGGCTGCGTCCCGTGCTTCCTTGGCAGCCTTGATTTGTTCCGTGTGCTCGTTGCTGTTGCCGATTTCCAAGGTCAAGGCGTTATCACCAATGTGACCTTTGATGTGTACACCAAAATCGATCTTGACGCAGTCGCCCTTCTGCAGCACCATCTCGCCGTCCCATCCTTCCACGCCTTCGACCTGATGGTTGGTGGTGAAATGGGCTGCTAAGTCGTTGACAGCGATGGTGCCGGGGAAGGCAGGCTTTCCACCGTGTCGGTGAATGAAGCGTTCAGCGGATTCGATGATTTCGTGGAAGGTCTTGCCCGGTTGGAGCTCGTCCTTCATGGCCTCGAGGGTGCGACGGGCTACGTGCCCTGCATCTCGCCAATACTTCAAGTTGGATTCTTCCACCATTGAACCACGCTATGCGAAGGTACGATGCCCTCTCTCATAACAGTTACCTCCACGCCATCGGTGCCCTCGGTCACGTTGAGGATGGTGCTTCCTACACCTCCCGGGCAATCACCGGCCAAGATGGCATGATGCGGCAGGCCGAGGGATGCTCCCGCTGCTTCGGCGGTGGCTTCAGGGGGTTCGCCGGATTCGTTGGCGCTGGTGGCCGTGATGGGTCCGAAGGTTTCCACCAGTGCACGGGCCGTTGGATGTGCGAGGCAGCGGACGGCCACGCGCGCCCCGCCCAGCCTGGCATCGAGGGGGTCGACGGCGTCGAGAATGAAGGTAAAACCGCCTTGCGGAAACGCCGCTTCCAGTGCCCGGACCTTGTCAGGAACACGGACGAGGCTCGTGGCTTGGTCGAGGGAGAGCACGCCCAAACTCACCGGCTTGTCAGCCGAGCGTTGCTTCAGTTCAAACAGCGCGTCAAGCGAAGGTTTCGTCGGCAGGCAGGCCAATCCCGGCAAGGTGCTGGTCGGATAGGCGACGACGCCGCCATCCTTCACGTGCGCTATGAGGTCGGAGGAGAGCATCGTCAACCCTCAAGCCTTGACCCAGTGGGTCACGTGCTGATGAGCCACATCGGCGGCCAGGTCTTTGTCCTCGGTTCGCACCATGAGTTTCCCGCTCGGGTAGAGCGTCATCTCGCAACGGCCGGTGAACGTCCAACATAAACGGGAGCGAACACCCACTTCGTACCCCGCCGCTTCAATGGCACCGCCCACGGCATCGAGATCGATGGTCGTGATGTCGTCAGGAACGATTTGGTACGACCCTTGGGTGCCGCACAACTCCATGGCAAATCCGTCGGACATGGGCATCACTCACAATTTAGGGGGCCGGGAGGGTGGGCCGCTGGGAGGGCCTGATGGTGGACCGGATGGAGGGCCACTGGGCGGACCTGATGGTGGACCGCTGGGCGGACCGGAAGGGGGGCCAGAGGGTGGACCGGATGGA
>DAET01000022.1:0-30132 GCA_002497765.1 Euryarchaeota archaeon UBA486
AGGCTCAGGGACAAAAATCAGGCACCGTTCGTTGGGTTGAGCAAGCGAGCGAATCAGTGCAGAATGTTCCGAAGCGTCTCGGCCGTCCTCAAGCAAGATGCCACCGTTGTAGGGCAGGTAGCCTCGCTTCCGAATGGTGGCCTGAATCAGATCCATCTCACCGTCAAAGCCTGCAGCCACGAGTTCCTCAGCGATGCGCGGCATGACAATTTCACACATTTCAACGGTTAACGGGTCGATTCGCAAGGATTTGTGGAACCCCTTCCGAGAAAGCAAGCGGTTGGCGTATCCCGAGAGCCGTGGGTCGGGGTGTTGGGCCCAGCCGGGCAGCGCCACTTTGATGTGGGCGTCGTTCAAAAGCACATATTCGGTTGGAGAGAGGGATTCGTTAAGCAACATGTGATTCAATTCGGAGGAGAGCGGGAGTTCTCCGGTGGTTGCCAGCTCTCGTGCTCGCTCGAGCATGTTCACGAGGTAGGCTTGCGTGAGCATGTTCACTTTGTGGAAGTAGACCTGCTGGTACATGTGGTAGCGGGTGACAAGGTAGGCTTCGATGGCCGGCAGGCCCCATCGCTTGACAAACATGCGGCCGTCGTCGCCAACACGAAGGGCACGAATCACACGGGCGCTGTCGAAGCCACCGATTTGTGCACCGGTGTTGGCCTGGTCACGGATCATGTAGTCCATGCGGTCCACATCGAGTTGGCTGCTCACGATTTCCTTCATGAAGCGAGGGATGGGTTGGCCGTTGTGTTCGTCTTCACCGTCCATCAGCGCAAAAAGACGTCCCAGTCGCTCCTCGCCAAGAACCTCACGAACCGCTTTCCCGATGGCCGTGTCCTTGGACTCAAGGATGTCGCGGCCCCAGGCCTCGTGTGAGCGGAAGGTGGCGTACACCCGAGGCGTCTCAAGAAGATGCGAGTAAGGAGGGTGGCCGATGTCATGGAGCAACGCAGCAAGTTGCACCAATTCCTCGTCGTCTTTTGAGAGCAAGCCTGGATGGACTTCGTTGAGATGGGTAGCCAACTCACCGGCCAAATGGTAGGCGCCCAGCGAGTGAGCGAAACGGTTGTGCGTGGCCGCCGGGAACACATACTCGCAGGTCGAGAGTTGCTGGATGGCCCGCAGCCGTTGAAATTCGGGCGTGTCAATGATGCTGGCATGGGCCGCAGGCACCAAAATGTCACGATGAATTTCATCGCGAATCACGCGGTCTCTGATGTTCATGATGACCTTCGGTCTTCTCTTTTCTTTATAGCCCTTCTCGGAACGAGACGGAGCGACCCGTGAGAGAAGGGCTAAGCGTGGTCATTGACAGGCGCCAGCATGGCCGATGCGGTGAAGGGACTGATGGACCGAATCACCAACGACGACCCGGAAACTCGCGGGCAGCAATTGTGGGTCATGTTTGCCTTGGCGATGTTCCTCGTGGCCACCCTCAACTGGTACGCCTATGTGCGTGAACCCGAGGTTATCGAAGTTCGCCAACTCCTCGAATACAAAAACGAGGTCGTCAAGGTTGAAGGCACGTTGATCTCATGGGTCGAGGACCCCTACGGCTCGGGCGATGACCGGGTGGACGCCATCATCGACGATGGAACCGGCGTGGTCGAATCACGATGGTATCGACCGGGGAACATGCCGCCCATCGGCACCACCGTGACGGTCATGGGCGACGTCATCGAATACGACGGGAGGGTCTGGATTCAATCCCTTGGCGCAGGCGCCATGGAATGGACGACCAGCGACCTCCCTGAAGTGGAAAAGTTGGCCATCGCAGATGTTGCTCAAGACCCGTTCGCCTACGAAGGCGAAGTCATCCAATTGACCGGATTCATTGGCGAGTCCATCGCGCCCGATGCGACCTTCACTTCAGCCTACTTGGGCGACCACCCCAGCTACGGGAACTCAGAACACCAAATGCATCTCATCATCCGCTCGGCCATCGGCCAGTGGGTAGAAGCCACCTCAAAGGTGGAAGTTCAAGGGATTTTGACCTACCAGCAGCGCGACCTTCGTTGGAGCCTTCAGGTCCAGGGCCCTGAGATTCTCGTCGACCGAAACCATGTGGTCAATGTCCCGCAGTTGGACTGGAATGCTCAGGCAACGTGGTCGTACCAATCCGGACAAACCGTCACCATGACCGGCGTGCTGACCACCTCGGAGACGGATTGGAGGCTGTATGGCCCCAGCGGCACCTCCATCTGCGTCCTCCCTACCGACGAGGACCGAGCAAGCGACGAGTCCAGCTCCATGCACAACACCCTGCAAACCGTGGAGGGCAGATTGCTGTGGTCCGAGACCGAAGCCGGCTGGTGCATCGATGCCAACAACGGCGCTTCACCTACGCTGGTGAACCCGGAAACACCGATCAGCCTGATGGCCATGCTCTCCGCTGACCCCATCGGCATGGTGGCGGATCCAGATGCCACCTACACCCTCTCGGCCTACGTCAAGTATGCTGTTGAACCCGGCGTGGAAAACGAGGAGGCGTACTTCGTTGATGCTGCGTCGTACACCCCAGGTTGGACCACCGTGGCCGTCAACGTGCCCGGTCCACGAACAGCCTGGCTTGAAACCGGACAGAACATCATCGCCAACGTGTCCGTCGGTTGGGATGACGAGGACATGCGCATTCGACTGACCGTCCACGACTACACCCTCGGCACCGTTCCCTCAGCCCGTACGCTGCTGTGGGACGACGGTGCCACCCAGTGGAGTTACGCTCGTGAGCAGAATGTCCTCCTCAACGGCAAGGCAACCGAAATCGAAGGCCAGTGGCACCTCGTCCGAGATGGTTCGAACGATTCCATCGTGCTCAACCTCCTACCGCAAGCCATCGGTGTTGACCAGTATCACCTCGATCAGTCCATGACATGGGCGGGACGGCTGCGCCAGGTGCAAAGCGATGATGGCATGAGCCTCGTCTACACGCTCGACCAAGCCGATGTGCTTGACAGCGACGGGGATGGACTCGGAGATACGTTGGAGGACACCATTGGCACTTCACCGACATCGGAAGACTCTGACGACGACGGTGTTGGTGACCGAGAGGCGTACGAAAACGGACAATCGTGAGGTGGGCGTATGCTGGAAGGGTACTTTTTGGACTTGGCGTGGCTTTTGGGCGCCTTGTTCTTCGGCGTCATGCTGGGTTCCCTGACCGGGTTGATTCCTGGTTTTCACGTCAACAACGTGGCTCTCATCCTTCTCGCGCTCAGTCCTGCCCTGTTGGATTTGGGCATTCCGCTGGCATCGGTGGCCGCCATCATCGTCGCCACGGGAACCGTCCACACCTTCCTGAATTACATCCCATCAGCACTCATCGGAGCGCCGGACGGTGACACAGCGCTCTCACTTCTTCCGGGCCACCGCATGCTGCTTTCGGGCAACGCAGCCCGGGGCGTAGCGTGGTCAGCACGAGGGTCGCAACTCGGCCTGTTCCTCTCCCTCCCTCTCATCGTCCTCGCTCGAATCGCCTTTGGGCCTGAACTGGGCTGGTACGAAAAGCTGCGTTCGGTTCTTCCGTTTGTGCTCCTGACCATCTCCTTTTTGCTCTTGGCCACCGAAACGACGCGCCTCGACTGGCCAAGCTGGTTGCAGCGGATGACCCGAGGAAAACTCGGGCGAGATTCTCGGTTTGCTGGTTTCCTGGCAGCCACGGCGTTCTTCCTTCTCGCAGGCATGTACGGTTGGGGCGTGTTTACGCTGCCCGCTCGCTCACCGGTTGGCATGCCCGATGCCAGTCTGTTGCTTCCGAGCCTCGCGGGCTTGTTCGGTATTGCCAACTTGCTCGACATTTACGCCACAACTTCCCACCTTCCGCCGCAACGAGAAAATTGGGCCCTGCCACCTGTCCGCCCGCTCGTGGTGCCGTGTTTCTGGTCGAGCGTTGCCGGGGCCTCAATGGGCGTCCTGCCCGGTATGACGGCCTCACAAGCCACGGTCTTGGTGATGGGTGGTCGGAACCTCGCAGCCAAGGCCCAAGGAAAGCAAGGCTATGGTATGGATTGGGAGACACGTCGTCTCACAGAACTCAGCGACGATGAATTGCTGGAAATCGCCAAGGCAGAAGCTGATGAAGGCGTCGAAGGCCCACAAACAAAGCAAGATTTGGAAGTGATTGCTTTGCTTTCGGCGACCAATACAGCGGTCACCGTCATGGTTCTCGGCTTCCTCTACATCATCAGCCGGTCTCGGTCCGGTGCCACCTTGGCGCTGAAGATGATGTATCCCATTGAAACATGGTCGTCGCTTGAGCCAACCTCCGATTTCATTCGCCTCTTGGCCGTCACCCTCGCAGCAGGACTGCTCGCCATGCCCATGATGCGCTACGTCGGCATGGGCATGCTTCGACTGCACGCCGCCATCCCGCTCCAACAAATGGTGATGGGGGTCATTCTGTTTGTCGTGGCGTTGGTGTGGCTCTCCACCGGCTTTGTAGGAATTGGTGTGCTCATCGTTGGCACCATCATCGGCTTGCTGCCCCCACGAATCGGTATTCGGCGCTCACACGGCATGGGCATTATTCTGGTGCCCATCATGATCTACACCTTTGCCCAGAAATTCGACAGTTTCGGCTTTATTTGACCAACGGACGTGACCACGATGAAGAACACATTGACCGCCAGCAGCCTAATTCTCCTCTTCCTGCTTTCCTTGACCTCACCCATGGCAACCACCCTCGCCGATGTCTCTAGCCCAACCCATGCTGGGCGCTCCACGGCGTGTTCTGGGTATGTTTGCCTCAACGAAGTCATCCCCAACCCCAACGGGTTCGACGACGCCAACTATCCCGGAGGGGAGTGGTTTGAGCTCTACAACAGCGGCACGTTGGCCGTTGATTTGACCGGATGGAAGGTCACCACCAGCGCTTCGAAGACCCTCAATTTCAACGCCAACACCATTGTTGGTTATCAGGCAGGAAACAGTTCGACCTGGACAATTTCACCCGGCGATTACATGGTGATTGCTCGAAACGGCGATTCCAACTTCTACATGACCAATTCAGGCATGTCGATGACCTTGGTGGACAACAACAACAACAATCTCCATCAGGCTACATGGGGAACGGTCATCTCCGGAAAGAGCTACGAGCAAGACCCCAGCAGCGCCACGGCCAACTGGATCGCCACCAACAACCCCACGCCCGGCGAGGTCAACACGGCCACGGGAAGCAACACCCTGATTCCGGGCGACCTCATCATGACCGAGGTCATGGCCAACCCGTGGCCTTCGTTTGACAACGCCACCTGGCCCGGCGGTGAATGGGTTGAAATTTTGAACACGGGAACCGCAGACATCGACTTGACGGGGTATTCAATTGAGGACGCTGCTGGGAACGCCCTGCCGTTCAACAGCAGTCACTTGGTCAACGCTTCGCAGAGCATGCTCATCTCACCGGGCGAGCACCGCATCGTGGCCGTGAACGGCACGAGCAGCTACGGTGTGCTCAACAACGGTGTGGAATCCCTCACGCTGAAATGGCCCAACGGGAGCCGTTCACAGGAGATCTCCTACTCTTCAACCATTCAGGGCTTCTCGCTCATGGAATCCACCACCACCAACGCACCGTGGACCTATGCGCCCTACCCCACGCCCGAAGGCATGAACCCCCTTCCGCTGGAACTCATGCCTCGGCAGGTTGGCGACGTGCAGATGACCGAAGTGTTGTCCAACGCTACCAACGACGGGGCCTCGTTCCCCGACGGCGAATGGATTGAACTCCACAACACGGGCCAGGGCTCGATTGACCTCATGGGTTGGAGCATCATGGACGGCATGGGCAACTTGACCTTCCTGGACCCGGGCACCTTGGTGTTCAATTCCACCCAAGGTTCCACCGTGATTGACCCCGACGGTCGTCGACTCGTCCAGTTCACCTCCTACACAGAATTGTGGGACAACCACAACCACCTCTTCCTGCGAGACATGACCGAGCAGATTGTCGATACGGCACACTACACCACCGACTACGGCGAAGACATGGCGCTGGTCCGTGGAAGCAACGCAGCCGATGCGTGGACGCCCGCCCCGTGGAAAACACCAGGCCAACCCGAGCCGGGCTCCACGCCATCATCAACCACCATTTTGTTTTCAGAAATCCTACCGGACGCCGTGGGTTCCGACAGTCAATCGTGGCCCAACGGGGAATGGATTGAACTCTACAACTACGGTTCCATGGACGTCGATGTCGCCGGATGGAAACTCCAAGCTCCCTCTCGAACCCTGACGCTGCACGAGCACAACATGCCCCTGCAGGACACGACGGTGGTGAAAGCAGGTGAGGCTGTGCTCATCGCGCTCAACGGAACCAGCAGTTTCTATCTCAAGCACACCGCTCCCGATTCCATCGGTCTGGTCGACGCTGCGGGATCATCGGTGGACACCATCGCATGGGCCGAGACCATTGAGGGTGAATCCCTCTTGGCCCCCAACAGCACACACGCCGGTGTCGGGCCAAACGCCAGCAACGCCACGGGCAATTGGATTCAGTCGGCATGGGCCACACCCGGTGAAGTCAACCCCGAATGGGCAGCGTACAGCGGTTCAACCTCACTTGCCATCACCGAAGTCCTCCCGTACTGCAACGACGATTCCATTGAGCCCACCGAGGATTGGGTTGAGGTCCACAACACGGGGTCAAGCTCACTGAACATCAGCCGATGGTCGGTCCTCAACGCCGATGGCGACCGGCGCTTCATGAGGATGGACAGCCTCTGGGCCGCCGCCAACACCACCGCCAAAGAGGTGCTCAACCCCGACGAGCGTGCGGTCTTTTTGATGGATGAATACATCTTAACCGGGCTTGGCGACGCCTTCCAACTCCTCCACCCTGATGGGGATTCGGTTGCAGGCGCATCATGGACGGCCATCACCGACTGCCAGACGCTCATGCCGGGAGAAACCATGAGCAGCGACTGGGTCCACACCCTGTGGCCAACCCCCGGTGAAGCGGAACCGAACCCTTCCGACTTTGCCACCAAAGATGACCTTCGGTTCACACGATTCATGCCTTCTGCATCAACCGACATTTCATCGGACATGGAATTCATCGAACTTGCCAACCAAGGCGATGAATTGGCGGTGCTCAACGGTTGGACCTTCCGAACCACCACGGGCAGTTCCAGTTACAACGCCACCATCACCTCGTTGATGATCCAACCCGGTGAAACCGTGGTGTTGGCCAACGATGCTGATGCACTCGGCGTCTACGAGGACGGTACCGTGGTTGACCTCGGCGGTGTTTTGGACCGCACGTTCTACTTCCCGAATTCCGGTGCTGCCCTGCAACTTCTGGACAGCGCAGGCCAGCAGGCCGACACGTTGGTGTACGGCAACGGCCCGGTGGAGATTGCTGGTTGGACCGGCATTGCGCTGGCCGAACCGATCGCCAACCTCGACAACCTGATCTACCTGCGTGGTAGCGGTTGCGGCGACACACCCGACACCAACACGGTGGCTGACTGGCACGAACAGTGGAGCCGACTGGGTGGCAGCACCTTCTGCTTCGACACAAACGTGGTTGAGAGCGGCACCATCACACCGCTCATCGCGCCCGAACACGGTTTGGCAGACCTTCTTGCTTGGATTGACAGCGCCACGGACTCGTTGCACGTTCACATGTACCTGCTCCATGAGGTCCACCTCGTGGAAGCCATGATCGATGCGCAGAACCGAGGCGTTAACGTCACCGTGGTCCTTGACTACGGCGACAGCTGGTGGAATGAATACGACCTTGACACCCAGCGTGGCATGGCCACGACACTGTTGGCCGCCGGCGTCGATGTGCACTGGTTCGGCGACACGGGCGAAAACCCCTACGCCTACATTCACAGCAAGGTCGCTGTCAAGGACGGCGAGAGTGTGTGGATTGGTTCAGGCAACTGGAAATCCTCCTCTCACCCAGCCCCGGGCGATGCTGGAAACCGAGACTGGGGGGTGCTCGTCGACAGTGCATCAGTGGCCAATGTGGTGCTCAATCATCTGGCGTTTGATGAGAACGCCGCCCGAGAGCACATCACGCCAGTCAAGGCCAGCGACGCGCCAACCGGTTGGACCATGCCGACGTCCTCCGCCATCATCGGGGAAACTGCAGCCGGCATCACCGGCGCATTCGAAGCCAACCTTCTGGTGTGCCCTGACAATTGCATCGATGAGCTCGTCAGCGCTCTCGACGGGGCGGACGAGGAACTCTTGCTTTCCCTGCAATACCTGGACATGGATTGGTCGTGGGGCTGGGGCGACAACCCGTTGCTTGAAGCGCTCGAGAGTGCCGCAGAGCGTGGCGTACGGTTGCGGTTGATCCTCAACGGCGCCTACCTCGACGAGGACATTCAAAGCGTGGTTGACCGCTTCAACGAAGAGTGGAACTTCACCAAGGGCTACGACACGTCAGCCATCGTCATGAGCAGCGACGACCAGGTCACGAAACTCCACAACAAGGGCGTCATCATCGACGGCGAGCACGTCCTTGTCTCCTCGATCAACTGGGGCGACTCAGCATTGGTTCGGAACCGTGAGATGGGGCTGATGCTGTCAAGTGAAGCCGTCGCCCAAGTCTACGTCGACTCGTGGTACGAGGACTGGAACCGTCTCGACAACACCACGGACACGGATCAAGATCGGCTGCTGGATCGTTGGGAGGTCGAGCACGGCTTGACCCGAACACAACGCAGCGTTGCAGGTGAAAGCACCATGGATGAATCCATGCTCGATGCAGATGACGACGGGTTGACCAACTTCGCCGAGCAACTCCACGGTGGCGACCCCAACAAAGCCGACACCGACGGCGATTGCATCACCGACGACTTGGAAGTGGCGTGGGCTCAAGCCACGGCACTCAACGACAGTCTGGACGATGTATCTCCTACCGATGCGCTCCTGCTTTTGGACGCTGACGGCGACGGCCAAGACGATCATGAAGTCCTGGGTTGTGACCTTGCAGGTGTCGACATTGAACCCGTTGAGGAAAACAACACAACGGACAACCCCGACGCCGACAACGACGGTGTTCTCGACACCGAGGACGAATGTCCGGGTACACCAGCAGGCGTGGCGACCGATGCCAAGGGCTGCTCATCTCAACAACGCACCGAATTGGTGGAGGACAGCACGGACAACACGGCCGGGGACTCAGCACAGTCGTTCTTCCTGACGTTGATGGTGCTCGCCCTGCTGCTGTCGGTCGGTGCCTACGTCGTGCTTCGCAACATGCGGGCAGAATCCGAGGAGGTCAAGGACGCCATCAGCGAAGCCGCCTTTGCCGACATTGCGCCAACCTCCGTCTCCAACGATGGATGGCAGCAACCGGTGTTGAACGCCAGCCCTTCGGGCATCACGCCTGACATGCTGGCGCAGGTTCCGGGATGGACCGCCGAAGTGATTGAACAGTACATGGCGCAGGGTTGGACCTTTGACCAGCTGGTGACCTACTATCAAGAACAAGTTGCTCAACATACACAAGAAGAGCAACATTGAAACGGGACCTTGCCAAGACAACAGCGATAGCCATGGAGATTCGCAGCAGCAATCCTGTCCTCAGCAACAAGTTCTGGAGCAACCTCACCGGGACCGACCGAATGACGGTTGAAGGTTCAATGAAGAAAATCGGCTACCTGCTCACGCTGACGGTTGTTTCAGCCTTGGTTTCAGCCGTGCTGTGCATGAACGCCCTGAACAACGGCACCGGCGGCTTGTTCATCGGCGGGTTCATGACCCTCGGCTTCCTTGGTGGCCTTGTGCTCGCTCTCATCGTGTTCTTGGTTCGCCCCAACAACCCGGTGGCCTTGATGAGCCTCTACGCCATTCTCGAAGGCATGGCGATCGGTGCCATGTCCTTGGCGATGGAACTCACGGCCTACAAGGGGATTGCACTGCAAGCCGTCTTCGGTACCATGGCCATTACGGCCACCATGTACGTGATGTACGCTTCTCGCATCATCCGACCCACCCCCGCCTTCAACAAGATCGTCTTTGGCTTGATGACGAGCATCATGTTCCTCTACCTCACGTCCTTCGTTCTCCAACTGTTCACCCCCTACGACGTCCCCTTCCTCCACAGTTCTGGACCCATCGGCATCGGTGTGACGGCCTTCATCCTCGTCGTGGCTGCCCTGACCCTCATCAGCGACTTTGGCTTCATCGAATCCGGCAGCCGCTACGGTGCTCCCAAGAACATGGAATGGTACGCTGCGTTTGGCATCCTGATTTCCGTGGTGTGGATTTACATTGAAACCATCAGGCTGCTTTGGAAACTCAACGCCTACCGGGAATGAGCGGCATGACACGGAGCATCCCCTCCATCGACTTTCGTTTGGCCACCTCCGACGTGGAGGAAGAGCGACAACAGTTTGTCCGAGAAGTGGGTGATGCCCTGAAGGACATCGGGTTCTTTGCCCTGACGAACCACGGCATTCCTCGCTCACTCGTTGACGACACCTACGCTCAATGCGACGCCTTCTTTGACTTGGATGAAGCGACCAAACGGCTCTATCTGCAACCCGACATCGGCCACCAACGAGGCTACACCGCCTTCGGCGTGGAGCACGCCAAGGACAACCCTGCACCAGACCTGAAGGAGTTCTGGCAGACGGGCCGGGCCTATCCGAGTGGTGGCCCGAGGCCAACCTACCCACAAAACGTGTGGCCCACGCAACACGTGGAAGGATTCCAAGCCATCACCGAAGACCTGTTCTCGGGCATGGAATCGCTTGCGCAACACCTTCTTGCCGCTTGCTCGGAGTACCTCGGTAAACCTCGTGAATGGTTGCCTGAAATGTCGAACGAAGGCAACACCATCATGCGAATGATCCACTACCCGCCACTGGACGAATCAATGCCGGTGGGAGCGGTCAGGTCGGCGGCTCATGAGGACATCAATTTCATCACGCTCTTGGTAACGGCAACCGCTGACGGCTTGGAAGTTATGGACCATGACGGTTCGTGGATTCAGGTCAAGGGTGACCAAGATGCCATCATCGTTGATTCGGGCGACATGTTACAAAACCTCACGAACGGTCTGTTCAAGTCCACCACCCATCGGGTCGTGAACCCCAAGGATGCCAACACCCGTCGCTACTCCATGCCCATGTTCGTACATCCACGCAACGAAATCGACCTGACCCCGCATCCCGATTTTGTCGCCATGACCGGTGGAACGCCACAGTACGATTCCATCAATGCGGGTGATTACCTCCACCAGCGATTGGTGGAAATCGGCCTCATCTGAGGGAGCACCATGCGCTTTCAACACCTTGTTGATGCTGTGAAAGCCGGTGAGGCTCAACCGGCAGGAGACCTGGCGCAATTTGTGGAGGGTGTAGCCGATGGTTCCGTCTCGATTGAGGATGCGACGTCCTGGCTCAAAGCCGTCCATCAACACGGCATGAGAACCGAAGACACCGTGGTCTTGACCAAATCAATGATTGCCTCCGGCGCCAGCCTCTCTTGGGGCGAAGGCCCGCCTGTGGTGGACAAGCACAGCACCGGCGGTGTAGGCGACAAAATGTCCCTCGTGCTTGCCCCGGCGTTGGCTGCAGCGGGTTGCCGAGTCCCCATGTTGGCCGGACGAGGACTGGGCCACACGGGAGGGACCATCGACAAGTTGGAAGCCATTCCTGGATTCAACTGTGCACTTTCACCCGAAGCCATGGTCGAAGCCGTCAATGCGGTCGGATGTTGCATCGCCGTCCAAAACGACGCCATTGCCCCTGCGGACGGTGTATTGTACGCCATTCGAGACGTCACACACACGATTGATAGTGTGCCACTCATCACGGCGTCCATCATCTCAAAGAAAGCTGCAGAAGGGCTCTCTGCCTTGGTGTTGGACGTCAAGACCGGATCGGCTGCCTTCATGCAAACCGTCGACCAAGCCAGGGAACTGGCTGCCTCCATGGTGCGCACCGCCGAAGGACTCGGCATCAACACCGTGGCCCAACTCACGGCCATGGACCAGCCCATCGGCACCCACATCGGCAACGCGCTCGAAGTGGTGGGAAGCATTCGTGTCTTGCAGGGCGGAGGATCACCGGACACCCGGGAACTCGTCGTTCTTCAGGGGGCAGCCCTTCTGTGCATGACTGGTGTGTGCGAAACTGAAGCGGAAGCACGCTCAAAGATGGAAGCCGTGCTCACCAACGGTGCAGCCCTCGAACGCTTCAGGGCCATGTGTGTTCAACAGGGCGTTGAACCAGCGACGTCGAAGGCCCTGATTAACCATCCTGAACGGGTGCTGGGCATGGCCGAGTTCCAGACCTGCATCCTTGCAGAGGAAGACGGGTACGTGGAAGGATACGACGCCATGCAACTGGCGCAACTTGCTCGTCAGCACGGTGCAGGTCGTTTTGCCCTCGAGGATGTCATTGACCCCCTGGTGGGGGCTGTCATTGCCGCACCCGTGGGTGAAGCCATCAAACGAAACGACCCGCTGCTGACCTTTCACCATACACGACCGCTGGAGGAAAACGACCTCAGGGTGCTCAAATCGATGGTCAGCGTTTCCCCAGAGGCCCCTGTCTCCAACCGGCGTTTGATTGAGGTGGTTGATTCCACCTCAACGAAGGCGTGATAAAGGGGATGCTTGTCGCCCACTTTGCCGATTTAGCTTAGCTGGTGGAGCGTGGGACTGTTAATCCCAAGGTCGTGGGTTCGAGCCCCACAATCGGCGCCAAAACCCTCACAGCACCCCGTTTTCAACGATTTACCGCCTTGGGTTCGAGGTCTCCGTGAACCCACGCCCGTCTTGGCTCAGTCGCGCGCAGCGACCTCAAGCGTACGAGACGGGGCTTCTTCCGAGGGATACACGCCCCAGTAGGCTTCTCGGGCCTCTTGATTGACCTGCATGCACAATTCCACATCACCCGGGCGGTCGGGCATGGATTGCGATCCGTTGAGGTGTTCGATCATCGGTTGAATGTTGGACATGTTCACCACACCCCATCCGACTTGCGTGCAAGGTGCGACCGGGGAAATGGGCATGGTTCCTGCGCTTGGGTCCCATGTTGAGAACGAAGGGTACCACGCCGACAGGTTGAGCGCATTTCGAACCACGGCGTTGGTAATGCCGGCATCCAGGCCAGCGTTGGTGCTACCCTCCGGCCAAACACCGCTCACGAGCATGCCACCACGCTCCTCCGTTGATGCTCCTGAACCCATGTCGCCCACTTCCGTTCGAAGGTGTTCGAGCACGAACGAGAGGATACCGGCCGTTCGAGGCGTGGCAAAGGACGTCCCAGAAGTCTCATGGTAGCCATCGACGTCGTCGTGATTGGGAAGGACCTGCGTCCAATCGGCGGCGATGTCGGGATAGGAGCCGCTCATCGTTTCCTTCTGATCGTCGCCTTCCTCAGCGTAGCCTGCGATACCGATGGACCATGGTGGCCCTGCCGTGGCGTCTTGAACCGCAGGTGAGGGCGTGTTATCGGCCGCACCGGTGTGGATCTTGTTGTTGACCACTACGGTTTGATACGTCCCCGTTTCAATACCGGGAACCGGCAATGAACCAATCGCGCCAAACGACGTGGTGACAATGTCGACGAGGGGCTGGTTGCCGGCGGCCAACACCGCTTCGGTCGAGAAGCCCTCGACAAAGAAAATCACTGCGTCAGGGTTGGCATCAAGGACGGCACCGGTCACTGCCGTGCCGTGCCCGTCAGAGGGGTCGTCAAGAATGTGGATGTCGGTACCACCGTCAGGTGAGGTTCCAAGGATCTTGGTGCCTTTGAAGTAAACGATGTCGGATGTTGTGATGGTGTCCCAGCAGGCCTCCTTGTCCGCTTCATAGCGCTCTTGCCACGTCCCCTCAAACGTGGGCTCGCAGGTTTTGGTCACACCCAGTCCGTCCAGCAACCAATCCGGGTACACCTCTTCGGTGCGGAAATGGTCGTGGTAGACGTTGATGCCCGTGTCGATGGGGGCCACAACGGAATACGGCCGCCAGTCTGACGATGGAGGCTGACCGCTGCTCACGGGGTTCGTGGTGCTGTCATCTTCGCCAAGGAGGAGGCCGACACCCAACACCAAGCCGATCAGGAGCGCGATCATGAGGATGGCTGCCCCAACGCGCCGCTTCCGCAACAAAGCGATGTCGTCAGCCACGAGCATGCCCGCTGCGACCACTTCCACAGCGTCAACAACCGACATGTGATTTCCTCCTCGGCCTTCTTGAAGAAGGTATGCCCGAACGAGCCCTCACTCCCATTCGATGGTACCGGGGGGCTTGTGTGTGATGTCGTATACCACTCGGTTCACGGCGCCCTTGACGGTGTTGGTGATGCGTGTGCTGATTTTCTGGAGAATCTTGTGAGGGATTTCTGAATAGCGGGCCGACATGCCGTCCATGCTTTGAACAGCACGGACGACGATGGTTTCACCGTACGCACGCACGTCGCCGTGGACACCAACACTGCGGACGGGGAGGAGGGCAGCAAAATACTGCCAGGGGATTTCCATCTCGCCTCGCTCGGCTGCGGCCTCAAATTCTTCCTCAACGATGGCGCAGGCTTCACGAACGACAGCCACGCGCTCAGGCGTTAATTCACCAAGGGTACGGACGGCAAGACCGGGGCCAGGGAACGGTTGCCGTTCTGCGACGTTGATGTCGAGGGTACGGGCCAACTCTCGAACTTCATCCTTGTAGAGTTCACGGAGCGGTTCGACCACTTCAAGGGTCATGTCTTCGGGAAGACCTCCCACGTTATGATGAGATTTGATGGTGTCTCGCACGCCGCCACCCGACTCAATCCAATCGGGAGCGATGGTGCCCTGGACGAGGTACTTCGCACCGCACTTCTTCTGTTCGTCTTCAAAGATGCGGATGAAGAGTTCACCGATGACCTTGCGTTTCTGCTCTGGCTCGGTCACGCCCTTGAGGGCCTCGAAGTATCGGTCAGCCGCCTTGACGGTGATGAGGTTGATACCCTGAGCTTCGAGCAGCGCTTCGATCTGTTCGGTTTCGCCCTTGCGCATGAACCCTGTATCCACGTACACGCAGTGGAGCAAACCGCCCACTGCCTGATTCGCAATGACGGCTGCAACGGTTGAATCAACACCGCCGGAACAGGCGATGATGGCCACGTCGTCAATGGTCGCTTTGAGGGATTCAATGCTCTCGGCAATGAATTCCTCAGCGTCGAACATCTCAGGCACCGCCGTTGACTTCCTTGTCTTGGGCCTTCACGCGGTCAATTTGGTCGAGTTTGTTCTGCTCGAGCGCAGCGGCATACTTGGGGTTGGAGAGCGCGAGCATCTGCACGGCGAGGTAGCCGGCGTTGTCGCCACGGTCAACGCCAACGGTGGCCGCTGGGACACCCGGCGGGAGTTGAGCAATGGACAGAAGCGAGTCGTAGGGAACACGACCGCCGCAGGGGACGCCGATCACGGGCTTGGTGGTCAAGGCGGCAACGGCACCGGGGAGGGCAGCAGCCAATCCTGCCATGGCGATGAAAACGGAACAGCCGTCGTCAATGGCATCGCCGACGATTTGCTCAACAAATTTCGGCGAGCGGTGGGCGGAGGCCACACGCAGTTGGTACGGGACATCGAAGTGTTCCAAGATTTTCGTGCACTTTTGGGCGATGGGGAGGTCTGACGAAGACCCCAACAAAATGGTTACATCCATGCTCATCCGCCATCGCGGGTGGTTCTTTATGATGACTGATTCAACCCATGAGGAAAGAACCCTCATTCTTCGGCAGAACGAGCGACTGAAAGGGAGGCGAAGGTGGAAAAGTCAAGATCAATCGCATGTGGAGGTGGCGAGGCACCCACGGGTGCAAGTTGCTCCAAACAGAGCAAGGTCGCCTCTCCCTCGACCAGTCCGTACAAGGTGAGTACCGGGCCTTGCTCCATGCGCTTGGTGGCGATGACGCCATTGACCCAGCGCCCGTTCACGACCCTCCATCCTTCGAGCGCCTCGTTTGGAATGGGCACGGAAACATCCCAGAGCAAATGCACGGCGGGGGTGTTGCATGAGGCCAAGTAACTCAAGCTAACGTACATCATGGCGACACTCCCAAACACGAGGCCGTACACCACCCACCAGTAGGATGAGAGGTCAAGCAAGAACAACAACGCAAGCAAAACGGCGGTGCTAGCGAGCGTGGCCGTTGCCAGTTGAACACGTGGTTCAAGCAACGCTGATTTTCGCTGCCTCACGCCACTGATGAACGCCAAGACCAACATGGTAAGGGCAACAGCAGCGAGCGTCAGTCGGTGCTGCTCGTATCGGTCAAAAACAGCCATCAAGACCATGAATCCGACCGGAAGCAACGCCCACGAAAACGCAAGGAGCGTCACCGTGAACTGATGCGAGTTCTCGCTTTCAGTCCAGGCCTCGGGCAGTTCATCCACACCCGATGGTCGAGGGAGGGTGGAATAATCCTTCCTCACTCTTCATAGGGGTGGCGCAGGCAAAGATTGCGTGCTGCATAGACCTCGTCAACACGACGAACCGGGGTGGTGATTGGCGCTGCATGGAGCGCCTCAGGGTCGGTCTTCAAGACCTGAGCGAAGTGTTCAGCGAAGGTGTCTAGCGTGTCCTTGGATTCGGTTTCGGTCGGCTCGATCATCATGCATTCGGGCACCACGAGTGGGAAGTACACCGTCGGCGCCATGTAGCCCCGGTCCAGCAGTCCCTTGGCTACGTCCATCGCAGAGATGCCCAGTGCGTCCTTAGCAGGTTGCATGGAGAGGGTGAACTCGTGCTTGGCGACGTCGGTTTCCGCTCCGTCGATGAACAGGTGGTCCACGCCGGCCTTCTTGGCTTCCCGATGGATGGCGTGGCGCAGGTAGTTGGCATTGAGCACAGCGTGTTCGGACATGGCCTTGAGGCCTGAGCCGTAGCGTCGGTAGTACGCCCAGCAGCGGATTACGGCACCGGCGTTGCCGTGCCACTGTTGCACTTTACCGATGCTGTGTTCGGGTTGGTGCCAGTGGTACCAGAACTCGTCAACCGCTGAAGGTCGCTCATCGCCAGTGGGTTCGCGTCGAGCGGCCAAAGGACCAGGCAGGAAGGGTGCCAAGTGCGCCTTAACACCAATGGGGCCCGAACCTGGTCCACCACCGCCGTGGGGCTGGGAGAAGGTCTTGTGCAGGTTGAAGTGCACCGAGTCAAAGCCCATCAACCCGGGCGAAGTGATGCCGAGAATGGCGTTGAAATTGGCACCGTCGTAGTACATCTGACCCCCGGCCTGATGGACGATTTCACTGGCTGCCTTGATATCGGCTTCAAACAGGCCCAAGGTGTTGGGGTTGGTGATCATCATCGCCGCCGTGGTTTCGTCAGCGACCGCAGCGAGAGCGTCAAGGTCCATGCGACCGTCGGCCAGGCTGGGAATCTCGACGATCTCGAAACCTGCCATGGCAGCGCTGGCGGGGTTGGTGCCGTGTGCAGAATCGGGGACGATGACCTTGGTTCGCTGGTCTTCGCCTCGATGTCGGAAATACTCCTGAATGCAACGAATGGCCGTGAACTCGCCCTGTGCGCCCGCCACCGGCTGCAAGGTGACCTGGTCCATGCCCGCACAAACTTCGAGCATGTGCTGCATCTCGTAGAAGATGGACAGTAACCCTTGGAGGTGGTGTTCCGGCTGGTGCGGGTGGATGTCAGCAATGCCGGGGAGTTGCGCAATGACTTCGTTGACACGTGGGTTGTGCTTCATGGTGCACGAACCCAACGGGTAGAAACCTGTGTCAATGCCGAAATTTCTCTTCGACAGCCAAGTGTAGTGCCTCACCATTTCGGGCTCAGAAAGACGTGGCCATCGAGCGGCGTTGGATCGAATCAGACCTTGTGGCACGGTTGGTTCGGTTTCGCATGCCAGCGGCGTTGGTTGGCTGTAGCCGGTGTTCTCAGCGCCGTTGTGGTTGAAGAGGTGGCTCATGCACTCACCTCCCCGTGAGCGGCCCACAGCGCCAGTTGAGCCGACAAGGACTCGATGTCCCGCAGGGTGGTTTGGTCGGTGGTGGTGATGAGCAATTGGTTCGTCGTTCCTTCGTACCATCGGCCAAGGTCCAGTCCACCGATGATGCCGTTGCTGTCGAGGTAATCCAAGCACGCAGCTGCTGATCCTTGCACCTCAATGGCGAACTCGTTGAAGTGATGTGCATCATGAACAATGCGAACGCCGGGGGTTGCCGCAAGGACTTC
This sequence comes from Euryarchaeota archaeon UBA486, assembly GCA_002497765.1. Lineage (GTDB taxonomy): Archaea > Thermoplasmatota > Poseidoniia > Poseidoniales > Poseidoniaceae > Poseidonia. Next base: position 18,152 of record DAET01000022.1, read on the forward strand.
CTTCGCCTTCTGGCAAGCCATCATGTTTCGGTGCGCTAAATCACGTAGGCCGTCCGGCCCGAGGAGGGCCATGTGCATCGCCCCCATCAAGGCAATGAGGGTCTCGTTGGTGCAAATGTTGGAGGTCGCTCGATGCCGACGAATGTGTTGCTCACGGGTGGAAAGTGTAAGACAGTAGGCCTCTTTTCCATCCACGTCAATGCTGCGACCGACAATTCGTCCTGGCATCAATCGGAGGTAGGGCTTGGTGCAGGCAAAGATGCCGTACAGTGGGCCGCCACCGGTCACGGGGCTGCCAAGGGGCTGCCCTTCGCCGACCACGATGTCAGCACCGTAGTGACCTGGAGCCTCAACGACACCGAGGGAAACGGGTTGGACACCAACGATGAGGGCGGTGTGTTCACCGATGATGGCCTTGACACCGGTCAGGCCTTCGTCAAGCACACCCAGCGGGTTGGGTTGCTCGAGGTAGACACCACAAGAACCGGCCGCCTCTTTCAACGAGTCCATGTTGATGGTCCCGTCGTCGTTGTGCGCGATGGTTCGGATGTCAATTTCTGCCCCCTGGCAGTAATTGTGCATGACCGACATCTTGTCGGGCGGTGTGAGGGCGGAGACGTAGACGGTGTTTGGTTGGCTGGCCTTGCGGTTGTGAACACGAACGGCACAGGTCAAGGCCTCAGCGGCGGCCGTTGAACCGTCGTACAGAGAGAGGTTGGCAATCGGTAAGCCAACAAGTTCGGAGATGAGGGTTTGAAACTCCCACATGGCTTGGAGCATGCCCTGGCTTACTTCGGGTTGGTACGGGGTGTAAGCCGTCAAGAATTCTCCACGGGTTACGAGCTGGAACACAGCCGCCGGAACGTAGTTGCGGTACAGACCTGCACCGAGGAAGGAGGGGCGGCTTCCCATGTCGGCGTTGGCGCCGAGCAAACGACGGGCGTCGCTGATGATCTCCTCTTCGGATTGGGGGCCGGGCAGCGGTAACTCGCCTTTGAAGCGAACATCATCGGGAATGTCTGAGAACAAATCCTCCATCGAAGAAAGCCCCATTTCTTGCAACATTTCGGCTTCTCGTCCTCGATTTGGAAGTTGGTCGACCATGGCACGCACACTCCTTACGGTGGGTATGTGAAAATCCATGCGCGTACCGCTCATAATGAATTGCTTCAGCCCACCTGAAATCGGGGAACAGCCTATCATCCAACCACCCCTCGGAGAGGCATGGTCCGGGTGGCGATGGTGGTCACCAATGCATGCGCTCCGGACCCACGAGTTTTACGGCACGCCGTCTGGATGCAGGAGGCCGGTTATCGGGTCACTGTCCACGCCTTTGACCGACAAGAGGGACACCCGATGAGCGAAAACCACCGTGGCGTTCGTGTCATGCGGTACCGAGTGGGCCGAGTCCCCTACGGAGGCACAGTGTCGACGTACAGGGGGATACGTCGCTTTCTCCGCGTGGTCGAACGAACGTTGGCCAACGACCCTCCGGCCCTCGTGTATTGCCACGATGCCGATACCCTTCGTGTGGGCATTGCAATGAAAAAGACACACAACGTTCCCTTCGTCTTTGATATGCACGACCTGCAGCACACTTGGGTGAGGTATGCTGCTCCCCAATCCAACCTCCGAGCGCTGGCAAGCCGGCGCCTGAAGCAACGCATGCTTCAACGAGCGGCCGAAGCGGCCGTGATCATCACGTCCAGTCAACAGGTGAAAACCGAGGGACGCAGAGGCTTCGTTGAATGGCTTGCTCATCACGGTCTTGAAGGGCACTCGGTCGAGAATCGTCCGCTTCCTCCGTTCGGTGAACGCAAGGTTGAGCCGTTGACGGACTGGACGGTGGGCTACCTTGGCCGAGTCAGGGATCTCAAATCGTTTGAACTTCTGATCGAGGCGGTCAAGGCGCTTCCACCCGCGCAGCGACCCAAGATTCGACTTGCTGGCGATGGCACCGCAGCAAGCCGTGTTCGGGCGATGCTCATGGATGAGGTTGAACGTGGAACCCTTGAGGCTGAAGTCACGGGCGCCTTCACACAATCCGAGCTCCCGGAACTCATCGAGACCATCGATGTGATGTACGCCATGTACGCTCCACTACGAGGAAACATCCTCCAAGGCGCGCTCCCGGTCAAAATGTTCGACGCAGCGGCTCAAGGTGTCCCGAGCGTGGTGAACCGTGACTGCTTGATGGGCGACGTGGCCGTTGAGGAGGGCCTCGGCACGACGGCCCCTTGGGGTGATGCGAACGCCATTGGTGAAGCCCTTCTGCGGGTCAAAGAAACCGTTGTCGAACTGGGCGCAACCGGCGAGCGAGAACGTCAACGATGGCTGGAAGCCATGAAACCGGTTATGGATGGCCTTCAGTAAAACGGTGGGCGGACAACCACGGCTTTCACGGATTTTCGAGGGCTGGCGACGACCAAAACCTCGTCGCCTTCCTTCACACCTGCGAGGTAGCCAATGCCGATGCCAGTGTTGTCCAAACTCGGCGAAGGTGCACCGGATGAAAGCCGTCCAAGTGGTTGACCGTCGAGCGATTGAACCTCTTTACCAGGACGGGGAAGCGGTCCTTTCTCGGTGTATTTGATGCCCCACCACCGCTCGTCGTCGTCGCTGTGGCTGACCACTCGATGCTTCCCGATGAAGTCGTGCTCAAGGTCAAGGCCAAACGGTACGTTGGTCTCCCAAGAATCGCGGGCAAGGAATCCGTCGTCGCCTTCAGGCGCCAAGCTGGGCGAGCAGAAATCCACGCCGGACAACAGGTATCCTTTCTCCAAGCGCAGGGTGTCTCGGGCACCCAAGCCGACCGGCGTGGCTCCGTTGTCGACGAGGGCACGCCATACAGCCGGTGCTGTTTCGTTGGGGACGAAAATTTCGTACCCCGCCTCGCCGGTGTACCCCGTTCCTTGAATCCAACCGGTCGTGCCGAGGTTGTTGTCCGTCAATGCTCGCCATTTGAAGCGACCAACGTGCTGGCCTTCGCCAAATGCAGCGTCCAGAGTGGCCTTTGCATGTGGCCCCTGAAGGGCCATGATGGCGGTTTCTTCGGACAGGTTTTCCATCTTCACCGAGCCATCGGCAGGAAGGTGTTTGGTGAACCAAGCCCACATGACGTCGATCATGGAGGCGTTTGGAACACCCAAAATTTCGGCCTCGCTCACCACGGCAAAAATCATGTCGTCAATGAGAAAGCCATCCTCATCCAAAAAGTGGGTGTAAGCGCACCGTGGCGGTTGGATGCTGGTGACGCGTTGGGTTGCGATACTCTCCAACCACGCTCGAACATCCTCGCCGGTAAACCGGAATGAACCCATATGGGAGACGTCAAACAAACCGGCCCCGGACCTTGTAGCAAGGTGCTCGTCCTTGATGTTCGAATACCAAATCGGGAGTTCAAAGCCGTGAAAATCCACCATGTTTCCGTTTAACGATAGGTGTTCCTCGTACAGGGCGGTTCGCACCGGTGGCTGGTCGCTCATGCCGTCCGCTTAGACGCTCGGCTCAATAAACATCCGTTGCCGTTCAATTGGCGGCAGGAAGGCCTCGGAGAATTTCCTCGCCATGATGAATGACGCGACCAAGGAAGCGGTCAAGCGTGTTGCGGTCAACGCTCTGGTTGACCACCACCATGCGGATCACCACATCATCTCCGATGTTGGAGCGGCTGACCATGAAGGAACCCTCTTTCATCAATCGGTTTCGGATTTCGGTGTTGAGGTCGTTCAAATCCACGCCGTCATCGGCGCTCGTGTATCGGAAACAAACGTTGGTCCACATACGACTCGACATCATCTCGAGGGAAGGATGAGCTTCGATGGATGCCTGGAGATAATCCGCATCGGCCATTTTGGTGTCAACCATCTCAGCCCAACCTGCATCGCCGCGAGCCCGCCATTCAAGCCAGAGTTTGAGCGCATCGTTTCGCCGAGCACACTGTAACGAGTAGCGGCCCAAGTCGTCCAACTCAGCATCGCTGTGGAACAGGTAGTGAGCCACGTTGGTGTGGTCGCAGAGGCGACGAAGCACGAGCGGATCCTTGATGAGAAACGCACTACAAATCAACGGGACACCCATCATCTTGTGGGCGTCCCAACACACACTGTCAGCCTTGTCGACACCGTCCATCAGGCGACGATGTTCGGTCGAGAACAGGCAGGTCCCACCCCAAGCAGCATCGACGTGCAACCACAGACCTTCACGATGGGCGATGGTGGCCAGAGCGTCAATGTCATCGTATGCACCACGAACGGTGGTGGCAGCCGTCGCCACAACACACAGCGGGCGCATGCCTTCCTGCCTGGCGAAGGCGATTTCCTCCTCCAATCGGTCGGGCCGCATGCGACCGTCTTCATCGCACTGGACCTTGATGATGTTCTGGTGACCAATGCCGATTACATTGGCCGCCATGAGTACGGAGTAGTGAGCCTCTGCAGAAACGAAGATTACAGTTGAGCGCCCGTCGAACCCACGTTTCGTGGAGCCAGAGAGCAAGTGCTCTCTGGCGCACAACATGCCGAGCATGTTTCCGTTTGAGCCACCGGTGGTGAAGGTACCAAACCCATCAGGAAAGCCGACCATCTGAGACATTCGCTTGAGGATCGTCTGTTCGATGACGGTGGCGATGGGGGAAAGTTCGTAGGTGTACATCGAATTGTTCGTCAGCGAGGCGACGACTTCACCAGCAAAGGCCGGAAGCGATAGACCGCCCCAAAGCGGGTTCATGAACTCAGAACGGTGGGTTTTGACGCTGTTCGAAATGAAAGTGTCCAGGTCGTCAAGCACAGCATTGAGGCCGTGCCCTTCCAAGGGGAGTTGGACGTCCAGCGTCTTACGCATGGTGCTCAGGCTGGCCGCTGGATTGACCCGCACGTCGGTGTCCTTGGAGGCAATATAGGCCACGAGGCGCTGAGCGACTTCGTCAATGAATGCCGCTGTTTCCATGCCCCTCAGTTGCTTTCTCCCCGCGGCTCGCTTATGAGTATGTGTATGGTGAGAAATGAATCGGTTCTGTCTCGCTTTTTGCAGAGTTTTTCATTCGCGGGAGCGCTGTAGGGGGCCACTTAATGAGAATTGAATATGAAAAACCCATTTTGAATAAACGGGCCATAGAGGGCCGGAGCACAGACCAAATTCCGAGAAAAACCCATGAATATATCGCTTTCAATCACCGCCAACACGCTGACCACGCCATGTCAAATTCGGCACCAATTTCTCCACATTTTGAACGATTTTTCGGGCTGAAACCGATCCAGATGCCTCGGTTCTATGATTCATCATGCATAATTCGCCAGCAAGGTTGAATAATTCCCCGCCACAGGACGGCCCATGCTGGGACAGATTGGTGGCCGTTGGTTGGACCGATTGTTGCAACAACTGAGCAAAGAACTCAGGGCCCAAGGCTGGACGCAAATGCAAATCGCAAGAGCAACGGGTTCGACGCAAAGCACGGTCTCCCGTCAGATCAGTAAACCTGTGATTGAACTGGGCGCTACGGCCGACGAGGTCATGATCGACGGTTGGTCAAAGGAACTCGCAGCCTCCATGGCGCAGTACGGCCCCGAGGCCACGGTCGTCCGCCAACGGTTGGTGTTTGAACTTCAATTCGGTGGCGGCCAGGCTCTTCGGTACGACAAAACCCTCACCGGCATGGACCTCGACGAGGACCAATCCTCCAAGGCGTTGATTCGTCGTCTTGATTGGGCGACGGGGCGGCTTGATTTGCGCCGACTCAAGCCGTACATGCCGGCGGTGGGCATGAACATCGCTGCGTGCCTACCCGAAGCGAGCGGCATCGATGATGTCGCAGCCTACCCTGGTCGAATGACGTTGGTCGACGGTGTCCTTCGTCGGCATGAGACACCCGAATTCGGAGCCTCAAGCCACCTCGCGAAAATGCTCATTCAGGCCAAGGCGGTTGACGGAGAAAAGACGGCGATTCTCAACCTTCGACCACCGACCCTTGATGGCATGGTGGACCAAGGCGACATCAACTACATCTCGGACGAACTTGATTACCGACTTGGCTATGCCAACAAGGGGAGTCTCCAACCGCATCAAGGGCGACTTGACATTGTGTTGGACGAGGGGGCGTTTGGTTGGGAGCCCTCCTTGTACATTCTCGGACCCAACCCCATGGATCTGGTCGACAGGGCGCATGCCATTATTGACGCTATGAACACGGAGTGACATACATGAAAAACGCAATACTACTGACCATACTGCTGATGCTGACGGCGCCCCTTACAGGGTGCCTCGAACGAATTGAGCCCATCGTTGCCGATGTTTCGGGTGATTGCACTGTGCTCGAACCAGGACGAGCTTCGGATGGTAAACTCCGCATCCTCACCTACGACATCGCGGCCTTTTCTGATGAAATGCTGGCCGAATTCACCAATCAAACAGGGTACGAAATCGAGATGATTCGAACCGATGATTCCGGTGGTATTCTCGAACAACTGCTGCAAACCCAGCAGGCACAACAAGCCGATTTGGCCATCGGACTGGACAACACCTACCTCCAAACCGCACTCAACTTCTGCCTCCTTCAAGCCCACGAAGCCAACGTATCAGGGATTTCCGAAACGGCTCTCGAACCCTACAACGGTCCACTTGCCTTGCCCTTTGACCGAGGGGATGTTTGCCTCAACTATGACGAAACCCGGGTGGACGGTACCAACCGCACGGTGCCAACCTCCCTCTGGAACTTAACCGAACCCGAGTGGAACGGGCTCACCGCCTTCCCATCACCGGTCACCTCCTCCCCCGGACGAGCCTTCATGTCGGCGACCATCGATTATTTCGAGAACGATGAGGACAACACGACGGATGCTTTCGACTGGTGGAAGGCCATGGCGGACAACGGGGCCATCTTCACAAGCGGCTGGACCGAAGCTTACGAAATTCACTACAGTGGCGGCTACGGCGAATGGGTAGAAGGGCACCTTGGTGATGCTGCGATGACGGTTTCTTACTGCCATTCTCCTGGCGTTGAGGCCTTTTACGGCGGCAACTGGACCAAGTCCACATCCCTCACACTACCACGCTCCTCCTTCCACCAGGTGGAATATGCGGGCGTGATCAACGGCGGCACGGAAATTGACGCAGCCAACGCTTTCATCGCTTACCTGCTCTCCGAGGATGTCAATCGAAACATGCCGGAGAACAACCTCATGCAATCGGTCTTGGTCAATGCTACATGGCCGGCTACCGACGGCTATGCATACCATACGGACACACCCACACTGAACGCTGAAATTTCCAACGAGCGCATCGCCGATGAAATGGAAGCATGGCTCTCGGACTGGAAGGAAGCCACGCAATGAGGCGTCGTTCATGGCCACCCATTCGGTGATGCGAACCGGTCGCATCCCGGCAACCCATTGGTTGGCCGTTGTGTTGGTGATCGCTCTTGGCTTGTTTCCCATCACGTTGGCCCTGCTGCGCCTGTGGGCCGTGACCGGCATCTCACCCGTGCAGGCGTTGTTCACCGTTCATCAGCAACCCGGAGCGATGGAAGCCTTGCGTTTCTCCATGATGGAAGCCTTTGTATCGACCGTGGTCACGGTCGGACTTGGATTACCCATCGCTTGGGGCTTCGGCCGATACCAATGGCGGCACCTTCGTTTGAAGCGAGCCTTGCTCTTTCTTCCGTTCGTGACGCCGCCCATCGTGGCTGCCGTCGGGTTTCTTGCTCTGCTCTCGCCAGACGGCTTTGTTTACCGCTTGGGACTGGACATGCGCGGTGAAACCGGACTCGTGGGGTGGGTCGCTTCCACCACCGGCTGGGCACACCCGGGCCATTTTGTGGCCTTGGTTGTCGCGCACGTGTGGTTCAACCTGTCGCTGGTGGTGCGGTTTGTTGAGCCGGTGGTGGCCCAACTTGACCCTGCTTGGGAAGAACAACTGGCCCTCCTTCCGGCCGGGCAATCTCGCACTGGGCGCCTCCAACACCTGTGGCTGCCGGTGCTCGGACCTGCGACGTTGGTCGCCGCCACGTACACGTTTTTCTTCAGTTTCACATCGTTCGCCCTCGTCAAATACCTCGCACCGTCGTCCAACACGATGGAGTCCTTGCTGGGCGAAGTGGGCGGTTCTGCAGGCATCGCAGGCTACCAGGTTGAAACGAGTTTGGCAGTGCTTGCCATTGCGACCTGCCAAATGCTGCTGATGCTGGTGATGCTCATCATGGCGGGCCGATTTGAACGTCGCCACAGTCAGGTCCTCGCTCTGCACCACGAATCCATGAACCGAGAGCGTCACGGTCCGCCCACCCAAGCGATGTCGTGGTTTGTCAACGGGACGCTCGTGTTGCTTCTCGCACCGCTTGTATCGGTGGTTCTCGCTTCCTTTCGGGTCCGTTCGACGGGGCCATCAGGACCCGGCGCACAGTGGACGTTGGAAGGTTGGCGACGTGCTTGGAGCGGTGATTTCTCAACGGTTCCGTTGATGGATGCGTTGACCAACTCGCTCAATTACGCCGGCTTTACGGTGGTGATTGCCCTACCAGTTGGTTATGCCGTTGCTTCCTGTTTGGTGTCGCTCCGCCAGCGGGGTCGAAGGAAAACGGCAGGCGTGTTGGACTCACTGTGCATGCTCCCGCTGTCCATGTCGGCTGTGATGGTGGGTTTGGGCATGGTGGCGGGCATCCTCCGATGGTTCCCCGAGATGTTTTCGTTCCCTTACCTCCCGGTGGTGCCACACATCATGCTCGTGCTGCCCTTCGTCATCCGATTGATGGTGCCGGCCATCGAACGCATCGACCCTGTGTTTGCCGAACAGGCATCGCTCCTTTCCATGAAACCGCTGGCGTTTTGGTGGCACTCTCGTGGCTCGTTTTTGGTGGTGCCTGCGACCATGGCGGCCTCGCTTTGTCTCGCCTTCTCGCTGGGTGAGTTTGGTGCCACGTTCCTCATCGTCCGCGTTGGTTCATGGGATTCGTTGTCCATCATGGTGGACCAAGTCGCATCACGTCCAAAATTTGACCCCTACGTGTTTCCCACCGCCATGGCGCTCGCCACCATCTTGATGGTGGTGACCCTGCTGGTGTTGGCCATCAACGAGCGCGCACGTGCTTGGAGGACCCGACATGATGTTTGAACTGCTCAACGGAACGGTTCGCCTGGGAGAGTGGACGGTCTTTAACGGATTGAACCTGACAGTTGAAGACGGCGAAATCGTGTCGATTCTCGGACCCAGCGGTTGCGGGAAAACCACCTTACTCAGGGCTTGCTGTGGCCTTGAACGTCTTGAACAGGGCAACCGCCGCCTCGGTAACAACCTGCTTCCCCTCGACACCATCGTCCCCGAAATCACGATGCTGTTTCAGCAACCTGTGTTGTACCCCCACCTGAACGTCGCCCAAAACATCGCTTTGGGGGCGGGGAACACCGTTCCCAAGAAGACGTTATCATCGCAGGTTGACGCCGTTCTCAACACCGTTGGTCTCGAAGGTTTCAATCATCGAGGGACGGCAGGCCTCTCGGGGGGTGAAGCACAACGAGTGGCCTTTGGTCGAGCCTTGCTTCAGGAACCCAAGGTGATGTTGCTCGATGAGCCGTTCGCTTCGGTGGACGTCGAGCGCCGGATGGCACTGGCGACCATGACACGGACCCACCTCAAAGAACGAAAGATCACCACCGTCCATGTGACGCACGACCGAGAAGAGGCCCGTGTCCTCTCTGACCGCATCATTGAATGGAACGACTTGGTGGGTCAAGCAAAGGAGGACGGCAACGATGGTGAAGAATGACTGGCCCGTCCTCGACCGGTGGTGGCCGCAACGCCTCGAATGGAGTCGGCCACACTATGCGGGTTTTCTGTTGACGGCGTTCATGCTGCTCGGAGCGCTGCCGTACATGCTCATCAACCGCCTCTCAGCGTGGCGAGGCACCACCGTCATCGAAGTCTCCTTCCCCTTTGACTGGGAAATTCCCTACGTGCCGGCGTTCGTGATTCCCTACTACTCCTTCTACCTCTACTTCCCCATCGCCGCCTGGATTGCAGCCCATGAATCGGTCCGAAAACAGGGGATGCTCTTCTTCCAGCGTATGCTAACGCTCACGTGGCTGGCCTTCCTAGCGTTTCTTGCCTTCCCATCGGAAATTCGACTTCGCTCACAGGCCGTCGGGGCTGATGGCCTGTTTGGGACCCTCATGGACGAGTTGCACAAGGCCGATGCACCGTACAACGCTTGGCCAAGCCTCCACGTCATGCAAAGCGTTCTTGTCGTTCTCTTCGTTCGTTATGCCCTCAAGCGACGGGACCGCTGGTCGCCCCTGCTGTCTGTGTTCTCTTGGACAGCCTGCGCATCACTCGTGGCGTCAACGGTCCTCATCAAGCAACACTACGTGTTTGACGGCCTGCTCTCCATTGCCATCTGCGCCGTGATGTGGCGCTGGTGGATTCGCCCCGCCCTCAACTGAACAGGGCATTGACGGCCTCGGCGTTGGTGAGGTAAATCGTCAGGCCAACACCGGCCATGATCATCATCCACGAGCCAATCATCTTGATGTGGCCGGTGGCTCGTCGAAGGAAGTTGATCATGACTTGGCGACCCATGCCAACAAGCATGGTGACGGCGATCATCAAAATGAGCAGCCCGACCATCAACCCAGCGATGCCGAAACCGATGGCGGTTGTACCGAGCGTGCTGAGAAAGATGACAAACGGCAACACGGCGGCGGCCGTACAGTCAATCGATGCTGCGGCGTAGCCGATGCCGTAGAGGTACATGTTGCGTCGTGGCGTGAACGTTTCGTCGGCCTCGGTGGTGCTGTACTTGTCGACGAGATTCTGGACGAAGCCCATGACGTGCGAGGTGATGCCCAGCAGCATCATCGAGCCGAGCACAACGAGGAGCAAGGCGATGAAGATGGCGATGTAGTGAATGATGCCAGAGCTGGCGAATGCCTCTCCCATGAGCAAGGCCACGATGCCAATGATGCCGAAAAACGTCCACATACCGAGTCCAGACAAGACACCGATGTTGAACGAACTTGGCATGCCGGTCTTGAGTTTCCCTTCTGCGATGAGTTCGTCTTCTCGAGCCCCGAGGGAAAGGTAGTACGAGATGAATCCAGGCAGCACCGGGAAAGCACACGGCGAGAAGTACACGAGGATGGAGAGAATGAGGCCGAGGGCAAAGACAGCGGTGAACGAGGTTTCAGGCTCTTCCCATCCAATGCGGGAATCAAAGGTTTCTGAAATGTCCTCGGTCAACGCAGTTTCAAGAATGCCGTCGAATTTTTCCCAGCCGTCAATGGGTGTTCCGGTCGCCTGTTGAGCGATGATGTAGCCTTCCTCGTCGAGAATGAGCACGACGGGGATTTGTCCCGTTCCACCCGTCGTGAACAGGCGAACAGGGTCAGCCGTTGAGCCATCCTCAAGCACGGCTGCTTCCGTGGAGCCGAAGCCCGTGGGATAGAGGGGGACGGTGTATTCGCCGCCGCTTTCACTGAGGTATTCCACGGATTCGCCGTACCACGCACCGTAAGCGAAGATTTTGAGGGACTTGTTGTTGGCTGCAGCCGTGACTTGCCAGTCCTCCATCTCGTTTTCGATGTGCTCCTGAACGAGGTGACAGTTGCTGCAGTCTCGTGCCATCAAGTCGAGAATGATGACGCTGCCACGGTGGTCATTGAGGTTGAACCATCCGGTTTCATTGACGTAGCCCGCCTCAACATCGCTGCGGTTGAGCGATTCGTAGACAAGGTTGGGAATGGGTGCAGGTTCTGCATCGGACTGGAACAACTCGTCCATGCTGTCAAACATCGAGAGGGCAGCGAAGGAAATCGCCCCGAACATCACGACGGCAATAGCGAATGCCTGCCACGTGTCCTTCTGCTTGAACACGCCCCAATCGGCTTGGTCCAGAAGGCCCATACCAACAACTGAGCGCCGGTCGTAGAAGAATGTAGCCCAGCGAGGAGTTGGTGGGCTTGGCTGAACTCAACCGCTGGAGTGGTGGGCTCGGCCGG
>DAET01000022.1:30455-36618 GCA_002497765.1 Euryarchaeota archaeon UBA486
GGCTCGGCCGGAATTGAACCGGCGATCTTCGCCATGTGAAGGCGACGTCATAACCCCTAGACCACGAGCCCCTAGGTAATCCGCCGACCCACCCCGCGGGTATAAGCCATACCGTGGTCAACGGTGGTCGTTTAGATGCACCACGCCGACCTCGAGTCGCTCGTGCGTGGGGTGAACTTCCACCAGCATCACCGGCACCTCAAGCACCTCGGCCAGATCCTCAGCCAACGACAGCGGGAGTTCAATGCGCTGGTGTACGGCGTCGTAGCGGAGCCATCCCTCGGCCATGCCCAGTTCTTCACGGAGTTCGGCCATGTCCTCCTGAGCGTCCTCCAACGAAGTCGGAATGGCACCAAACAACACGGTGTCGTCGTCGCTGAGCACCTCGTAAGGTCGCAGCGTGGCCTGCCCTCGGCGCTTGAAGCGATTGCGAAGTTGCCCGGCGTCCTTGTATTTCGCCGTGCAGAATTTCAGGTGATACGGCTTGTCAGCGGCCGCTTCTTTGAGGCGAATCGCCAGTTCGGCCGAACCCTCTGCAGCCGCCGTGATGCCCCCGCTCAGGTTGAAGCCTCGAACGTCCATGTTCTCCTGGTTGCCCACGGTGATTTCGAGTTCGTTGAGGTTGAGGAAGGACACAGGAACGGTGGCCAAGTCGTCGAGCAGCGCAAACAGTTGCGCCTCTTTGTCGGGCTCGCACGGCAACTCAACCCCGACTTCGATGCCGGACTGGGAGCAGGCCTCCATGGTAGCTCGGTACTTGCTGGTCGTGCCGTCAAGGAGGTGGAAGCGAATTTCATCCAACCCTGCGGCGCCAAAGTCCGCTGCTCGGTCGGGGTCAAAGGGGATCGAGGTGTAAGCGTGAATGTGGTGGTCGGGGCCGAAGGCAGCCTTCAGTTGACGAACCGCTTCAAGCGTCTTTTCCAGATCAAGCATTGGGTCGCCGCCCGTGATGCCGGTGCCGGCGGCGTTCATGGCTTGTCCTTCTTCGATGACCTCCTCCCACGATGTGCACCGACGTTCGTTGGCGAACATGTCAGGCGTTTCTCTCCGGTTTTCAGACAGCGGGCAGTAATCGCAGCCCCAGTGGCATTTGCCGGTGACAAACAAGACAAGTTTGCTGCCCTGCTGGCATTGAACACATCCCTCTGGCTCACCCTCCTCCGCAGGGAGGACTTCGGTGACCATGGGCAGACTGCGCATCAGGCCACTCCCTTGGATTCGGCAGCCTGCGTCAACAACCATCGGTGAAAGCGCCGGTCCATCGTCAGTTCAGGATGAAAGGTGACGCCGAGCTTGTTGCCGTCCAGCACGCCCACGACTTCATCGCCAACCCGTGCCACTGCGGTGCAGTTCACGGAACCTTGCTCGAAACGGGGGGCACGAATGAAAACACCTGGAAACCCTTCGTCGAGAAGGTCAGCACCAGAAGAAGCCACTTCCAACGGCTGATGAGAGAAGCGGTCTCGCCCAACCGGTGTTGCTTGTTTGAAGTCCGATGCCGGGGTGTCGAGTTCAACCTCGACCACGGCCTCAAAGGACTCACGTTGGCGACCCCAAGCGTTGCGAGCGATGCCTGCGGCGAGGTAGGGCGAACGGTCCTCGCCCGGAGCTGCCAGAAGAATGGCGCCGGCGCACGTCCCCAAGACAGGACGTTCAGGATGGGCGTCCATCCATCCAAACAGCGCAGCCAGCAACGACTCGTATCGGCTGGCGATGCGCATCGTGGTGGACTCCCCACCTGGAAGCACGAGGGCGTCCAGGTCCCCGGACACGTGGTCAGCACGACGGCACTCCACGATGTCAACGGCAAGACCGAGTTCGTCAGCAGCTCCGCGAAGCGCTTCGGCGTGCTCGTGGCGGGCGCCTTGGAGCATCGCCAAACCCACACGGAGCATGATGCTGGGTCCATGCCCTTCCCTATCAGTCCAACGCTTCAGCCGAGGTGATGGGGAGGGCTTTGATACAAGCATTTCAAAGACCGTCAAGCCCACCAACACACCATGCACAAGGGTGACTGCTTCCTTGTCCCGGGGCCGGTCCGCATGAGCGACGCCTGCCTCCAAGCCATGGCCACGCCCGTGATGACGGCCCGTGGACCAGAATTTCGACAAGTTATGGCTGAACTCAATTCTGGCTTGCGTTATGCCTTCAACCTCTCACCCTCGGCACCCGAGATGAAAACCCAATCCTGGACCGGCGAGGACGGCTACAAGGTCGTGGTCGTCTCCGGCAGCGGCACCGCCGCCATGGAGATGGTCATCGCCAACCGCTTCCGCAACAACGACCTCGTCTTGGTGCCCACCAACGGCAAGTTCGGCGAGCGAGTGGCTGACATCTGCCGTCAGTTCTGCAACGTGAAACACCTTCAGTACGAATGGGGCCGGTCGTTTGACCTGTACGAACTGGAGCAGCAACTCGAACGTGGCTGCTACGAAGCCCTGCTCATCTGCCACAACGAAACAAGCAGCGGCATCACGCAGGATGCTGAAGCCATCGCTGAGATGTGTGAACGCCACGGCGTCTCTTTCATTCTCGACGGCATCACTTCGGTGGGTGGCATGCCCGTTCACCCGGCTGCATGGAAGGCCGAAGCCGTCGTGATGGGGGCGCAGAAATGCACGGCCGGACCTTCCGGCATCGCCGCCATTGCCCTGAATGAACACTGCGTGGAACGCATCAAGGCGATTCACCAACAAGGCGACGCCAATCCACGCTACTACCTCGACATGATCACGGCGCTCAAGAAGGGCGACGACGACCAGACACCTTGGACGCCGGCCATCAACCTCGCCATGGGATGGGGTGCGGCACTTGCTGACCTGAAAGAAGAAACGAACGAAGCCCGTTGGGCTCGATGCGAAACCATGGCCAAAGGCGTTCGTGCCCTCTTCACCGACCTCGGTTTTACCCTGCTGGCCGACAGCGGGCAGCGGAGCAACTCGGTGACCGCCATCCTCTATCCGGAAGGTGTCGACGATGCCTGGCGAACGGCGTTGAAAGACAAGTACGACACCCAAGTCATCGGTGGGCAAGACCACCTAAAGGGCAAGATGTTCCGCGTGGGCTCGATGGGTGAGACGCCTGTAGCAGAAATGATTGAAGGTTGCAAGCGGATGCTCTCCTGTTTCCGTGATTTCGGCGTTGAACTCAAGGACGTGGATGTTGAATCCTACTTCGGGTGAAGCCATGCCACGCTGCATCGTCTTGGGACGTTTTCAGCCGTTCCACCTCGGCCATGCCGGTCTGGTTCAAGCCGCCGTTGAACACGCTGCTGGCGATGAAGTGGTGGTGGCCATCGGTTCTGCCCAAGCCGGCTGGGAAGCGAACAACCCGTGGACCGCCGAGGAACGCCAAGGGATGATTGAGGCCTGGGCAGCCGAACAGGGCCTTACATTGACCGTCGTGACCGTGGACGACATCAACGACCCGCCCAACTGGGTGGAACACGCCACCGACGCGCATGGAACGGGCACCCTCGTCACATCTGACGGCCCAACCATGGACCTCTACCGCGCTGCGGGCTGGGACGTGCACGAGGTGGCACTCAGCGAACGGGAAACGCTCGAGGGGTGGAGGGTTCGCCAAACCGTCCGGATGCTGTCCACCGTGATGGACGACGAAGCGAGCCGGACGGTGCTGGCTCCGAGCGTTCCTTCAGCGATCATTGAATGGCTCATTGACAACGATGCCATGTTTCGGTGCTCAACCTTTGAGACCGGCGTCCACGCCGGCTGAATCACTCGGACGCTACGACAACGCGAGCCACAAGGATGACCTTTGACTTGTACATGTAGCCCTGCTCGAGCACATCCACCACGGTCCCGTTCGGGAAGTCCTCGCTGGGTGGAATGGTGGCAATGGCTTCCATCTTGGAGGGGTCGAATTCGGCGCCTTTAGCCTCAATGGGCGAGACGCCGTCGGCTTGGAGTTCATGCCACATCTTGTTACGCAGCAAACGAAGGCCCTGAGCCACAGCTGACTGGTCGTCCTCTTCGATACCGGTCATGGCCCGGTCAACGTCGGCCAGCACCGTCAGCATTCGACGGGCCATGCCCATGCCGCCAAACTGGATGGCCTCGGCTTTCTCAGCCATCAGTCGCTTGCGCACGTTTTGGATTTCAGCCTCCTTGTAGGCGATTTCCTTCTCCGCAAATTCAGCACGCTCAAGGGCGACTTCGAGCGGGTCCCGCTCTTCTTCCTCTTCCACCGATTCCTCCACCGGTGGTTCGTCCACGGGAGGCTCCTCTTGGGGAACATCGTCAACCGGCGCTTCTTCGGGCGTCTCTTCCGACATCAAACCGACGGCGCACGAGGTGGATTTTGAACCCCTCGCTCAGTGCGACTTGAGGAAGGTCGTCAGGTTCCAATCCCCGTGGCCCCACTTGGCGGCCTCGAGGTGCTCACGGCCGATCACCAGCACAAGGTCATCTTCGTTGGCTGCCCGGTTGACCGTGTGGACGAGGGCTTTGGATGCCCGTGTGTGGGCCTCAAAGGTGGGGACGATCTTGGGGTCCTCTGCCTCTTCAAGTGTCTCGCCGAGGGCCTTGCGTCGGTCCATCCAGTCCATCACGACCCGTTCAGCAAACTCCTCCTCAGAAAGGCCGTCAAGGCGCGAAAGCACGGTCGTCCAGGTCGCTTCGGTGTAGAGTTCGTGAATGTCTTCCGCTTCTGCACCTGTGGCACTCTCAATGTAGAGGAAGGCCCGACCTTCCCACACTTCCCAACGCCCGGGACTGGCCCAGTGCATCAAATTCAGCAGGCCGTCTTCACCGCCCTCGAGGTTGGCGAGCACGGTGCCTGCATGTGTTTCTCCGCTGACGGTTTGTTCGTCCATCCAATCCAACAACTCGGCCTCGGCGTCGATGGCAAATTGCGTCTTGAGCGCCGTGTCCTGAACGGGCCGAATGTCCCGAAGCGTGGCCTGTTCCATGCCCGATTTGAGTTCGCCCCACGACAGCGAGAGCAGGTGGAGCAGGGTGGGTTTGTGGACCAAGAGTCCAATCATTTCCAACCCCATGGTGGATTCCAACGGCCCGTCCCGTTTGAGGGCATCGCCGCACCCAACAAACAAGGCGAGGTGGCGGCATGGGGCGTAAGAGCCTTCAAGAACAGCCAACCAAGCCCCGATACGGGAGGGTTCGGCTTGGCGACGATCAAAGAGCAAATCGAAATGATTCGCGCCGAGATCGACAAGACCCAGAAGAACAAGGCCACCAACGCCCACATTGGGAAACTGAAGGCCAAAATTGCCCAACTCAAGATCAAGGAGGAAAAGACGGCAGCCCACTCGAAAGCCAGCGGTGGCGGCAAAGGGTTTGAAGTCCGAAAATCCGGTGATGCGACCGTTGCTCTGGTCGGGTTTCCCTCAGTCGGAAAATCAACCCTCATTTCCAAGGTGACCGACGCCCACTCCGAAGCCGGAGGCTATGCCTTTACCACCCTCACCTGTATTCCCGGTGTCATGGAGCATCGGGGTGCGAAAATCCAGATTCTTGACCTGCCCGGGCTCATCAAGGGTGCTGCTGAGGGCAAAGGTCGAGGTCGCGAAATCCTCAACGTGATTCGCAGCGCCGACATGGTGCTCTACATCGTTGACCCGTTCCAAGACGGGCACTTCAACGTCCTTCATCGCGAACTGCACAACGCTGGCCTGCGTCTCAACGAAGTCAAACCGCCCGTCTTCATCAAGCGCACCGACCGAGGTGGCATTGAGGTACGAAGCACGGTCGAGCAAACCCATCTGACCGAGGAAGAAATGGCCGACATCATCCGTTCGTTCGGCTACACCTCGGCCCTGGTGACCCTTCGTGAGAACTCCACCGCTGAGCAGATTGTTGACGCTCTCGCCGGCAACCGTGTCTACGAAAAGGCGGTCATCGCCATCAACAAGATCGACATCGCCACCGACGATGACATCGCCCGTGCACGTTCGGCCCTCCCACAGGAATGGCCCATCATGAACATCTCAGCGTTCAAGGACATTGGGCTTGAGGATCTGAAGGATTTCATCTACGACAACCTCGGCTTCATGCGAGTCTTCCTCAAGCCGCAGGGCCAGGAAGCCGACATGGAAGAACCGCTCATCGTCAAGGACGACTCAACGGTGGAGAACATCTGCGTGAAGTTGCACCGTGCCTTCGTGCGCAAGTTCCGCTTTGCTCGT
>DAET01000067.1 GCA_002497765.1 Euryarchaeota archaeon UBA486
CCCCCATGCCGAATTCGCATCCGTGCTCCCCCACGGCCTTTCCGAGGTCGACCATGTTCTTCGGTCGGGTGGGGTCGGCACCGTGGTTCGGTTCGGTGGCGTCCCAGTCGCAATACAAGTCCACGTGCTCAACGCCCATCTTGTCGAGCAGTTCGCTCATGAACGGTCCGGGCACGGCGTTTCCGCAGTCCACGGCCACCTTGACGGTGCGAGCCAACGGGCCGGTGGAGGCGATGATGGCGTCGATGTAGGCGTCCATGTGCGGGTGGTCAATGACTTCGCTGGCACCTTCTCGGAAGTCGCCTTGAAGGAAGACGTTCTTCAGTTCCTGAATTTCTTCACCGGCCAGCGGCAAGGTACCTCGGCACATCTTGAAGCCGTTGTGCGTGGGCATGGGCAAATGACTGGCGGTGACCATCACGCCGCCGTTCACGGGCAGCGTCCAACAGGCGTGGTAGACGCACCCGGTCGACACGATGCCGAGGTCCCACACTTCGACACCACCGTCGGCCAGACCGGCCATGAGTTGCGTGGCGAGCGCAGGTGATGAGTCGCGAATATCACGCCCAACGGCGAATGAATCGCATTCGAGGTAGGTGGCCAGGGCGCGGCCCAAGCGGTAGGCGAAGTCAGGGGTGAGTTCTCCCGTGCCGTCGCCGTTGGCGAGTCCACGAATGTCGTAGGCCTTGAAACAGGCTTCGGGCCACGTTTCCATGGTGATGGGGAGAGGTGGCGGGTCTTGAAGGCTGGGTTGCGGTTGGCGTGTAATAATCATAGACGCCAAAATTATTAGTTCTGTTAAAATACATAATAAAAATCGGGAAAACTGGTGTACACATGAGTGCCGCTGCAGAGACCGACGATCGAATTCCCGTGACCGTGTTAACTGGATTTTTGGGTTCAGGAAAAACCACGCTGTTGAACCACATTCTCACCAGCATGGACCACAAGAAGAAGTTCGCCGTGATCGAAAATGAGTTCGGCGAAGTGGGCATTGACGAGAACATCCTCGTGGAGAGTTCTGAAGAGACCATCATCGAGGTCATGAACGGCTGCATCTGCTGTACGGTTCGTGGCGATTTGACCGAGGCCCTTGACAACATGCACGACCGCATCAAGGATTTTGATGGCGTTCTCATCGAGACCACCGGACTGGCCGACCCTGCTCCGGTCGCGCAGACCTTTTTCGTTGACGAACGGGTCACTGAGCGCTACTACCTTGACGGCATTGTCACCGTGGTGGATGCCAAGCACATCATCCAGCACCTGGATGAAGAAAAGCCTGAAGGCATCGAGAACGAATCCGTTGAACAACTGGCTTTCGCCGACCGCATTATGCTCAACAAAATTGACCTCGTCGACGAAGACGGATTGGCTGAAGTTGAGTCTCGTATCAAGTCCATCAACGCCTTTGCTCCCATCACCCGGACGCAAAACAGCATCATCGACCCCAACGAACTCATCAACATCGGTGCGTTTGATTTGGACCGGACCCTCGAAATGGATCCCGAATTCTTGGACACCGAAGCCGAACACGAGCACGACGACCGCGTTACATCGACAAGCTACAAGTTCGTCGGCGAACTGAACGTGAACAAGCTCCAAGCCTGGATTGGAAAACTCATGCGTGAACAGGGCGAGGACTTGTTCCGCTACAAGGGCGTCCTTGCCGTGAAGGGCATGGATGCAAAATTCGTTTTCCAAGGTGTGCACATGCTCTTTGGTGGCGAATTCAGCGAGGAGATCGGTTTGTGGAAAGAAGGCGAGGAGCGAGAATGCCGGTTCGTGTTCATCGGTCGAGACCTTGACCCTGACGCCCTTCAGCAAGGCCTCATGGCTTGCCAGGCTGAAGACCTCCGATTCAAGGTCGGCGACACCGTTTACGCCAACATTGGTGAATTCACGAAGGGACGCGTACTGAAGTGCTGGGACCAAGGCAATCCGTACCGTGTTGAAATCCAAAACGAGGAGAGATCCAATGTTTGGGTGCCCATTGACACCGACCAATACGTTCGCAAGGGCGTCTGAAACCACCCTCCCCTCAGGAAGCGAGCCCATGAAGCCAACGGTCAACATTTGCGACGGCTGTTGTTGTGGCCGCGTCAACAAGAGCAACCTGGCCGTGCCGAAAGATGAACTCAAAACGCTCTGGAGAGAGCACGAACTCTCCAAGCATGTCAACCTCCGCGTGACCTCCTGTTTAGGTCCCTGCAGCCATGCCAATGTCACCTTAGTAAGCACCAAAGAGGGAAGAACATGGCTTGGCGGCATCGCCAGTGAGGACCACTATCACACCTTGGTCGATTGGGCTCAGAACATCGCTGTGAATGGCCCGAATCACCCGCTTCCAGACAGCCTGTTGGCCCTGGAATTCACGCCTGATTGAAGCCCTGAAGCCTCATCGGGCCATCCAGTTGACCGCCAGCATCGTCACCGTGATGATGACCAGCGCTTCCAACAGGACGCCGTAGTACGCACAGGCCCCGAGAAAAGCCGCCGCAGGCAGGCCGACCACGCGCAGTAACCTCGGCCACGTCCACAAGCCCTTGGGCGGCTCATCCAAGTAGGGCGAACCCGGCATCTCAATCGCTCTTCACGGCTTGAACGACGATCTCCACCAGCGCATCGGCGGGCAGCGCATCGACGGCAAACGCCGCTCGGGTGGGCTTGATCTCGACCCCTTCGAGCCATGCGCCGTAGACTTCGTTCATTGGAGCGTAGTAGTCCATGGTCTTGAGCAGGACCTGAACGAACACCAGGTCGTGCTTGGAGGTGCCCGCTTCGGCGAGCAGGCCGTCGATTTTGTCCAGCGTGCCTCGGGTTTGGGAAACGATGTCGTCGCCCGCATCGATGTTGATTTGACCCGAAAGCCAGACGTGGTTGCCAACGACCACGGCAGGGGTGTAGGGGGCGTAGGTTTTGCTTCCAGCCGGGTGAATGCCGATTTTGCTCATGCCTGTCCACCCCCCGAACTCGCTCATCAACTTCTCCATGCGATGCCTTGAGGGTGGCCACCTTCTCCCGCAGTCCATGCGCACATGCTGGGTTCTCGACCATCCGGCCCACGTGCGGCTGTTGGCGGAGTACTTGCGAAACGGGACGACGGCCGACCTCATCGTGGCGTGCGAGCGTCCGGAAGTTCGGGCGATGGTCGAGCAGGGCGATGGGCGATTGCCCCGCCGGCAAACGCTCTGGGTGCCTCGGCCTGTGGGTGAAGGGCGGAAGCGAAAAGCGGTCTATCGCATCAGAAGCGTCCAGCGATTTCTCAAGGCTGCCGGCCGGGACGGTCAGGGGCCAGTACAACGCATCGTGGGCGTGGGAGCGGCCTTGGAGATGATGGCGGCCAAGCCGCACTGGTGGCGTCGGTCAACCGTGCGTGAGCGCTGGTACATCACGGACACGGAAGTCAATCACCTCGCTCATCGGCTCGCCACGAAAAGCGCCACGGACGTCGTCGTGCCAACGCACTGGCGGGCGGACCTTGACGGTGGGTTTCTCGCCTCCTTTGGCGGCACCGTTCATCGCTTGGACGGCCTTCACGGCCACGTTCATCTCGCACCGCATCGCCGTCCATCGGCCGTGTCTTCCCCACCTCGGGTGCTCGTCCGTCGCTTGGTCGGCGATGGCGTTCACGACGGGGATGAGATCGTCGCGCTTCCCGAAGAAGCGCTGGACGGGTTGATGATCACGAACGCCGACGAGAACGGCTACGAAGGCGAGGCATGGGCGCTCGACCGAGAACTGGCCGCCCACGACGGCGTCATCACGCAGTCAGTCACCCTCGCCAGCGAGGCGGCCTTGTTGGGCACGCCCGTCCTGCTTGTGTCGGCAGCGGAACGCGGTTTCCTCGACCGTTTACAGCGAGAGGG
>DAET01000053.1:0-11961 GCA_002497765.1 Euryarchaeota archaeon UBA486
CCGAAGATGGGCCACGACGCAGCCGTCCTGTACTCTTTTTGCAGGGTGCTCGACGACATGGCGGACGGTGATATTCCGGACGGCCCGGCCCACCTTCGTCAAATCCAATCGCTCCTCAACGAAGGGAACTGGAACCAACACCCCGTCTTGAAGCACCACGCTCCCCTTGTGGAAACCTATCGTCTGCCTCACGACGTCATTGGTTCACTGGTTGAGGGACTCATGGACGATCAGGCGCCTCGAGTTCTTATCAACGACGAAGCCGCACTGATTCAGTACGCCTACAAGGTTGCGGGCACCGTCGGCTTGCTGATGTGCAACATTCTCAACAACGAAGACCCGAGAGCGAAGGCCCATGCTGTGGATCTTGGCATCGCCATGCAGTTGACCAACATCGCACGGGACGTGGTTGAAGACGCCAAGATGGGCCGACGCTACCTCCCTGGCGAATGGGTGAATCACCTCAGTCCCGAGGACATTGTGCTTGCTTCCGAGAACCCAACGGGCCACGAAGGCACGCTCATCACCCTCGCCGTTGAACGTCTCCTTGACCTTGCAGAGACGTACTATGCTAGCGGCCGAGCTGGGTTGTCCTACCTTCCATTCCGAGCGCACTTTTCCATCGGCGTGGCAGCCAAGGTCTACCGACAAATCGGCCGGCAGTTGCTGAAATCACAGGATTCCTGGCACGGGCGGCGTCAAGTCACGTCCAAAACCAGCAAGCTGTTTTGCACGGTTCGTGCAACGTCCAATCTCTTCTGGAGAATCCCTCACCCTCGCCGTCAGCATGACACGCGCTTGCACACATGGCTGAAACCGTTTCAGCAGCAAGGGGGCGGCTGGGGATGACCTCCACCCATGTCTTGGGTGATGGATGCGCATCGCTGATGTTGGCCTCCCGTGCGAACGAACTCCCAGGTCACGATGTGACGGTGGTTCAACCAGCGGCAGCACCCGAGGCCAAGGACCACATGCTGGGGTTTTGGGGGACGCCCGACTTGGCCTTTGCCACCAGACATGCTCGCCACGCATGGCCCAACTGGTCCATCATTACCGCGTCTTCCCATGCCACCCTCACGTCAACGGCTCATCCCTATCATGCCATGCACAAACTTGAGTACCTCAAGGGGGCAAAAAAGGCGGCCATAGAACACGGTGTTTCCTTCATCGATGAATCGGAGCATCACGCATCCAGCCCTTCCATGGTGTTTGATACCCGTCCTCCCCGAGCACCAACGGGCGCCATGCTCCAGCATTTTGCCGGCATGGAGGTTGAAGTTGACCGGCCTGTCTTTGACCCACAAACAGCCATCTTGATGGACTTCAGGGTTGACCAATCTCACGGCATGCATTTCATGTACGTGCTGCCCTTTTCTCCCACTCGAGCCTTGCTGGAATCAACCATGTTCAGCACCACGGTGATGCCTTCTGAGTACTACAGAGAAGCGATTGAAGCTTACCTCTTCAGGCACCACAACGCCAACATCCAGCAGGTCATCTCCAAAGAGCAGGGCGTGATTCCAATGGGCTCGCTTGGACTTCACGACCCCGCCATTCCCGGCTTGGGCGCGAACGGTGGCGCTATTCGCCCTGCCAGCGGCTACACATTTGCGTTTATTCATCAGCAAATTGAGGAGGCCGTCGAACGGGTCAAGAACGGAAAACCACTGAAGTTCACTCGACCTCACAAGCGGGTGGACGTGTGGATGGACAGCGTGCTGCTCGCCGTCTTGCGTCATTGGCCTCAACAGGGCCCGATTTTGTTCGGTCGCATGGCGCAGTCTTTGTCGGGTGAGGAATTCATCCGTTTTATGAGCGGGAAGGCAGGATGGAGGCTTCGCTTCAAGGTCATGATGGCCATGCCGAAATTACCCTTCATTCGAGGCGTTTCGAAGATGATGTTCAGCCGACCACGCAAGGTGGTTTCATGACGGTGCTCGAGTCGTTCATCGCACTCGACACGCTCAATCTTCTCGCGCTTCTCGGCGTGGTGTTCATTGGCCTGCCCCACGGGGCCATGGACGGTGCGCTTGCCATGCATTTCGGCTGGACGAGCCGTCCTGCCATCATCGCTCTCTTCTTGTTCTCCTACATCGGACTGGCAGGCGCTGTCGTGCTGGTTTGGGTGTTCGCTCCTGCAGTCACGTTCGTGGTGTTCCTCGCCATCAGCATCTTTCATTTTGGAAGAGGCGATGCATCCTCACTCGGCGCTGGCAGAACGGCGGTAGAAAGCCTTGCTCGTGGTGGCTTGGTGATCGCTGGAATCAGCCAGATGCATCGTCCTGAAGTCGATGTGATCTTCCAGACCCTTGTGGGCAACGACACCTCCGGTGTGTGGCTTTTTCTCAACGGCGTGGTGTTGATCACCATCGGCTGTGTTGTTGAAGCGGTGCTGTTCAAAAACGCTCAAGAGCGCCTGTCCTTCGTTGTTGAACTCGGTGTTCTCTTCCTGCTCTTTTTGGCCGTGCCACCGCTGGTAGGTTTCGCCTTGTACTTCTGCTTCGTCCACTCCATCCGTCATGTTTCCTCGGTGCGGAACACCATGGAAGCGACGGTGTCGAACCTTTCCATCACCAAATCGACGGCGGTATTTTCCTTCGTTACGTGGGGTGTTGGACTCGCCGTTCTGGCCCAGCAGACGTCAATGATGGAGTTGGATTCGGCGTTATTGCGAGTCGTGTTTATTGGTCTGGCGGCGCTCACTGTTCCCCACATGATTCTCGTGGACGGCCTGCTCCACCGAAGGCCGGCAGCAGCATGAGGAACGGGACAACTTGGTGTTGTCCTAAGAGCAAGCAATAAGGGCGGCTTGGGCTGACCGGAGGTTGGGGAAGTTGATGTCAGGCACCGAAGAGCGACTCAAGGACCTACGAAATCGCAAGGCTCGAAGTGAGGCTGGCGGCGGCCAAGCCCGTGTCGAGGCGCAGCATAACCGCGGTAAGATGACGGCTCGAGAGCGACTGGAACTCCTTCTTGACGATGGCAGTTTCCAAGAGATTGATGCGCTGGTTGAACACCGCTGTCGGGATTTTGACATGGACAAGAACGTCATTCCCGGCGACGGTGTGGTCACCGGGCATGGAACCATCAACGGGCGAGAAGTGTTTGCCTTCGCTCAAGATTTCACCGTCTATGGTGGCTCACTGGGTGAGATGCACGGCCTCAAGATTTGCAAGGTCCTCGACATGGCGCTCAAGACGGGGCGCCCCGTCATCGGGATGAACGATTCCGGCGGCGCTCGTATCCAAGAGGGCGTGGCGTCCCTTGGCTCCTACGCCGAGATTTTCTTCCGCAACGTCCGTGCTTCCGGCGTCGTCCCGCAAATTTCGGTCATCATGGGTCCGTGTGCAGGCGGTGCAGTGTACTCGCCGGCCATTACCGATTTCGTCATCATGGTCGACCAAACGGCCCACATGTTCATCACCGGTCCCGAGGTGATCAAGACGGTCACCAACGAAGTGGTCAGTTTCGAAGACCTCGGCGGTGCAGCCACCCACGGCTCGAAGTCGGGCGTGTCCCACTTTACGGCCAGCGATGACGAACACGCCATTCAGATGGCTCGAGACCTCTGTGATTTGTTGCCGCCCAACAACCTTGAGCGCCCGCCGATGAAGAAAACCACGGACAGCAAGGACCGTTCGTGCGACGCCCTTGACAGCATCATCCCCGATGACCCGGCCAAACCGTACGATGTACTGGATGTCATCGCTGAAGTGCTGGACGATGGTGGTTTCATGGAAGTTCAAGCCGACTGGGCTCAGAACATCGTGGTCGGGTTCGGTCACCTCGGTGGCCACACCGTCGGTGTGGTTGCGAACCAACCCAAGGTCCTTGCTGGCTGCCTTGACATCGATGCAAGCGACAAAGCCGCCCGCTTCGTCCGATTCTGCGACGCGTTCAACATCCCTATCCTGACCTTTGAGGACGTTCCCGGTTTCCTTCCCGGAACAAACCAAGAATGGGGTGGCATCATCCGCCACGGTGCGAAACTCCTCTACGCCTTTGCCGAAGCCACCGTTCCCAAACTGACGGTCATCCTGCGCAAGGCCTACGGCGGTGCTTACGACGTTATGTCGAGCAAGCACATTCGAGGCGACTACAACGTCGCCTGGCCGTCGGCTGAACTCGCGGTGATGGGTGCTGACGGTGCGGTGGAGATCATCCATCGGCGACGCATCGCCCACGCTCGAAACCCAGAACAGGAACGAGAGCGATTGACGGAGGACTTCAAGGATACCTTTGCCAACCCGTACAAGGCCGCTGCCCTTGGCTACCTTGACGATGTCATCGAACCCAATCAAACACGTCAGCGATTGAGCCGTGCGCTTGAGATGTTGATGGACAAAGAAGAGCTCCGGCCTGCACGGAAGCACGGCAACATTCCACTCTGAGGTGCAGACATGAGCCAAGACATCACCGAACTGATGATGGCGGCCATCGCTGCCGTCATTGCGGAGACGCAAGCGGACGGCGACGACCCCGCACAAGTGGCCCGCCAGCCCGGTGCAGCATGGTCCCAAGACCACCGTCGGCAAATGACGGGAAAGACGTCGTTGATGAACGCACGAGCAGGACGCTCGCCCTGGAGGTGAACCCATGACAGATACCCGAAAAGTCATCGTGAACGGAACCGAATACGAGGTTGAACTGGAAGGCGAAGGCACCCAGTGGAAGGCCACCGTCGGCGGTCAAACCTTCGACATCGAAATGCCCGAAGCAGCGGTGGCCGCCAAGCCTCGGCGTTCCGGCGGCCGAAAGAAGAAGAAATCTGGTACGGTTTCCGCCAACATTCCAGGAAAGGTGGTCACGGTTGAGGTTGAGGAAGGCCAAGAGGTCAGCGAGGGACAGGTCATCTTGATCCTTGAAGCCATGAAGATGCAAAACGAGATTCAAGCCCCGGTTTCAGGGACGGTCGTTTCGGTGCAGTGCAGCGAAGGGGAAGCCATTGAGGCCAACGTTCCCCTCGTGGTGATTGAACCAGCCGCAACCGATGACGAGGACTGAAGTTCGTGCCGTTTGAGAAAGGGTTAATGTAGCATCATAGAGAGTTGATATCATGGACGGCAAGCCGGTGTGCGACTTCCCTGGATGCGGCGAAGAGGGCACCATTGTCTCTCGCCTTTCTCCCGAGGGTTATCTCGTCGCCACGGGAAAGAAAGCCTACTCGTTCCGTGAAGCTTACCGCCGATTCCACTATTGTTCCAAGCACCACGACGAACTCATGAACGGCGTTTGGTCCCGTGTCAGGAAACCTGACGACAAAAGCGACGGCCACGTCGCTCCGACGGCTATTTGATGCCCGCCCCGGCGGCGCAGGCGTGATATACTTCCGTTCTGTGGTAGTTTCATGCACGTTACCGACGATGCCACGTCCAAGACCACGTCCACTCTCGTCAGCCTGATGATGGTCGTTTCCGTCCTTCTCGTGAGCGCCACACCTTCTGTTTCGGCCGTTGGCCCGAATCAAAACGACCTAAACTCGGGTGGGGATTTGCCCGACAACACGAGTGTGAACATCACCAACTACATCTTCTCGGGTACGTACACCGGCTCGGGTGAACTTGATTATGGCGATGACAACGATTACCTTCGTGTCGCCTTGAACAGCAACCAGGGCCTCTATGCATCACTTTCCTTCCCCTCGACCACCACCTTTGCCAACGGTACAACGGTTTCGAACGACTTTGATCTCGTCTTCTATGACAGCCAGCTGAACTTCATGGACGAGTCGTGGGCGAACAACCCAGAAACGCTGAGCACCAACAGTTCGAGCACGGGTCACGGCGGTATGGTTTACATCCAAATCCTCCGCTTTGACGGCGCGGGGACGTGGAACCTTACCCTCTCCAAATTCACCGTGAGCAGCGGGACCGGTGGCGGCGGAAACGGCACCGGTGGCGGTGGCGGCTCCTCGGTGGCCAACTGCACTGGAGCGGGTACGTTGACCTCCGATATTCTCGAGCCAAACGACGCCACGACCACGGCCACCCAGGCCTCGCTTCTCCCTCTTTCATGCACGGGGCTCTCCATTCACACCACCACGGATCAAGACGTCTTCGAAGTTGACATGATCGCTGGTGTTACCTATTACACCAACATCACGTTCACGCACCTGAACGGTGACATTGATACAAGGTGGAACACAGCCACGAGCGGTTTCCTGTCAAGTTCAGCGAGCACGAGCAACGTGGAATCCATGCAAGTTACAGCCCTCGTCAACCAAAGCACCTACATTGAAGTGTACGGCTGGTCGGGCGCCACCAACGTCTACGACATTGAAATCACCACGGACAATCCCGGCGGCGGTCAAGCGTTCGAATCCGTTGATGTTTCCATCATCAACACCTCGCACGCCACCTTGGACTTCTCTGGCTTGACCAACGGCACGACCTACAACTACAACTACACGTACGGGCAACTCCACCTTGACGATGATGAACACTGGGGCATGACGACCAACGGGACCTTCAACGCCACGGGCACCACCCACAGCATCAACATCACCACCATGGCCACCCACAACGAATCGTCGTTCCTCGTGAGAGCCACCCTGTTCGACGCCACGGGCGCCGCCCTCAACACCGACACGGACGAACTCTACATCGAAATGGTGGAAATTGAAGCTACTTCCTCGACAACGGGCGAGATTGAACTGACCAACCTTTCAATCGGAACTGCCTACGACGTTGCCTGGATTGTCATTGATTACGACGAGTGGCAAAGCAACTTCACCGTCTCAAACGATGTTGATGCAGCCATTGCCCACGCACTGATTGACGAGGACATGTGGTCGCTGACGCCAACGACATCGTCCATGTCCTACCAGATCAACTGGACGGGACCGACCACCATGAACGACCACCTCTTCTTCGCCTATCTTGCTCCCAACGGTACGTCGGTGAACCTGAGCGATAACGACAACATGACGGGCCTGCACTTCGACGACTTCGTTCCGCAACTCCCCAGCTTGGTGATCGCTTCCTACTCGGCCAGTTCCACGGCCAGCACCAACAACGTTCAGGCAGAGGGGCTGGATTTGGTCGTCGGTGATAGCTACCAGTACCAGTACCGAGTAACCGATGCCGGCGGGGCCAACCTCGCCACGTCATCCATGACCTCGTTCACCGCCACGGCGCAAAACATGAGCATCCCCACGTTCACCTACGCAACGCCCAACGCTTCGGGCACCTACTGTGTCAATATCGATCTGTTTTCCAACGTCTCGGTCCAACTCATCGGTGACCAAGACTGCTTCACGCTCGTGCAGGACGACGACAACGATGGCGTGGCCAACGAAGCTGACCAGTGCCCGAACACGGCGGCTGGGGCGACCGTTGACCAAAACGGATGTGCGCTCTCCCAGAAAGACTCCGATGGTGACGGCTACAACGATGACGTGGACGCCTTCCCAACCGACGGCACGCAGTGGTCTGACATGGACGGCGACGGCTACGGCGACAACGCCAGCGGCAACATGGCCGATGCCTTTCCCACCGACAGCACGCAGTGGTCCGATGCTGACGGCGACGGCTACGGCGACAACGCCAACGGCAACTACCCCGATGCCTTCCCCACCGACCCGACGCAGTGGTCCGACGGCGACGGTGATGGCTACGGCGACAACGCCAGCGGCAACAACCCGGACGCATGGCCCTCCGACAGCACGCAGTGGAAGGACAGTGACGGCGATGGCTTTGGCGACAATCCAACCGGCACCAACGGCGACGCGTTCCCCAACGATGCCAGCCAGTGGTCCGACGGTGATGGCGACGGCTACGGCGACAATCCCAACGGAACGACTCCCGACGCCTTCCCCTCCGATGGAACGCAGTGGGAAGACGGCGACGGTGATGGCTACGGCGACAACCCTCAGGGCAACAACGCCGATGCGTTCCCCGATGATGCTTCACAGTGGTCTGACAGCGATGGCGACGGCTACGGTGATAACCAGGCCGGCACCACCCCTGATGCCTTCCCCAACGACTCGACTCAGTGGTCCGACACCGATGGCGATGGGTACGGCGACAACGCCGCTGGCCTCAATCCAGACGACTTCCCCAACGACGCCACGCAGTGGCGTGATGCGGACGGTGACGGCTACGGCGACAACGCCAACGGCAACAGTCCCGATCTGTGTTTGAACACCCCGGCCGGTGAAGCCGTCGACGAGAACGGTTGTTCGACCTCCCAACTCGACGCTGACATGGACGGCGTGAACGACGCCAACGACGCATGCCCCAACACTCCCGCCGGTGAGACCGTCGACAGCGTTGGATGTTCCAGCAGTCAGGAAGATGCCGACAACGACGGCGTGATGGACGCCTTCGATGCCTGCCCCAACACACCGTTGGGTGCCGTGGTCGACGCCGCAGGTTGCGCTACAAGTCAACTCGATACCGATGGTGATACCATCACCGATGACCGAGACCAATGCCCAACCACGACGATGGGTGAGCCGGTCAACGGCGTGGGCTGCTCCGCCACCGAGCGGGACACCGACGATGACGGTGTCATGGACGCTTACGATGTCTGCGACAACACGCCGTTCTCTGAAGTGGCAGACGCCCAGGGTTGCTCCGATTCGCAAAAGGACAGCGACGGCGACGAAATCACCGATGATGTCGATAACTGTCCCGGAACTGAAAACGGACTGAACGTTGACATGCTCGGCTGCGCAACCAACCAGCGAGATGCTGACAGCGACATGATTTCCGACGCCGAGGACATCTGCCCGGTGACACCCAGCGGCGAGCAAGTTGACGCCCAAGGCTGTTCGGATTCGCAAAAGGACGAGGACAACGACGACATCGCCAACGACAAGGACCTGTGCCCTGACACCCCCGTGGCCCTTTCGGTTGACATTGACGGCTGCGCTGAGCAGCAGAAGGACGATGACGGCGATGGCCTCAAGAATCACGTCGACGATTGTCCCAACACTCCAGAAGGTGAACTCA
Organism: Euryarchaeota archaeon UBA486; assembly: GCA_002497765.1. Lineage (GTDB taxonomy): Archaea > Thermoplasmatota > Poseidoniia > Poseidoniales > Poseidoniaceae > Poseidonia. The sequence continues at coordinate 8,955 of DAET01000053.1, forward strand.
TCGACCCTGTTGGTTGTGCGCTGGTTCAACTCGATTCGGACGGCGACGGTGTGAACGATGCCGAGGACGCCTTCAAGTTCGACGCCAACGAATCGGTGGACACCGACAACGACGGTATCGCTGACCGCTGGGACGCCTACCCAGAAGATCCAACTCGAAGCCAGGCCGAGGTTGAGGACAGTGGCAACGGCATGGTCTACGCAGTGATTGCCTTGCTTTTGGTCGGCCTGCTGGGCGGTGGAGGCTACTTCTACAATCGCAAGCAGGACATCGCCACGAGTCCCTTTGCAGACGCCATGGATCAAATGGACACTGCCACGGAGCAAAACATGGGTGGAAGCGACAAAACCCTTCCTTCCCTCGAGAACGCCGAGCCGCAGCAGTGGGAAGAAAACGGAGTGCATTGGTCAAAGGATACCAACGGCCAGTTGTCGTACTACGATGCTGCTTCAGGCGCTTGGGTTCCATACGAAGGCTGAGCCTTGGTGCAGGAAGAACCGTAATAGAGGGACGACGAAGTCTCCCAAGCATGGGCGAGAACGGTGAGTTCTGGCGTTTAGCTCAGGATTTCATGGAATCCGAGACCACCGTTGATGAGTTGCCGGTTTCCGAGCCGCCCGTCACCGAGGCGGCTGAAGGTTCAACCAATGTTGTGGCCGTCACGCAACGCTTGACTCCCGGGTCGCCCGGTGGCTTGGTCGCCCTTGCTCTCGTTGGTGTTCTGGTGGTCGCATCGGTGATCTCGGTTGCTCTTTGGAGCCTCTCGGATTACGACCCCAACGACGTGGATGGGGACGGCATTGCCAACGGTGTTGACGATTGCTATGACGGCTTTACCGAATGGACCTCCAGCATCGCTCTGGACCATGACGGCGATGGTTGTCATGACGCAGAGGAGGACGGAGACGACGACAACGATACGGTTCCCGACGAGGGGGATGCCTGTCCAACCGGTGAATCGGGTTGGTTACCGACGGCAGCAACGGACCATGACGGTGATGGTTGTCATGACGACCTCGAAGACAGCGACGACGACAACGACAATGTCTCCGATGAGCTGGATGCGTTCCCGCTGGATGGAACCGAGTGGCAGGACACGGACAACGACGGCGTTGGGGACAACAGCGATGCGTTTCCCGATGACCCCTCCGAACAGTTGGACACCGACGGTGACGGGTGGGGCGACAACAGCGATGTTTTCCCTTGGAACGGCGCTGAATGGTCCGATGCCGATGGTGATGGATTGGGAGATAACGCCGACCCGGATGACGACAACGACGGGGCCCTCGATGAAAACGACCTCCACCTTGGCAAGGACATTGGCGTCCAGATTCGCCTCGAAAACTTCACCCTTTTCGATGCCGTTGATTTGTTCTCAGACAGGGGGCAAATTCGATTTTGCATTTCCGTGAACAGCGGTTGGAACGGGTGCATGAGTCCGTATGAATCCGATTTTATCATCGGGGAAAGGCGGGATGTCGGCATCAATTCCTCCTACAATTTGGACGAATCAATCCGTTATCATTACGTCAACATCTCCATCATTGATTGGGACCCACTCTTTGATGATGACGTGGACATCCACCCCGATGAGGGTGTCCTCACCTATTCTGCAGTGTATGACAGCCTTGCCACTGAGCAGAACCTTTCCTTCGTGGCCAACGGTAGCGGTGATGGCGACGCAGGTTCACTGGAGTTCTCACTCGAACCGTTGGACTATCTTGGGATGACCAGGGTCGAATATTATTGGAATTTTGGCGGCCAAACCCACGGCATTGACATCACCACCACCCACGCCGACTACCTCATGTACCGCAACATGAATCATGCCATTGACTGGACGAACGCCTACACAAATGCGGACATCATCCCCCAATACGCAGCGTTCTCAACACCGAACGATGCCACGGTAAAAGCCACGGCTGACCAACTCCGGGCAGATGCAATCGCCAACGGCTATACTTCGGATGTTGATATTCTACGGTACATCTATGGCTTCGTCGGTAAAATACAGTATGCCTACGACATCGACACCACCAACTTTTCTGAGTATCCCAAATACCCTCTTGAGATGTTGATTGACCGCAGCGGTGATTGTGAGGATTCCAGTGCGTTGTTCATCAGTTTGGTAGAAGCCCTTGGGTACGATGCCGGTTTAATGTTGGGCAGCGTAAAGGCGACCGAAGACGATGAATGGGGCGGCCACGCTTGGCCTGTTGTTGCCTTGGACAACCACGAAGGTTGGAGCATCAATGGCGTGGGGGAAAAGGCCAATTTGACCTATTATTTCGTGGAATCGACCGCCTATTATGAGGGGTCAAGCGACATTGGTGTCAACCCGTGGTACGAGATCAAAGACGAAGCCTTCTTCGATGTTGAAGAATAGGATTCGAGCGAATCACGTCAACACTTCGAGCAGGCGGTCCTGTTCAACCGCCATGCGCAGTTCCATCGCGATGCGTCGTCCACTCGACATGGGTTTTCGCCAGGTTGCGTTGCCGTAGGGGTGGCCGACACTCACGTGAACGTTGGTGCCGCCACCGAGGCGGGGGGCGACGTCGTAGATGTAGTAGTTCATGTCCTTGTCAATGCAGGTTTGGAGGCAGAACGGACCGATGATGCCAGGGTCGTAGTGCTCCTTGCTGGCCTTGATGAATTTCTCACCGAGCTCAAAGGCCTTCTCAAGAAGCGACTCCCTGATGGTGGCTGTGTTGTGGCCGACCACGGTCATCTCGGGGATTTGCTGGTGAATCGGCATGGTCATTTGCTGAGGTGCCGGGAGGCGAACATGACCGTCGAGTGAAGATTCGAATCGCCAGTCAACGCCGAGGAGTTCAAGTCGCTCACCTTCTTCTGCCAGAGGGCTGTAAAAGAAGTTCAAGTTGAACACGGGGCCGATGACGTAGCGCTCAATTCGAGCGCCGTCAAGCGAGGCTTGGTCGATGACGCCTTCGGCGAGCAAGGCGGCGGATTTTTCCTGGTATTCCTTGTACGAGGCACAGGTGAA
>DAET01000053.1:12354-27445 GCA_002497765.1 Euryarchaeota archaeon UBA486
TCGATGTCCTCTGGACTGTCGATCTTCTCGGGGTAGGGTAGGCCAGCTTTCTCAAGAATCCAGTAGTAATCTTGGTCCTCAGTGCGCTCTTCCATTCGAAGCATGTTCCTCGAACCAAACATGGGGACTCGGAAGTTCTCCTCAATGTCGCCAATGGCCGAGTAGGAGGTGAACGAACGGTTGGGGATGTAAATCACGTTTCGCTTCCGCATCTCATCTTGCATGTCGGGGGCCAACACGTCGTTGAACTCTTTCAGGACGATGGCCTTGTCCACCATGCCACGAACGACACGACCCGATGAACTGCGTTGGGTTTTGAAGTAGTTCGCGTAGGTCTTGTGGCGTCCTTCTTTGCAGTAGGCCACGGTGGGGAAGCCTTCCTCAATGGCGCCATCGCAGATGTCAAGGGCGGAATGCGAAGCGGTCATCCCGATGCGAAGTTTCAATCGGTCGTATTCCTCAACGATGGAGGCGATATCGGATTGGTCAATCATGCACGGCACGTCCAAGGTTTGTCCTGCAACGGGGGTTTTTGATGTATCCGCTGGGTTTGGTTCAGTCAAACCGCTGGAGTTGCATCAGTTCCTCGGTTGAGAGCGTTTCGCCTGCGAGCAGTTTGGCCATCAAATCCTGCGTCTGATCGCTGGCTGCAGGGCGCTGGCCTTCGCCGGCACTGGCACCGCGCATGGCGCGCAAGATGTCCTGAATGGAATGCAGACATCGAAGCGAGACGATGTAGAGGCTGTGCTCCTTGTCGGCTTCCTTCTTTGAGGTGCGAAGTTTCCGATGAGCAGCTTCGGCTTTCTCTCGCTGACGGTCAACCTCTGCGTTCCACTGGAGCATGTTGTCGTGGGCAGACTGAGCAGCCTCAGCCGCTTCTTTCACGGCGTTGTGAGCGGCCTCTTGAAGGGCGATGGCCTCTCGAAGTTCACCGCTTCCCTCTGCGCTTTCAGTGGCTTGCTGGGCTGCCTTCAAGGCCTTTCGCTTGGCGCTGAGTTCCTTCATTTTCTTGAAGTACTTCCGCTCGTTTTTCCCTTGGTGCTTGCCTTGCTCAAATTCTCGCTCAAGGCGTTCCATGGTGCGAGTGAGGGATTGAACCGTGTCTGGGCGAATGGGGCGTCCTCGGCGGTCAAATTGCTGCGGCTGTTCTGGTTGGTCAGCTCGCATGGCTTCCTTGGCTTCACGGACGACCTTGTTGGCATCCTCGCGCTCTCGCTTCTTCTCGCGGACCATCTCGTTCATCTGGTCACGAAGGTCGCGTTGTTCTCGAACTTGGACGATCAACTCTCTGACCTCGTTGTTGAGTTCGTTTCGGGTGCCGGTGTATTGCTTGGTTTTCTCGTTCCAATCGTCTCGAATTTCACGGTGCTGGGTCGCTTTCTTGTCAACCATTTTGCGTCGTTCATCGAGAAGATCTTTGAGTTCTGCCATGCTTCATCTCACCTGGTCTGGGGAGGATTCCCATCCTCCCGCATGCTAGCGACCCACCTCCCCCATTTAATCCTTCATGGGCGACTCGTCCGTTGTTTTCCTCGCCATCATGCAGGCCATTGGAGTTCGTTGATGGTACGACGAACCAGACCGAGGTTGGAACGCCGGTCGCATTTCACGGCCAAGGTTCGTGGTGAAACCGGTGACAGGATGAGGTACCCGTTCTCCATGACCAGTGTGGTCGTGGCGTCGTTGGCTGATGATTGCACCAACGTTCGCCAACGCTCAATTTCGTCGCTTCCCGCTGTCGGTCCTGCGGCATACACAACGAAGCCATCTCGGTCGACGAGGTGAACGGACACCACGCCTGAGAGGCTCGTCAACGGTCTCAACAGCCCCTCAATCATGATGCTGAGACCTGCACTTCGGTGAATAATTGTTCTCAAAGGTAGGGCGAGGTCAGTGGCCCTCGCATCATGTAGCCCAAGCCCGACTGGTAGTAGCCGTTGAGTTCTTGTTCGATGCTCAAGCCACGTCGTTGGTAGAATCGCTGTGCTCCCTCATTGGAGGCCTTGACCTCAAGTTGAACCCGCCTGAATCCCTTCTTCCAGGCCTCGATGTTGAAGCGCTTCCACGCCAGATCGCCCCAACCTTGGCCTTGATGCTCGCTGGCCACGACAAAGGCAGCCACCCTCACGATGTCGTCCATGAACGGTGTGCCGTAGAACACCCCGTGGATGGTTCGGGGTTCGTTTTCGTCCAAGTCAACCAAGACGAGGTTGCCGTCCCAGACCGGTATGGGGAGGTGGCGGACGGACGCTTCGGCGTAGCGCTCTCCCGTTTCGTGTTTGAAGAGTTGAATGACTTGGCTCACGGCTGCTGAATCGTAATCAAGCGGGCGCAGACCCGGAACCCATGCCATGGTGGGCATGCATTCACCGCCGAGGGTTGGAAGGCCGCCGTTTTCCTCTTCGTGGTGCGGCCTTTCGCATGCTTGGCTCGCGCTTTTCCTTTGGTGAAGTCGGGGGTGTGGCGGCCTGTGTCACATCCGTAAGGCCACCGTGCTCAAGCATGGCAGCGAACTCTTCCATCGAAAGTGCTTGGCCGGAGAGCAAGCGCTCGTTCATCTCTGGCGTAGGTGGTGGGAGTGGTTGGTCCGGGCCAGCCTGGTGTTTCTTGAGGTAGGCACGCAACCGTCCTGCTTCGTTTCGAAGGCCCTTGGCTGCTTCACGTGTCTGTGTGATTTGTTGAGCCAGCCTCCGGTCGTTTTTGTTCACCGACTTGATGGTCTCAAGCAGGTTCAGTCGTGTTCGGTTTACATCCGAGAGCATGGCTTGATGTTCATTGTAGATGGACAGCATGGTCTGCAATTCAAAGAAACGGGCAAACATTTCCATTTCTTGAGCAAGACTCAACCCGTCATCGGTCGTGAGTTTGGTGTAAAAATCCGTCAAAGTGTTGGCTACGCGGTGGCGGGGAACAACCAACCGCTGAACAAGTTCGTCTCTGATCTGGATGGCTGCATCAAACGCTTTCTTTTGCTGTATGGCGAGTTGAACCAACTCGTCGAGAGCGTCGTGCTTAACCTCTGGGGCTGTGGTAAGCTTGTTCACGGCGAATTTGATGGTCTCGGAATGAAGTTTCTTCTGCACATGGAGACCAACAAGCGTCTCCTCTGCCTCGCTAAGACGTCCGATGACCTGTTCGTACATCGCCTCAACCTCGGTTGTTTCAAGCGGCGCTAGGTCGTCAAACACCGAGGACGAACGCTTGGTCATTGGCCGTCCTCCTCGTTGCGACGCTGCTTTAGCTTGGCATAACTCGATTCGCCACCTTCATTCAGGCGTTCTGCATCCTCAAGGAGGTGCCCCCATCCGCCCTCACCCATTTCAGACCAAAATTGGATGGCCTCTTCTGAATCCTTGATTGCATGTTTGACTTTCTTTAATCGAGAGTCCGTTCGACGGCGAAAGGTTTCGTGTTCATCGTACACGTTTCGTGCCTTCTCAAGCACTGAATGGTGTCCTTCATCGGGGTTTTCCACTGCTTCAAGTTGTTTCAAGGACGTTCTGGCATCATTGGCAAGTTGGTACGCCCGGTTGTTCTCTTCCGTCCGCTGTTCAAGGGTTGTGGGGAGCGAGGATGCAGCGGCTGCTCGCCGCTTGAGAATGGAGGCGACGAGCGCTTCGGGCGTCACCGTCAGCAAATCCTTTGCCTGCATCGTTTCGGGGTGATTCATCAACGTAAAAGAAACAACCCCTTGCCACACCTACGGGCGAGAAGGTGAAGAACCACCACATTCAGGGGGTGGTATGGGAGGTGGAACAAGGCTCGAACGGCAACGCAGCCTTCTCCTTGTTCTGGTCCTGACGCTCCCCTTGCTGACCCTCGCACAGGCACAAGGTGGAGCGGTGTTGATCGACGAAGACTCGTTTAGTCTGGTCGACGGCGACACCTTTGAGGCCGACTCAGTTTCGGCGACACTTGAACTCAACGAGGTCTTGGGTTCCTCAGCCAACGTCTCAATCACCCTCTTGGTCCAGACCTTGGACGGCGAGCTGTTGAGCAATCAAACCCAAGCCGTCTCAGAGTTGTTGGCCGGCGAAGTACGAAACGTATCGGTGAGTTTTACCGGCTTGCCCTACGGGCACAGTGTTCTCATTGCAACCCTGACCGGTGAGGTTGGGTCGAACAACAGCCAACTCGTGGACACCGTTTCAGCGACCGTGCAGCGTCTCCGTCCCCTTGCCATCACGCTTGGAGGTCTTGGAAGCGTCGTACCCGAAGGCGTCGATGCCAACGGACAGCCCACTGGCAACCTCAGTTTGCACGACGGCGACCGTTTGGCGCTTGAATTTCCAGTGATCAACAACGGTGATATCAATTGGACCGGCGGAGCCACCGTTGAAGTCCTCAACGGCGCATTGCATGAACTCGTTTCGTTTGACAACCTCACCGTCATCGCCTCCTCTTCGCTGGTGGTCCGAGCGGAACCCTCGTTGGTTCTCACAGAAGGTGACATCCACTGGTGGGTCAACCTCACCGGTGACGTGGGGAATGAGCCCGGAACACACGCCCTGAACGGTTCGTGGACGGTCGGCGCACCACCCTTGCCCGTGTTGACCGGCCTCCTCACCTCAGATGCCGAAAGCGTTCAGGCGGGTGACGCGCTCACGTTTTCCCTCACGGTCTGGAACAACGCAAGCGTGGCATTCTCCGGTGAACTCTCCTGCATGAACGAGGCAGAGACCTTGTTTGAGAGTGAAGGTTTGGTGTTGGCATCAGGTTCCTCATTGAACTGGAGTTTCTCAACGTCTGCAAAACCGATGACGGTATCGTGCATGTCCACCGGTGGCAGAGTCGCTACAACCTCGTCGCTCCCAACCGGCATCAACATCGACATGCCCTCGGCGGTGTTCGAGTCGGCCGGCTCAAGCACACCAACGCTCTCTGGCGGCCCTTGGCACAAAGGTGACGATGTTTCAGCCAACCTTTTGCTTCGAAACACGGGGGTGGAGGAGGGGCGAGTACGATTGGTCCTCAACGTCGGCTCCTCCCTTCGTCAAGGAGAATGGGTGGTGCTGGAGGATGGTTCAGCAGGTGAAGTGTCCGCCAGCTTGCAATTTGTCAGCGATGGACCACAAAGCATCATGTGGTCATTGGAAAGCGATAACGGTTTGATTGCCGGTATGTCAAGCGGAAGCATCTCTGTTGCTGTTCGCCCACAACAATCCGTCGCCATTGGCATTGACGATGTGAATTCTACGACGGAAGACGGAACGCAATTTTCCGTAGCGCTCACGCTTGATGAAGGGGTGGACAGAGAGGTGTTGCTCCAAGTTGGTTACGAATCCGGCGGTGCGACTGTTTTCCTTCAGGAAAACAACCTTGTCCTTCAGCAAGGCCTTCACACGCTGGAATTCACGCTCGGTGATGTCGAGGCCGAGCGTGTGGTGGCCCAAGTCACGCCCGTTAACTGGCTCATCGGTCCTGGTCCCTTGGTTTCGACGGCTGCTCTTCCCGACGAGGCCACGCAATTTTGGGTGGAGTTCTCGGCCGTCACCGACCCCATTCGACCGGTGGTTGGCGATGAGGTCCGTCTAGAATTGAACCTCCGTCAGTCCGGACCCTATGCTTCGGCGACGGGCGATGTTTGGATTGTCGACGCCTACGGCACCCAACTTGCCAAGGTCACCTCGCCTTCTTGGAATGATGCAGATCAAACCACCATCGCGGTCTCTGTCGTATGGCCAAAAGGAAGCACGGTGGGCCTTCAGGTCATGTGGCAAATCAACGGCGAGGTGGTGTCTGCGGAGGCCACCTACGTCTCAGGTGAGGTCGTTGCTGAGACCAACAATGCCTGGCCGCTGGCTGCCATCGGATGGGGGCTTGCCTTGGGAACTGGCATCGTCTTGGTGCTCCGGCTCCAATCTCGAACCTCCGCTTTGCCCAAAAGGTCCAACACCCCACGGGCTTCCAAATCTTCGTCGAAGGCTTCACCAGCGCCGGAGGAAAAACGAGAGGTCTCATGCCCTGAGTGCGACCGCAGGCTTCGTGTCCCTGTCAGTTATGCAGGCTCTGTTGGTTGTCCCGATTGCAGTCACAAGTTTGCCGTCGAAGCGAGTGCAGCTCCACCATCGAGTACCCCGGCCACCCAGCCGGAGGATGACGAGGTTGAGGTGGTGAATGAACAGCCCGAACCTCTTCCGGCCAAGATTGAAATCGGTTGCCCCGAATGTTCCCAAACACTCAGGATACCTCGGTCATACGAAGGGTCGGTGCGTTGCCCAGCATGCACCCATGTGTTCAAATCTCAGGACGGTACACGTTCGGCGTGAGGGAAGAGCATGGTCGGCCACTTCCAAGAATTTGAGGATGAATACCTCGAAATGATGTATGAATTTCATGAGGCGGAGCCTGGAGGTGTGGTTCGAACAGGGGACTTGGCAGCCAAACTTAGCGTCAGTCCTGCCTCGGCCACGGAAATGGTCCAGCGCCTTGCTACCCGTGGCTTTTTGGAATACATTCCGTACAAAGGGGCACGATTAACATCCCAAGGTTTGACCCACGGACAGAAGATGAAACGTCGCCATCGGCTTGCCGAAGTCCTGCTGGACATGCTTCCCTACGACGGTAACCCGCACGAGACCGCATGTCGCCTTGAACACGCCATTGATGACGACATGGAGGTTGCCCTTTCGAGGCTCATCACCGAAGATACCCTTGATCCAAGTGGACGGACGATTCCTGAGCCTACCGCTGACATCCTTGCGAGGTTGCAGACCGGTCAGATGAATCATTCGTTGGGTGACATGGACGTAGGTGCTGCAGGCCGCCTTTCCATGCTCTTGCTTCCCGCGCATGAACTTGCAACGCTGAACAAGCATGGATTCGCCGTCGGCGCACGGCTTCACCGCACCACGAACGGTTTTACTCTTGAGAATGGGTGGACTGCACAACTTTCCGACACGGCGATGCAGTCCGTTTTTGTTGAAATTGAAACGCCTTCGGTGTGAACACTTTAGAACACGCCTCCTCATCCCCTACCATGGCAGATGTGGATTCACCGGAGGTTGAGGAAACCGAAGGCGAAACCGATGTGGGAGAAAAGAGCGGTTTTGGTTTCCAATTGTCGGAATCCATCGTCCATGCCATCGACTCCCAAATCGTCAGCTCCGGTCTTCGACTCATCATGTTCCTGCCGGCCTTTGCCGCACTGACGTTTTTCATCAGCTGGGCCTTTGCCCAATCCTCGCCTGCGTTCTGGAAGGACAACATTGAGCCAAACCTTGGCCTTGGGTTTTCAACCTTCATGGTAAGCTTGGGGTTCGTCGTGGTGTTGGGGTACATCCTCGCTGTGGGCTTCCACCGCTACCGGGTGAGCATTTCGCTGGCTACGTTTCACGAGCGGGTGGAAGCCTCCAACGACCAACATCGTTCGGTCCAATCCCTTCACGGCTACGACGGCTTGCTCTACCAACTCCAAACCTCAATGAGTCATCACACCAAGTCGCTGTTGCTGGCCGTCATGTCAGCGTTGACGCTCATCGTGGTGTTTTGGTATGGAACCGGCTCCATTTACGGGAACCTCTTCCTTCTCGTGGCAGCTTCCTTCCTGCTTCTTTCCGTCGGCCAACACCTCCCTACCCGCAGCACACCGTTCAACATGGTTGAACAAACGGGCTTGCTTCCAGCCTACACGCCCCCGGTCCACCCCTCGACCTTGAACATGGTTTTCAACGACCTCATCAAGACCCACATGGATCCACTGCTTCGCTCCCAATACGATGAATACACCAAAGTGCTGGAAAGCACGTTCAAGCGAGGCATCGACCGAAGTTTCGCTCATGAGAAATTCCTGATGACACTTTACCGGCACGCGACCGGTCTTGACCGAAAGACGCTCGAGTCAGAGATGGGCGAGATCCTGACCAAGAAGGGCATGGAACACGTGTTCTCCCACGAAACCTTCACCCTCGAGGCTTGGTTGGTCCTTCTTGGCTTAATCAATCAGCGCTGTCCAGCCTTTTTCCGAATGGTTGACCGGCTCAAGCAAGACTTGGAAGGCGGTCGCGAACCCGCCATGCCCGACCTGATTTTCGAGGTGGACATGGAAAACGTCGTCACCGACAAAGCAAACCTGTTCACCCTCTTCCACAACCTTTCCAACAAGACAAGGACGGTGGTCTTCCGCGTCCAGACGCCGAACTTTGAGCCGCGGGACCTGGCTCTTACCTACCGTCTTGAACCGGGTGAGAAGTATTGGTGGTCCTCTGAAGCGCTCCCGCTCGCAGCCGAAGGTGATGAAGACGTTCTCGGTAAAATGTCGGGCCTCCTCAAGGACAGTACGGTCTCTTGGCAGACACTCATTCCAACCAGCGCTGGCGATGCCACCGTCTCTGTGCGCCTCGAGGAAACCAACGGTGAATTGTTGCTGGGGCGCCAAATCAACGTTCGAGTCCGAGCAGAGTTCCGTCAATGGCTTCGGTCCACCAGCACCTACGTCTCCTACCTCTTTGGTGGACTGGGGCTGGTGGCCGCTGCCATTCGTCTCCTCATGGTCCTGTTCAGCGATGTTGCGGTCTGATGGCGTTCCTCCGTTCAGCCATAGCCTTGAAATGGTGAAGGTGGTGGAGGCTTCATGCGCGGCATGCCCAACGATGCTGAGAAAAACCCTGACGCAGACAAACTTGCGGAACTCAGGGACATGGAAGCCAAGGTTCGTCGAATGCGAGACAATCGCAATTCGTTCCGCGATCAGGGCAAGGCCATGGCCAAGAAGCGCAACGCTGTTCAGGATCAGTACAAAGAACACCGAGAGAAACTCGACGGCATGAAGGCTGAACTCGACGCCATTCACACGGAACGAAACCTCCACCGAGCCAAGCGTGATGCTGTCAACGCTCAACTCCGTGATCTGTTCGCTCAGGTCAAGGGCCGTCGTGGCGAGCACGGCGAAAAGAAATCCGCTACCGCAGAGTACTCTCAACTTCTCAGTCAGATCAACAACCTTGAGGAACAATTCCAAACCACCTCCTCCAGCACCAAGAAGGAGAAGGAAACCATGGAGCGAATCAAGCGGATGAAGCGCCGCGCCGAAGAACTCGAACCTGAGGTTGCCAAATTCGAGATGGTGGCTGTTGACCTTTCCAACCTTGACGAAGCCATTGCAACGCTCAAGGCAGAATCCGACGATGCGCACAACCTCTTTGTCGAGGCGCTGAAGCGAGCCGACGAGAAGTGGGCCGAGTACAAGGAAGGGCTTGACCACCGTGATTTCCTCAAGGCAGAGGGCGACCGCCACCACAACGAATCGGTGGAACTTCACGAAAAAGCCAACGCCATTCACGAGAAAATCGACGAGTTGATGGTCAACGTCAACAAGGCCCGTGACGAACTCAACATGGCCCGTCAAGAGCGTGAATCATGGATCACCGATCACAACAAGTCGGTCAAAGCAGAGATGAAGACGGGTGCGGAATCCGACGAGGTCGCCGATATGCTCGTTCAGTCCTTGCTCTCGGACGGTGAACTGGTGTTTGGTGGCGTGGGTCGAGACGATGCCGCACAGAAGGCCAAGCGCGGCGGTGCCTCTTCCAAGAAGAAAAACATGCGACGCATGGGTCCGATTCGTCGACGCTGAGGTCCTACGATGTTGGGCATCATCATGGCCGGAGGCCAAGGGAGCCGGCTCATGCCGCTCACGGCCACACGCCCCAAACCCATGGTGGAGGTTCTCGGACGTCCGGTGATTGATTTCGTCAAGGATGCAATGGTGGACGCCGGTATTGATGAAATCGTTGTCACCACCGGCTACCGTGGTGAACAACTCCAAGCTCACGTTGATGGTTGGGCCGGAACATTGGCGAACGGCAACCGCATCTCCGCTCGAATCAACCAAGAATCAACGCCCATGGGGACGGCTGGCAGTGTTGGTCTGCTGCGAGAGCACATCACCACGACTTGCGTGGTGGGTTCCGGAGATTCGGTCGCTTCCTTTGATATCGCTTCGTTGTTGGCCGCTCATCGCAAGCACGGTGCCAAGGTGACCATGGCGTTGTGGGAAGTCAAAAATCCATCAGAATTTGGTATTGTGGGGTTATCAAGTCGTGCGGATGGGGAGGTGGACGGTGACCTTCGAGAGGGCTATATTCGTCGCTTCTTGGAGAAACCATCGCCGGAAGAGGCGTTTAGCAACGTGATCAACGCCGGTTTGTACATCTTGGAGCCTGAGGTGTTCGAGCACGTTCCAGTTGGAGAAAAATTCGATTTTAGCAAACAACTCTTCCCAAAACTCCTGGAGTTGGGCTGGCCGATGTACGCTCAAACCATTGATGGTGTCTGGTTCGATGTGGGCCAACCGTTCGAACTGATCAAGGCGCAAGCCACCCTGATGCAGCGATACGATGACCTCCCCTTCTCTTACCCTGTCTCGTTCACGAGCGTTGGCGACGTGCTTCATGCCATCAACGCTGAGTTAAACGGGTCGGTCAAGCGCTCGGTGCTCGGTTCCGAAACGGTCGTGCACGAGGGTGGGACTGTGGTCGATTCGCTGCTGATGGACGGTTGCACCGTTGAATCAGGCGCTACGGTATCCGGCTCGGTGGTGGGGCGAGATGTCATCATTCCCAACGATACGGTGCTGGACGCCTGCGTTGTTGGTGACGGCGCCACCCTGGTCGCTGGAAGGCGCTACCTGAATGAGAAAATCGCCAACGAGGCGGGCGTGTAGGAAAAGCATCTATGAAGGGTGGGTGTTGGCTACCCTCCGAATCACATGAGTTCCACGCCCCATCGAACCTATGAACGCACATGGGAAGAGATTGAAAACATGCTTGACCAAGCCACTGAAAAAATGCATCAGTGGAAGGAATGGTACGAGATGTGCAAATCCGAGAAGGACAAGGACGGCATGAAGGAGGCCGCCCGCAACCACAAAGCACTCGAGGGTGTGGTGAAGACCCTGAAGTGGACCCTGGGTGAAGTGGGCATTGACGACCCGTTGAACTGAAGTGCTCACCAGCCACGCTGGTCCAAGCGGACTTCAAGCGTTTCAAGTTCGTCGCCTTTCATTGGAATACCTTCCATCATGGCCATGGCTTCAGCGACCTTGCTCGGTTCATCGTAGTGGGCGGTGGCCATGACGATGGCGTCCGCCATGGTGGGTGGGTCGCTTGACTTGAAGATTCCAGACCCAACGAAGATGCCATCCATGCCCATTTGCATCATAAGTGAGGCATCTGCGGGCGTGGCGATGCCACCAGCCGAGAAGGTGACGACGGGAAGACGGCCCAGTCGGTGAACATCGTCCAAAACCGAGCGCACGCCGGCGTGCATCTCGTCATCAATGGCGCCGAAGGGCGTGACGAGGTGGGTACCGGGGAGTTCGGAGTGTGAGGCGAGAACACGGTAGCGTTCCATGATCTTCTCGGTGGCGAGGTCCAACCCGTGGTCGTCCAGGGATTGAATCTGTTGAATTTCCTGGTCGATGAGCCGAGCGTGGGTGACGGCGGCCACAACGTTTCCAGTACCAGCCTCACCTTTTGTTCGGATCATGGCGGCACCTTCCCAAATGCGGCGCGTGGCTTCACCAAGCCCAGTGGCGCCGCAAACAAAGGGAATTTCGTATTCGTGCTTGTTGATGTGGAAGTATGGGTCTGCCGGCGTCAAGACCTCGCTTTCGTCGATCATGTCAACGCCCATCGCTTCGAGGATTCGTGATTCGCCGTCGTGTCCGATTCGAGATTTGGCCATCACGGGAATGGACGTGCAGTCAAGGATGCCCTGAATCATGTCCGGATGACTCATTCGCGCAACACCGCCGGCCTTGCGGATGTCAGCTGGGACACGCTCGAGCGCCATCACAGCAACGGCACCAGCGTCTTCTGCGACGGCTGCTTGCTCGGGGTTGACGACGTCCATGATGACGCCGCCTTGTTGCATTCGAGCGAATCCACGCTTGAGGAGTTCGCTTCCTTTCCGGAATTGAGTGAAGTCGGTTTTCATGGTGCTCACGCCTCAGCCTATCCGGCCTCCCTTAAGACGGTTGGTTCTTCGTCGTGTGGCTTGCTTAATCGGCAAGGACGGGGGAATCGCCCTCGGCGATTTCAGCGTCAACGGATTCTTCGGCGTTTCGGTCGATCCACGCTTCTTCACCGTCGGGAATGTCAGTGTCCGCAAAGATGGCATCAACGGGACACTCGGGGACACAAGCACCGCAGTCAATGCACTCGTCGGGGTCGATGACCAGGTAGGTGTCGGCCTCACGGAACGCCTCAACTGGACAAACAGCAACGCATTCCTGATACTTGTGGTCAACGCAGGGTGAAGTGACGACGTGGGGCATGTGTATTCCTCACCCACACCACAACGGACGGTCTACTTAATGCCTTGTCATGGTGAGATTTTGGTTTCGGTTGGCCGAAAACTACCGCTCATGCCCGGCGGCGAAGAGCGACCATCGCTCCCACAAGGACGAGAGTGATTGAAGCGGCGAGCACGCTTGCCGACCAAGTCGCTTCGTCCTCACCGGTTGAGCCCACCTCGTTGTTCATGTCCTTGTCATTCGAACCGTTTTCGGATGATGGGTCGGATGGCTGCGTGTTGTTGGTATCGGTTTCACCCAGCGGGGTAGCATCACAATCATCAGCCACGCCATCGCCGTCGCTGTCCACGTTGTCGTCACCGACGCACACATCGTCATGGTCGGCCACGCCGTCGCCGTCACTGTCGATCAGATCGTCGCATCCATCTGGCGTGCCGTCTGCATCAACATCGATTCGATCATCGTGACCAAAGCAAGCATCCACATCATCCTCGACCTCGTCACCGTCGCTGTCAATCAGTTCATCGCAACCGTCCGGGACACCATCACGGTCCACGTCCACACCGTCGTCATGACCCATGCAGAGGTCGCTCTGGTCAACAACGCCATCTCCGTCCTGGTCCACGTACGAATCGCAAGCATCAGGGATGCCATCTTGATCCACATCAGTGCCGTCGTCGCCAACGGCACAGCGATCATGCGGATCGTTCACACCATCGCCGTCCGAATCATCGATGCAGCCATCACCGTCTCGGTCCCAACCCCACGCATCCTGCGAAGGGCATGCGTCCGTCCAGTTTTCGAGGTAGGTGCCGGAAACGTAGGTTTGGCCGGTGGCGTTCAGGAACGCTTCCGAATAATGTGTGGCTTTGAAGATGGCATTCGCCGTACTCCCAGCACGCTTTCCTTCAGGAATTGGTTCGCTTTGGTTGAACGGCCCGTTTGCACCGATGGGACCAATGTACTCCCAAACGACATCGCCGTTCTGACTCACCTCGTACAGGGTTCCTTGCGTGCCGTGGGTGACCAGCACGTTGCCGTTGGGCAAGGCTTGAGCCCCGGAGATGGCGCCGGAGTACATGGCTTCGCCTTGGTCCCATGACCACGCAGGCAGATCGGGTCCAAACGTTCCGTTGGCCTGCAACACATAGGTGCCGTTGTCAAGGGTGGGCCGGATAATGTCAACAGATGAGTAGGCTGGATACCTGCCGTTCCCGTTGTTGAACACGATGAGGTTGCCCGCTTCTGGGTGGCCTGCCTCAATCCATTGCACGTCGTGCTGAGCGAACAATTGCTGATCGCTTGAAAGGCCCTTGTCGTACACCTGAGGGTTGCCCCAACGGTAGAGAATGTCGCCCCCTTTACCGGCTTGGCCGCCGGTGCTCCCTGCCGCCTCTTCTGTGGTTGTACTGTGGTCAATGATGTAAATCTCGTTCATGCTTCGACACGAGAGCGCAATTTGGTCCAGTTCCGGGTTGTAATCAATGCCGTTGCAGTGCATCCAATCGGCACGGCCGGCAGCGTTGCCCGTTCCGCCGACGTAGTTGATGTCAATTTTCTCGGGATGGTCTTCCACCGAGCCGTAATTGTCCTTGGAGGGGTCGTAATCCTGGATTAAATGATCCCATGCGTGCCACTTCCAAACGATTTCAGCATCGTCGGTCCCCACCGGCTTGACCTCGATGATGTGGTCGGGCCAAACGTTGTTTTGACCGCCGGGGGAATCGCTGGCAATGGCGGGGTTGCGTCCTGCCTGCAGGGCTTCGTCCTCTGTTTTGTCTTCCCAAGCGATCATGAGGATGTTGCCGTTCGGCATCGGTTCGATGTCATGATGGGTGATGTACTGCTCGCTGTCGTACATCCATGACCACTCCAAGGTCCCGTCCCACGCAATGCGTTCCACTTT
Source organism: Euryarchaeota archaeon UBA486 (assembly GCA_002497765.1). Classification (GTDB taxonomy): domain Archaea; phylum Thermoplasmatota; class Poseidoniia; order Poseidoniales; family Poseidoniaceae; genus Poseidonia. The sequence continues at coordinate 26,517 of DAET01000053.1, forward strand.
GCCTGAGGTCCCTCCGCCAGAGAAGTTGCCGACGGAATCGGCGGCGTTGTTGGCCGTGCGGAGTAAATCTCCGTCCGGCAGAAGGTAGGCGGAAAGCGAGGGTCGGTGCTCGCCTGGTGAGGTCCAGTGGTGGACGTAGCGACCCTGGTGGTCGATGAGGTAGGTGGTGTTGGAGGGAATGGGTGAGAACAAGGTGTAGCCCGTCGAAGCGTTGGCGTTGCAGTAGACCAACCCGAGCGTCCAGTTGGTGCGGTCGGCATGGCAACTCGGCGTCGGTTGGACGAAGGATTCGTTGGTGTCGCCCTGAATCACCGGTGTCCATGCCATCAACAGCATGGCAACGAGAAGAACACACGATGGGCGTCGTGGAGGAGACCTCATGCAACATCCCTCGCCGCCAGTTCTAACGCCTCGTCGAACGTCGCCTGAAGTTGCTGATCAGCAGGGAGTCCGGAATACACCTCAAATTTCGCCTGACCTTTGACGGTCCCGGTCCCGGTGGTGTTCACCAGTTCCGGTTCGCCGCGAATGAGCGAGTCCATGCTGAGCCGAAAGTGGAGCACATTGTGTTGGTCCACCCGCTTGTCGAACTCGTCAATGAGTTGCCGAAGGTTGGCCTCGCCAAGTCGGGCAAAGGACCGCGCTGCTCTCCGCTTGTTCGCCGTCGATGCCTTCACAAGGGTCATTTCTGGTCCGTGATATGAAGTGCTGCGGTCCAGCTCCACGGCCTCCTCATCCCCGATGAGCCAAGCCATGGCCTCGGCCAGCACCTCCACGTTCGAAACGGCACTGGCCGTTGCTCTCCATGTGATGTGATGAAGCCCCACAACCTCCGGGTGGCGGGCGAGGGTCAAGAGGTTGCCGAATCGGGGTTCACGCCAGCGTTCTTGCCATGAGGCCCATTCAAATAGGGGAGGTGAGTCGGCAAC
>DAET01000053.1:27795-41553 GCA_002497765.1 Euryarchaeota archaeon UBA486
TGCAAGTGGGGTAGCCCCCGCAAGACACACCGAGTTGAACGACATGGCGAAGAAAGTTAGTGCAAAGGCACGTGCAGCAGCGCGTAAACAACGTGACAAGTGGAAGTTGAAGCGATGGTACACCATTCGTGCACCTCGCCATCCATGGGATTTCAAGCGAATTGGCGAAACACTCGGTGAGTCTGACGAACACATCATTGGCCGCGTCTACGAAATGACGCAGCAGGAATTTGACGGCAACTTCTCCAAGATGCACGTCGTGATGCGCTTCCGTGTCACGGAATGCGTCGGTCAAGACGCCCTGACCACGTTCATCGGTCACCACCACCAAACCGACCACACTCGCCGACAGATTCGCCGCTACCGTGGCAAGGTCGACGACGTGATTGACGTGGTCACCACCGATGGTTACTTGGTGCGAATGAAGCCGTTGATCATCACGCAACAGCGTGTCCAAACCTCGGTGAAGCAGGACATGCGAACCCGCACCCGTGACATCATCATCGCATTCTGCGCCAAGAACACGTACTCTGATGTTCAGCGTGCATTGCTCGACGGTAAACTGGAAGAGGAGATCGAAAAGGGCGTGAAGTCCATCTACCCCGTTCGCTCCGTGGCCATTCGCAAGAGTCAGCTTCTCCAAGAAGGTGTGGTGGCTTCTGACGGCCCCACCCTCGATGAAATCCACGCTCAAGAAGAGCGCCAGGCCGCCGAACTCAAGGCCAAGAAGGCCGCAGCACTCGCTGCCGCCATGGCCGAAGAAGAGGCCGATGGTGATGGCGAAGACGCCGAAGACGGCGATGCTGAACAAGAGGTCGCTGAGGCCGAACCTGCGGCCGAGCCTGCCGCTACGGAAGACGAAGCACCTGCCGAAGAGGCTGCACCTGCTGAGGACGCAAGTGCAGACTACGACAGCATGACGGTGGCCGAACTCAAGGAGTTGCTGAAGGCCGCTGGCAAGCCTGTATCGGGCAAGAAAGCAGATCTCATCGCTCGCCTCAACGAGTGACGCCGTCTGCACCATTGCCTTGATGCGTAGTAACCTGCAGGGCCGCCCATGCAGCGGCTCTTGGTGGCCCTCCTCGTGGGAGTGCTCTTCTCCATGCCAGGATGCACTGTTGTCTCTACCGATGTTGAGGGATTGGAGCCTGAAGAGGAACACGATGATGGCATGGTGTGTAACGGTTGGGACCAATTGTGCTCTCGCACCTACGACAACGTGACCTTTCCTGAAACGCACAATGCTTTTGCAACCCATGAGGATGGCATCTTTTACCCAGCAAGCAACCATCGCACCGGCCTTGACGCTCAGTGGGATGCAGGCATGAGGGCGTTCATGCTTGATACGCATTATGCCGACCCGTCCAATCCGAGTGTCGATGGTGTTCGTTTCTGCCACGGGAGCAGCGGGGGGGCCATCAACCCGTGCAGCTATGGCAGTGTGGATGCCCGGGCGTGGCTTACGGCGTTGGAAAACCACATGATGAGCGCACCAAACGATGTGGTGACGCTTCTGGTTGAAAATTACGTTGAACCCCCCCATCTTCACGATGTGTTGAACGAGACTGGCCTCATGGAGCATGCCTTCGTTCACGGCTTGGACGAACCTTGGCCAACCCTTCGAGAGATGGTTCAAAATGGGGAACGGCTGGTGGTCTTTTGGGAACAATCCTCCGATGAGGCGTTTCCATGGTTCCATGATTTCCTCACACACAGCTGGACAACGGATTACGCCGAGGAAAGCAAGGAAGAAATGGACTGCAATCCTCATCGCGGCGATGAGAAACAAGTCGTGTTCCACATGAACAATTGGCTCAGCGGCCCATTGGGCCTGTCAAGTCCAAACAATGCAGAGGAAACCAACGATCCGGAATTTTTGGTTGAGCGCGCCGTCGAGTGCTGGCAGATGCATGGAAAACGGCCGACCTTTGTTGCAGTCGACTGGTGGGAAGATGGCGATGTTGTTGCGGCTGTCCGGGCCATCAATGAATTGGATGTCAGCACAGAAGATTCCCAATCGCCGTAGACTTGACAAATCATCACAGAGTGCGGTAACCATGCGACTGGGAGTTATTGGGGGAACCGGCCTCATCAACATGGACCTCACCAAGCGTATCGCAGATGTTGGGGGTGAAGTCATTCGCACCGATGATGTCCATGTTGACACGCCCTACGGGCAGGTGCCCTTGCGCTGCTTTTCTCTGAGCATCGGGGGCGCCGTGCATGAATTGGTATTTCTCCAACGCCACCACAGCAGCAGTGGTCATGGCTGTCCACCGCACATGATCAATCACAAAGCCAACATGACAGCCATGTCCCAATCCAATGTTGATGCAATCCTCTCCGTGTGCTCAGTTGGAGCTATCGCTTCCTCATTCACGCCGGGGAAGGTAGCCCTCGCCGAACAGTACATTGATTTTACAGGAGTAGCCACCACGTTCCACGACGACGAATCCACCTTTACCTCCGCCACCGTTCCATTTGATGAAACAATGAATTCCATGCTTGAGGCCATTCTTCGCGATGCTCAACATTTTGACAGCCAAGAAATCATGCGCTACACTTACTGGTTGACTCAAGGTCCTCAATTTGAAACCGTAGCCGAGGTTGACGCCATCGAACGTCTTGGTGGTGATATGGTGGGCATGACCATGCCCAGGGAAGCAAAGCTGTCATGTGAACTCAGCCTCCCCTATGCTGCGGTCTGCATTTCCTCAAATTGGGCGGCTGGGAGGGACCCGGCTGATGCAACAAAGGCCCTTGATCACGAGGATGTCTCTGCGCAAGCCAACGACCGGCTTGAACCCGTTTGGTCGTGCATCTTCAGTATCCTGGACGAAGCCAAACATCAAGGGCTGCTCGGCTGAGTCGGGCTCATGAAGGGATTTTCAGTTCAAGATTGGATGGACCACGAGCCTTCCAACGAATGGGAGGCCATGATGAAGAAGGTCGCTGCCTTTCATCACAAGCACGATTTTGCAGGTCAAAACGGCCACGACATGGGCTACCGATTGGCGTTGACCATCGAAGAATTGGGTGAACTGGCTGCAGCGGTCACCAAGGGAAAACCGCTGGAGGAGTGTGCTGAAGAGATGGCGGATGTCCTCATTCTCTTGATGGGTCACAGTTTGGCCATGGAACTTGACCTCAAAGCAGCATTTGAGAAAAAATACGCTCGAATCATGAAGCGCGAAGCCTTGCAGGGCCGACTTGGTGTTCGAGTGACGGAGTACCGGCCCGAATAATCAGGCAATCCAATGCTGGAACGTCATCGCGTGCTCGTCGCGATCGCCTGCTTCCACATGCCGCTCGCCGATCAGATAGAACTCGTCGGTGTTGATGGCCGGGGCAAAGGTGTCGGCCTCTTCGACAACGGTGTGAATGACGGTACGGTGAATTTCTTTGGCATAAGGGAGGAAGAGGGCATAGATCTCTCCGCCGCCGATGATCATGACGTCGTCCTCATCGGAGAGCGCCATGATTTCGTCAAACGACATCACTTCGACGTCGTCTTCAACCCCTTGGCGCGTCATGACGACATTGCGGCGGTTGGGAAGGGGTCGGCCCAAGCTTTCCCACGTTTTTCGACCCATGACCACGGTTTTGTTGAGCGTGGTTCGTTTGAAATGTTGGAGGTCAGTGGACTGACGCCACGGTAAATCGCCGTTTTTTCCGATGGCACCGTTCTCATCGCAAGCGAAGATCATCGACAGCACATCGTTCACCTCAAACCGAAATGGGGGCTTTGATATGGGGGTGATGTTCGTAGCCCACCACCTCAATGTCGTCGTAGGTGAACCCGTCAATCTCCTTGATGTCTGGATTCAGTTTGAGGGTGGGAAGCGGCAGTGGCGCTCGCGTGATTTGGAGGCGGGCTTGGTCAAGGTGGTTGTTGTACAGGTGGGCATCTCCCAACGTGTGGACGAACACGCCCGGCTCCAAGTCACACACTTGGGCCATCATGTGCGTTAGCAGCGCGTAGGAGGCGATGTTGAACGGGACGCCGAGAAAGACGTCGGCGCTTCGTTGGTAGAGCTGGCAGTTCAGACGACCATCGGCGACGTGAAATTGGAAAAAGGCATGACATGGCATTAACGCCATCTCGTCCAGTTCCCCCACGTTCCAAGCAGACACGATGATTCTTCGGCTGTTGGGGTTGGTTTTGATGGCTTCAATGGCTTGTTGAACTTGGTCGATGATCCGCCCGTCCTTTGTTTCCCAGCGGCGCCACTGCTTTCCATAGACCGGCCCCAAATCTCCGTTTTCATCGGCCCATTCGTTCCAGATTCGGACGCCGTTGTCCTGAAGGTACTTCACGTTCGTATCGCCTTTGAGGAACCACAACAATTCGTGGACGATGGAGGGCAAGTGCAGTTTTTTGGTGGTGACCATCGGAAAGCCATCCGCAAGGTCGAACCGCATTTGGTAACCAAAAACTGACTTTGTTCCCGTCCCCGTCCGGTCCCCTTTGTCAGCTCCCTTGGCGAGGATGTGGCTCATGAGGTCGAGGTACGCTTGCACGGAATCACCTGTTCTCAACCAGCGGAGGAAGCACTTAGGGGTTGTTCAAGCAACCACGGCGAAATCGGGAAGGAACAACAGGTCGCTGGGCGTGCTTGGGCTGAGCGCATAGGCTTCTATGGACCGGCGAGGGATTTCATCGAACAGGGGGGCCGTGTATCGCTTCACCGCCTCTATTTCCATGCCTTTGCAGGTGTAGCAACGACGGCAGAAGGAGCACAACATGTCAACGGCTGCTTGTGGAATGCCAAGATCGAGGGCCTTTCGGATGTCGTTAATTTCCTCAAGATCTTCGAGGGTCAGTTCGATCAGACCGAGTTTGAGGCGACGTGCTCGCTGTTCGATTTGGGCTGCCATGGCGAATTCACGAAGCGTTGACGGTGTGGCGTCCTCCGGCCAGTTCGCTTCGCCCAACAGCACGAGGGAGACCAATGCATCGGACACCGCACAACCTGGATGTTGGCGATTGTAGAGAATGCAGACCTGCTCAACACTGCCAACCGAGCGGTTTCGGCCGCGGTGAAAACTCACCACGAGGTGGGGGTCGTCAAAAAGAAGGAACTTTCGGAGGGTTTCCATCACGTGGATTTTCAATTCAAACCCGTCCAGTGCAGCCACCAAGGTGGTGTTCCCGGTCAGTGCACACAGTTCTCGCCCCCACGACTTGGCCGACGCTACGACGCTATCCAGCAGACCAAGCCCACGCAGTTCAGCGTTGATGCGTTCGGGCGTGGGCTGCATTGCGCGCTTTGATTGAAGGGTGAGGTCAAGGAGGCCGAACTCGGTGTGGTGCAACGTCACACTGGTCATGCACGGCGAGGTTATTTTTACTCTCAAGGTGCGCCCAGCGCTGACATGGAAGCCATCAACTGGTCGGTGAAGGACCGATACAGGCGAGCAAGTTCCGCTCTGATCTCGTGCTCATCTTGTTGTGCAAGGGCTTGAAGTTCTGCTGCGTTCATGTTGCCGCCGTTGCTGGAGGCCAACCACTGAAGCCAGGTCACACCCGAGCCTGCATTGACATCGAAGCGTCGATAGAGCCGTGGCCATTTGTGGTGCTGCGGTTGCATGATGTTACGTGTGCCGACCAAGGCAAGCGGCACCACCACGGCGTGAGGAAAAGCCGCTGCAAGCCGTGCTACGCCCGTTTTTCCAGGCAAAAGAAAGGGGGCTTCGGTTCGTTTTGAGCGGGTGCCTTCGGGGAAAATGCCCAGGGCCTTCTCGTGGTTGAGGATGCTGGCAGCGCTGGCCAACGCGTCGCTCCCGCCCGCTTCTCGATGCGTCTCAATTTGCCCGGTGGCTCGCATGATAAAACGGGTCAACGGGTTGGTGAAATGGCCGTCCTTGGCGAGGTAATGCGTAGTACGGCGAGCTGCAGCAATCACCGCAATCGGATCAACGTGCGATAGGTGGTTGGCCGCGAGGATGGTCGCCCCCTTCCGTGGGATTCGTTCTGCCCCATGGATTCGCCATCGCAAAAGTGGGCGAAGTGCGGGTGAGAGGAACATGCGCAAACCAGCATACACGGGCGTTGAAGGGAGGGGTTCGGCGCTCGGTTCAATGACCCAATGGGGCTTGAGGGTCTGCCATGCGTTTTCCAGTTCACCTCCCTCGCTCATGCACCCACCTCGTCCGGGGAGGTTTTGATGTTTTTTCACCAAACCAGCCTCTTGCGGTCCGTTCAGGCAGCATGGGAGAAAGGACAAGCGTGAAAGGCCATAGACCGGAGGGTGCGGCATGAGCCGCTCAGTCTCGATGTCCCTCCCCGTTTTCCTCGGGGTGCTGGTCGTCTCTGTGGTGCTTCATCCTGTCGCCCTTGCAGAAGCTGCGTGGGAGGAGGATGGATGGTTGCGCACCTCCTTTGCGAAGGAACGCCTCGATCTTGGTGATGAATTTGGCTGCTACGGCATGCCAGGGCTGTCGTGGTCCAACGATCCCGGAGCGGTTGCCAACGCTTGCAAGGCCTACATCGAGGAACGAACCAACGCCAGTCGTTGGGGCGTCGCTCCTTTGTCCACGTTTACGCCCTCAACGCTTACCATGTCGGACCACACCAAAGTGGCCAGCCAAGGTTTTGTGGTTCACGGCGACGAAACCAACCTCGAAGAAAGCGCTTGGCACAACGCCAGCGATGCCCCCGTTGATGTCTGGGATTGGTACAATTTGGGCAGGCGCGGAGGAAGCCTCGAAAAAGGAATCGCCTCGCTTGAGGACCTCAAAACAGAGGTGGAGATGGGCGGCCTGGTCAATTTGTACTGGATCGGCCGTGTCAACGATGCAACGGTTCGCCACGACCGCGACGTCCTCACCTACCTCGATGACACACCCGGTATCTGGTTGACCACATGGGGGGAAGCATGGTCGTCATGGTCGGCCAAGCGATGCTACGAATACCAGCGAGACGTAGCTGAAGTTGACGGTCGCACGGTCATCACCTTCGAAGCCTTGGAGGCAGAGGCCTGTCGCGCCGTGTCTGATGGCCTTCCATGGAACGTCCCGCTGACGTGGCTGATCGATGTTGAAGGGGTTGAGGTTTCCAATGTATCGACGGCCAACTCAAACATAGGGCTGCCTTCTATAGAGGGTGAGAAACTGGCCCAGGAAGGGTGGTGGCAGCAAACAGACGGCACCTTGGTCCTCTCTGTGGTCAACGGGCATGCGGTCAACATCACGCTCAATGCATCGGATGTTGAACACGACATCCTCGCGCAGGCCACGTTCTTCAACAACCATTCCGCTGCCGTGACGGTGGCAGGTCATGAAACAACAGACTTGTTCAAGTGGGCGAAGCGGTTTGTTGACGACACCGACGTTCGATTCACCTGGCTGGTTCAGCCCCGCCCAGCAGAGAGCGCTGATGCATGGATTCCCTACGCCGTGGTTGGTGTCAGCGTGTTCACCGTCTTTGTCATGCTTGGTGTGCTGGGCCGTGAGGGGTTGGGGCCCATGAAGCAATTGGCCTTCCGTAGTGAGAGCAAAAAACGGTATCCGGACCGTGAAATCATGCGAAGCCTTGATGCCGACGAGGAAGCGTAGGCCCGTTGGAGGAAGCAAACATGGCGCAAGATGACTTGGTCATTGACCCGTGGGGCAGCGCCCAATCCACCGATTACGACCGCATCATTGACCAGTTCGGTTTGACGTCAATGGAGCATGTCGACCTCGTTTCACCGTCCAAACTTCACCGTCGGGGTATCGTGTTCGCCCATCGAGACGTCGATCACATTTTGGAAGCTCAGCGAACGGGCGGAGCGTTTGGCGTCCTCACAGGGCTGATGCCCAGCGGTCAGATGCACCTTGGCCATTCAATGGTGGTGGAGCAGGTCAAGTGGTTCCAACAACAAGGCGGCGACGTAACCATTGCCGTTGCCGACTTAGAGAGCCAGGCCACTCGAGGCGTTTCCCTCGCCAAGGGACGTTCCGTCGCCCTTGAGGAGTACATTGCTCACTACGCTGCACTGGGGCTTGACCCCGAGAAAACCAACGTCTACTTCCAATCGACTCGGCCCGTTGTTCAACGCCTTGGGTTCCAACTTGGCAAGCGCACGAACCTCAGTGAATTCGAGGCGATCTATGGGTTCGGTGGCGAAACTAACCTCGCCCATGTTCAAGCACCTTTGGTACAAGTCGGTGATATCTTACATCCGCAATTGGAAGAATATGGTGGCCTTCGTCCCATCGTGGTTCCTGTGGGTGTGGACCAAGACCCCCACCTTCGTTTGACGCGCGGCCTGGCAGCCAAAACCAACTGGTTCAACCTCCGAGCCTCCTCCTCAAGGGGATGGCTTGTGAGCCTCTCGGTTCATGATGAGAACGCCGAGGTGTTTGGGCAACTGCCCAACGGCCGTGTTGACAAAGCCAAGGTTGCTGCTGTGTTTGACCGCGTGGTGGACGCCGTTGCCGAACTCGGATTTTCAGACATCGTCTCAAGTCCGAAGCAGGGGACGGTTCACATACCGTCCGCCACATCCCGAGACCGTCATTCGATTCGCATGGCGCTCCTTCGGTTGGAGCGAACCTTGGGTGGTCCTGGATTGATGGCGCCTGCCTCAACCTACCATCACTTCGCCGTCGGCATGACGGGCGACAAAATGAGCAGCAGTCAGCCAAAAACGACCTTGTTCCTGCGCGATGAGATTGCCACCGTAGAGAAGAAGATCAAGCGAGCATTTTCCGGTGGCCAACCAACGGTGGAAGAGCACCGTCGTCTTGGTGGCAACCCTGATATCGACGTTGCTTACCAATACATGATGTATTTCTTCGAAGAAGACGACGCCTACCTTGGCGAAATCAACGCTGCCTTCCGGTCGGGGAAGCTCCTCGCCGGTGAAATGAAGCAATTGTGCATTGAACGAGCGACTGCGTGGATGAGCGAACTCCACGAGATGCGTGATCAAACCGCCCATCAGGTCGCCGAGTTCCTCGCAGATGACTCACGATGACTCGCCGACATCGTCCGTGGAAAACACGGCTGGGTCGGGCCCAACAGGCAATGATTCCAGTTCTTCCTCCGTCAAATCACGCTCCACAGCATCCCCGTGGAGAATCATGGAATGACCGTGTGGGTCAAGCAGTTCAAGCGTAATGGATTCGGCGTCAGGTCCTCCGAGGTTCGAGAGTGTCAGCGTCATCTGTTGGAGCGTTGCCAGTTGATTCATCAGTGCCTCGCGTTCGTCGCCCTCTGCAGCAAGAAATTGGTTGGAAATGTCCCGTTCAACCATGTTGATGATCTCCTGAAAGCGATGAAGGACCCCTTCCACATTGGATACATAGCCGGTCGAACTGGTTCCTGGGTTCACTTCCAAGTCCAATTCCGGAATGCAAACGGTGCACGACGAGGAACGGACCACCCTCGCCCGAAGTTTGTCCTCGTCGTCAATGACCATTGACCAGCCCCCCGCCTTTTTCCCCTCGGCTGGGATAAAATCGGTCTGCCGCCAGCCACAATCGTGGCAAAGAATGGTCACCTGGGTGTGTTCGCCGAAATAGGGGATTTCATCGATGTGAGCGATCATGTTGACGTTGCCTGTCGACGCACAAATCGGGCAGGGCATGTCGATGGCTTGCTCTTTCATTCATACACGTCCTTGAGGTCGTCGCTCTCGACGGCAAACCCTTCCATTTCCGTGCCCCGAATACCACGGCATCCCTGGGGGAGAAGGAGCAACCGCGTGTCCGTGATGCGGATAATTTGGCCTTGCGCATCACCCTCAATGAACTGGTACAGCATGCTCAGGGCCTGGTTGAATTCCGTGGTTCGCTTCATCATCCGTTTCATTTCCACGATGCACCCGTGACCATCGGCGACCCAATCCATCAGTTGACCGCATCCGGTCAGGTCCAACAAGGTCGAGTTGTGGAGCACCATTTCGCCCTCGAAAAGCGGCACAGGCGCATGCGGGTAGAGTTGGTTGAGGTTGTGGTAGGTGACCTCGCTTCGTGGCATTCGAGGTGCCGGCCTGCTGGCTGCGCTCGGCATCGCGAAGTTGCGGGGACCTGCCGTGGGGGTCACCGATTGTTCGTTGTTGGTGGGCAGCTCGTTCAGTTTGGCTTCGGCCGCTTCAAGGAGGTCGAGATCTGGCATCTCCGGCACCGTTGGCTCCGGGGCTTGACTTTCCGGCACGGGTTGGGAAAAGGCATCCAGCGAGGATTGAGCCTCGTCCTTTTCCTTTCGTCGCCTTCGCCGCACATGAACACCTTGAGAACGAGGCTTCTTCAACACTCCCCTGAAGTTGCTTCTTGGCGTTGGGTTTGGTGTGCAGCGTTCAATTTCCGGTGCTTCATTCCTTCAATGCCCAAGGTTCAAGAAGTGTCGGGGGAGTGAGGGATTCATGTCAGAACACCAGACCGTCATGAAGACCGGAACCAGCACCGTCGGTATCACGTTCAAGGGAGGCGTCGTCGTCGGCGCAGACCACCGTGCGACCATGGGTCATTTCATTGCAAACAAGAGTGTTCAGAAACTCTTCAAGATCGGGCACAACCTCGCACTGACCACGGCAGGTTTGGTTGGCCACGCCCAATCCCTGTCCCGCACACTGGCTGCTGAAGTGGCCTTGTTTGAACTCCGCCGTCAACAACCCATGACCGTCAAGGGCGCTGCAACCCTGACCGCAAACATCCTCTCCGGTCGCCCTCACTGGGTGCAACTCCTCATCGTTGGTGTTGACGACGACGGTGGCCACGTGTATTCCATCGACTCTGCAGGCGGTTCAATTCCCGATGCTTACTGCGCAACCGGCTCCGGTTCGCCATACATGTACGGTGTGCTTGAAGACGGTTTCAAGGAAAACATGTCTCAGGCGGAGGCCTTAAAATTGGCAGCGAGAGCCCTCCATGCATCGGGACAGCGTGATGCGGCCTCCGGCAACGGCATGGATTTGGCCATCATCACGCCGGGTTCCGGCTACCAACAAGTCTCGCAAGACGAGATTGCTAAACTCCTCAAGTGAGGTTCATTTTCCCGCGGCTCAGCCGCTTCCCACTCCTCCGGGAGTGCGCTGTGGTCCTTGCTGACTGCGGGAGCGTGAAGTGAACATCATGCAAATGACCTACCGAGAACTGAAAGACGAGATTGCGAAGATCATTCCTCGCAACATCGAATACGAAATCGATTTGGAAGCCGGCAACATCGCCATCATCACGGCGAACATGAAGCCCTTTACGGGCCAAGACGGTTTGATTGGTAAAATCGCACGACGCGTCAAGCGGAAGATCGTGCTGCGCACCCCCATTGAGGCCATGATGGACATGGACGAAGCAAAGGACGTCATTCAAGACATCATCCCCGAGGAGGCCGACATCACCGAGATGTACTTCGACGCTTGCTACCGTGAGGTGATCATCCAATGTCGACAGCCCGGCACGGCGATTGGTCGTCGAGGTGAGAACAGCAACGCCATTCGGGACAAAACCGGGTGGGCCGTCAAGGTTGAGCGAACGCCACCTCTGTTTTCGAAAACGGTTCATGACATCCGCATGTACCGTCAAACCCACGGGGACGAGCGACGTAAACTGTTGAAGGACTTCGGATTGAACATCCACCGCCCGACCCGCCCGGGAGGTACCTGGGCCCGTGTTACTGCGCTCGGTTCCTACCGTGAAGTAGGTCGAGCCTGCCACTATGTCACGACCAACGAGTCCCGTATCATGATCGACGTGGGTGTGAACATCGCTTCGGACACCGACCCGATGCCGTTTTTCAACGCACCAGAAGCGTTGCCGCTTGACAAGTTGGACGCTGTCGTGCTCACCCATTCTCACCTTGACCACGCCGGTATGCTTCCGGTGTTGTTCAAGTACGGCTACCGAGGTCCAGTTTACTGCACGCCACCGACGCGAGACCTGATGCTGCTCTTGCAAACCGACTACCTCAAAGTGGGCGGTGCAGAAGGCAAGCGAACGCCCTACGACATGGAAGACATTCGCATGTGCATGAAGCACGTGGTTGACGTGGACTGGGATTCAACGACCGACATCGCACCCGATGTGAAACTGACCTTCTCCAACGCCGGTCACATCCTGGGCTCCTCCGCCGTTCACCTCAACATCGCCGACGGGAAGCACAACATCGTGTTCAGCGGCGATCAGAAATACGAGAAGTCGTGGCTCTTCGACGCTGCCAACACCCGCTTCCCCCGCGTGGAAACCCTGGTGATTGAGTCAACCTATGGGGCGTCGGGCGACTATCAACCCTCTCGCCAAGAGGCCAATCAGGAACTCCAGGACATCGTGTCCCGCACCCTGATGCGTGGCGGCAAGATGATTTGTCCCGTGTTCGCTGTCGGTCGAAGCCAAGAAGTGATGATCGCCATTGACGAACTCTTCCGTTCCGGTACGGTCAAACCCGTGCCGGTTTGGCTCGACGGCATGATTCAGGAAGCGACCGCCATTCACGCCTCTCACCCGAACTACCTGACCAAGGCGCTGAGCAAGTCCTTGTTGAAGGACGACGGTGAGAACCCGTTCACGAGCGAATGGTTCCGCCCCGTGAAAGGGCGTGAGCTGCGAGAGAGCATCGTGATGGATACGTCGCCGTGCATTGTGTTGGCCACCTCCGGGATGCTCAACGGCGGCCCCGTGATGGAGTACTTCAAGAACTGGGCTCATGAAGAACGCAACTCGCTCTGTTTCGTTGGCTACCAAGCTGAAGGAACCTTGGGTCGTCGCCTCCAGAAAGGATTCGGTGAAGTCCCCATGCTCATCAACGGTAAGACGGAGATTGTGAAAATTGGTTGCGAAATGGTGACCATTGACGGGTTCTCAGGACACTCCGACCGTCGCCAACTCCTCGATTTCGTTGACCGTATCAATCCTCCGCCCAAGAACATCATCTGCCACCACGGCGACTATCAGAAGTGCAATGAACTTGGGTTGACGCTTCGTGAGCGATACAACTGCTTGACGTTCGCTCCGAGCAACCTCGAGACCGTTCGCTTGTTCTGATCAAAGCGGCATGTCCATGTCGCTGGCCATCGGGTCGGGCAAATTTTCGATTGTATCCATGGTACCTTGGGAACTTGCGTTGTTTGATGCTGCGTTGCCCAACACCCGTTGCCCTTCACCAACTGGGCTGGAGAGGAGTATCCATGCAGCCCCTGTTATCGTCGCACCGAGGGCTCCAATGGCCAGAGTAAGCGTATACTCACCGGAGCCTAAGCCAGCGATTCCCGCCATGAGCACCACGGTTCCGGTGCCCAAGGCCAGCACCAATCGAGGTCTGCCTGCCATGCAACGCCGAGCACCACGGTCTTCATGAACCCGTTGCGGTTGTAGTATCATCATGCAATCTTCTCGCACGCCTGCTTGCCCTGGATGGCTCATGACCGCTGTTGCACCGTGGGGAGAGAACGCCGAAGATGCGTTTGACCAAGGCCTCGTTGAACTTGGATTGGGTGATGTTCGCTTGATACAAGCTCAGGGCGCCATGCTGCCGTTGGGCTTTGAAGCCACGCCGCCTCGCCCGCTGCCCATGGGTTCGCTCGTCGAATGCCACCTTGCCACGGCCTATGCTTGGAACGGTTCTTCGGCATCGGCCGGCGTGGCGTGGGCTTCGTGTGTCACACCAGAAGGTGATGAATGCGCCGTCGTGGCCACCATCACGACGGATCGTGATTACGAGGAGACGGTCCTCCTTCTGCGCCGAAACCTCCAACGGCGTCTCGCAAGCAGGGACCTCGAGGTGGTTCAGTTCGACGTCGCGGTTGACGAAGTCACCGCCGGACAGGACCACCACGG